>JBATUY010000532.1:0-2126 GCA_049671465.1 Pricia sp. | reverse complement strand
AGTGAGGGATTGGTGCCATACGTATTGGCATCAAAGTTTCCGAACGGAGCTGTCGCGGTGGCCACCGAGGGAAGGGTGACGCCTGACAATAGTTGGAGGCACCCCGAAGCGGATATCACGCTCAAGGAAGCGGAAATCGACAGGCCTATAGGTATTTTCGGAATTTACAAGTCCCTTAGGATACGGTTTTCTAAGCCTTTGCCGGAAAAAGTCAAGATTTACGCGCAGGATTTGTTGGCGAAGAGCGCGATGGATATCACCGAGAAGGTAAGTATCGGTGAAAACGAAATAATGGTTTCCGGATCATTGATTGAGGATATTGGCACTAGTGCGGGAGACCCCGATGACCTTTCGGTTCCTGGGATGGTCATCAAGGTCGTTCCAAATTAAAACTTCTAAAATCCCGGGGCGGTCAGTACACACGGTTTAAAGGAAAATTCTTATCACTAAAATGCCTGATTTCCGGATAGCCTCAAATATTTGGCGCTATTTACACATTTTATGGAATAGTCCTTTAATTTCCGAAACTCATCACTAAGACTATAACACCGCGTAAGGAAACTACTCTGTATTATCCTACAATAAATTGAACACTGCTTTCCGTTTCTATTCAAAAATCTTCAAATCAAAAATTTCTATGGGACTTGATTCTCCGTACTCCTCGGGAGCATATTGAATGACCATGGTTGCGACTCCTTGGTCCAAATTTTTCAGGTCCCAGTTGGTAGAGCCTTTTTTAAATGTAATGGGGAAAGGAATTCGATTCCAATCGGAGAAATCAGAGCTTCGTTCAGAAAATGAAATACCGGATTCATTAAAGACAAACATCCTTTCACCTTGTATTGTTAGTTTTCCACGTTGATCCAAATTGGTCTCTTGAGTTGTCCAAACTCCCATTGGGGTGCGTATGTATAAATAATTTGCCTTTTTATCCGTACCGGGCTTGTAATGGTTTAACAGGGTTATAAGATTATCGGTTTCAGGGTCTAAAATTGAGGTCAACCCCACATGGGAAGGATCGAGTTTCATGGGAATCTTCACAGGAACATCCCTCATGTTGTCTATTCCCATCGTCTTGCCTGATTTGACATTGGCAATTGTTTTTCCCGTATTATTCTCCCAGGTAAAACCGCCGTCGGAACTTTGTGCGTAGAAGAGTCCGTGCTCGCCATAATTCCTACTATCTTTTACATCCCTTTGGGCTTCTCTTTCCCTAAAAACCCAAGCCACATGTAATGTTCCATTGGCATCGTCTATAAAATTTCCTGTATACGGTCCCCGGGTTCCTTTTTGTCCGTTGTAAGTACCTTCTTGCGATGAAATTTTACCGATAAACTGCCATTTATTATCTGTACTGCTATAATTGGCAAGATTCATCTCACCGCCGACGGAACCACCGGTTCTCCAATACACTAAGAGGTTCCCCGATGAATTGAGCTGATAAAAGGTTGGGTAGGTTACCAATCCGGTATCGGTCGTCAGTCCTAGATTCGGTTGTAATGAAAAAACCGAGTTATCCCAAACTATGGCTTCCGGATTTGTGGCAGCATTTGCCGGAGAATGGGCATAATTAAATTGGGGAGTGTTATGGTGATCGAATGACAAATGAATGACACCGTCTCCTTCGGAAATGGAAAGCGCGATTTTATTATGTCGGTCTTCGGATTTCATTTTGTAACCCTGAAGAATCGATTTTTCCCATGCTGATTTTGAATTTATCTTTTTTCTGGCAATAACAATTTCGCCGTTACTCTCGTAGTAAGCGATGTATTGATATTTATTGGAAGCGATTATCCTCGCTTCCATAGGACCATGAAACCTGCGAATACCGTCCCTTTGCCTGTCCGTTCCATCGGAACAATACCCGGTTTGGGTTAGGGTCGTTTTGGAAAGTAGCTTAACGGTGTCCAGTAATTTTTGATTTTTTTGAGCAAACAGGGGAAAACCTATTATTAATATTAGTATGAATAATTTGAAGTTCGTTTTGGTCATTTTGTGTTCTTTTTATATTAAATAGGGTTTAATTTGCAGGATAGTACAGGACACGTCAAAACATACAAAACCTTAAGTTGCATTATACTTGTTAGGAGGTATTGCATCTCTTGCAAAAAATGAATTTAAGATAT
>JBATUY010000531.1:0-9082 GCA_049671465.1 Pricia sp. | reverse complement strand
TGACGAAGATATGCTGAAGCTCGAAACCGACGTTTTCCGCGTAGTTTTCAATTTTGGTCTTTAGGCCACCGGCTTCCAACGGGGTCAGTTTGTTGAAGAGCGGTACGATGAGTTTGCTGTAGAACAGGTTCATGAAAATGGTGAAGATGGTGACCAGTGCCCAGGCGTAAATCCAAAATGTGGTGCCCGCCCAATCGAAAAACCAAATGATGAGGGCCAGCAGGCCACCGCCGACCACCGCCATTATGGCCCATCCCTTCAATTTATCAAGAAAAAAAGTGCTCGTAGTCGTCTTGTTAAACCCAAATTTTTCTTCGATGACAAAAGTGGAATAATAGGAGAAGGGCAAGGTAATGATATCACTTCCGATCATGATGATGCCGAAAAACACTAAGGCGACGACAACGGGGTTCTCCGAAATACTACGTGCGATTTGATCGACCCACTCGAACCCCCCGAAAATGAGGAAGCTCAAGGTCAATAGTAGCGAAAAGGTCGAAGTCAACAATCCAAAGCGATAGTTGGTCTTTTTATAGGCCTGTGACTTTTGGTACTCGTCCGCATCAAAGACATCTCGGAGTTCTTCGGGAATGGTTCGGTCGTAACGTTTGGCGTTGAGGTAATCGAGGACCGTCTCGAGAATGAACTGGGCGAGCAAGATGATAATTATGGTATAGAAAAGCGTGTTCAACGTATCAATGGATTTACAATTGATTAAAAATCTATAACCGCAGCCGCCAACTAAGAAAATCCCCGCTGCCGTTTCGCCTCAAAGATAAGAATCGCGGCGGATACGGAGACGTTCATAGAATCTATTTCACCGGCCATAGGTATGATGATGTTCTGTGCCGAACTAGCTAGCCAGTCCTGCGAAAGTCCCGTAGCTTCCGTGCCTACCACGATGGCTGAGGGTGTTTTGAAGTCGACATCCGTATACGTTGTAGAGGCGCTTAGCGTGGCGCAATAGCTGTAAATGCCATTTTGCTTTAGATAGGATATAATCTCGGTAGTGCCTCCGACGGCAATATTGTTGGTAAAAACGCAGCCCACGCTCGACCGTATGATATTCGGATTGTACAGATCGGTTTTCGGATTGGCGACGATAACAGCATCTAAATTTGCGGCATCGGCGGTACGGAGCAAGGCCCCGATATTCCCAGGTTTTTCGGGTGCTTCGGCGATCAGGATCAATGGATTTTTTGAAGGGAGTATGAGTTGGTTTAAGGTGTGCGCTTTGCTTCGCGCCAATGCAAGCAGTCCTTCCGTAGTTTTGCGATAGGCCAGTTTGGCGTATACCTCTTTACTTATAGTTATAATCTTCGGTCGTGGCATAGCTGCATCCAAAAGAGTGGATAGGCCATCCTCTGAAATCAAATCGGTCTGTATCAAAACGGTATCCAAGGTATACTTTCCTTTGATAGCGAGTTGCAGCTCCCGCAATCCCTCTAAAACAAAGTATCCGGATTTTTTGCGTTCCCTTGATTTATCCTGTAGCACCCCGATTTTTTTGATTAAAGGGTTATGCGGACTGCTGATTTGTGTACTTTCGTGCATATCGCAAAAGTAACGAAATCGACGCGGCTACGACTGATCGAGGGAAACCTAAAACTGAATATTATGAAACGTATTATGGTAGCAATGGCGGTGGTCTTAGCCGTGAACTGTAATGAGGCGCCGAAAGAGCAAACGGCGGAAGCGGATATGGCAAGCGGGAACGCAGCGGCAGCGAAAACCGATACGATTGACACTGAAACTTCCAAAAATGAATATCCTAAAAATCTGTCCAAAGTCTTTGAAGCCCACGGGGGGCTCGATATATGGAGGAAAAAACGGAACCTGAGTTTCGTGATTCCCAAGCCAGATGCCGCCGAAACCCACAACATCGACTTGTACGATAGAAGGGATAAAATCGTAATGCCTACCGCAAGTATGGGCTATGACGGTGAAAATGTGTGGTTGATGAACGAGGGCAAAACCTACGAGGGCAATGCCGCGGTATACCATAACCTGATGTTCTATTTTTATGCCATGCCCTTTGTGCTGGCCGATGATGGTATCAATTACGCGGATACCGAAGCCTTGGAATTTGAAGGAAAATCGTATCCAGGAATCCATATAAGCTATGACGATGGCGTAGGAGCCTCGCCCAAAGACGACTATTATCTATACTACGATGCCGATACCCATAAAATGGCGTGGTTGGGCTACACGTTTACCTTTGGCAGCGACAAGCGGTCAGATGATGTCAGTTACATCCGCTACGCCGATTGGGCGGAAGTCGATGGTGTTTTGCTGCCCAAAACCTTGACTTGGTACATTAATGAGGGTACTATTATTAAAGATGCAAAAAATCCTTTGTACTTCGAAAATATCAGCCTGAGCGAAACCGTTAAGCCAGCTGGTTTTTATGATATGCCCGAAAAAGCTGCGGCAGTGGAATAATTCTGTTTTTTTTACGTAAGTTGTATCTTTACAATAATTATTGTTAATTCATTAGGAATGGAAATATTGCTATTCGGAATTGCCAGGGACATCGTTGGAAACAGTTCTTTTCGCATTCCCGAAGATGACGGATTACCGTCATCGGTATTGGAACTTAAAGCGAGATTGAGAAACAGTTTTCCCGAATTCGGGACGCTTTCCTCATTGGCGGTGGCCGTAAATAGCAACTACGCCGAAGATGGCGACCGACTGAACAAAGGCGATGAAATTGCGATAATACCACCCGTAAGCGGCGGCTGATGAAAGACAACATCCTAATAGAAATCGTTGATGAAATCGACACCTCGAAGGTGTTTGCGGAGCTTTCGCATCCGCATAGTGGCGGAATATGTGTATTTGTAGGTGCGGTACGGGAATTTACCGATAATGAAACCGTAGTGGCTTTGGAGTTTGAGACCTATAAGACCATGGCCCTCTCGGAGATGGATAAAATTGCCAACGAAGCTGTGGAAAAATGGAAGCTTAACAAGGTGGTTGTCCGGCATGCGGTGGGTTTGAAGCAGGTGGAAGAACCTGTAGTGGTGGTCGGCGCTTCATCCGCACATCGCGATGCCTGTTTTGAGGCCTGTCGATTTTTGATCGACACCCTTAAGGAAAGGGTACCGATATGGAAAAAGGAAATGTTCAAGAATAAGTCCGTTTGGGTATCGGCCCATCCTTAGAAAATGTCTAAATTGAACAAGTTGGTTATTGAAAATAGCTGAATTGAACAGGTAGGTCAAAGTAAGCTTATTTTCAACGGGTTCAGATTTCAAAATTTAGAACTGGCTCACATCTCGATATTTCAGAAAGAGGGCTTACGAACTTGAACTAGAATTGCACTATGTTAGTAGACAATCACAATAGAAAAATAGATTACCTGCGGTTGGCGGTCACCGACCGTTGCAATTTGCGATGCAACTATTGTATGCCTGCGGAGGGCATCAATTTCGCTAAAAACGACAAGTTGTTTACTATTGATGAGCTGTCCCGTTTAAGTGAAATTTTAGTGTCTCAGGGCATTGATAAAATACGGATTACCGGTGGCGAGCCTTTTGTACGTAAAGACATCATGGTCTTGCTGCGCCGGCTATCTAAAATAGAAGGTTTGAACGACATATCGATTACCACCAACGCGACCAACATTGGTAAGTACATTGACGAACTCAAGGCCTTGGGCATTCTGAACCTCAACATCAGTATGGATGCCATCAACCGCGAGACCTTTGAAAAGATTACACGACGCGACCACTACGATACGGTACATAATAACATCATACGATTGATTACCGAAGGTTTTAATGTACGTATCAATTTTATCGCCCTCGAAGGGCAGAATACCGAAGACATTTTGCCGATGTTGGAGCTGACGAAACACTACGGTGTATCCGTCCGTTTTTTGGAGGAAATGCCATTCAATGGTGGCAGCAAAAATTTCGCGAGTATTGCTTGGGACTACAAACGTATTCTATCCTACATAAAAGAGGCGTATCCAGAATACTATAAACTCGAATCGCCGAAAACATCGACCTCCATCAACTATAAAATTCCGGGATTTAAAGGGAGTTTCGGGGTAATTCCATCATTTAGCCGTACGTTTTGCGGCAGCTGTAACCGTTTACGGATATCGGCGGTCGGTGATGTGATTACCTGTTTGTACGCCAAACCTAGCATGAATATCCGAGATATATTGCGGAGTGAAAACTCCGAAGAGAAAGTAAAGGAACAGATTTTAAAGGCTATCGGAAGCCGTTCAAAGACCGGCCATGAGGCACAAGAAAAGTACAAAGGGGTTTTTGATAATTCGATGACCTCGATAGGCGGATGATAGCCGGGCGAAGAAAATAATACGAATGGATAGAAAAGTTTCCCACCTTGATGAAGCTGGTAACGCGGCGATGGTCGATGTTTCCGACAAGAGCGTTACTTCCAGAACTGCTGTGGCTTTGGGGCGTGTGGAGTTTCCCTCGGAAGTCTTCGAGACCTTGGCATCGCAAGATTTTCTGGGCAAAAAGGGAAGCATCATCCAAACGGCCGTGATTGCCGGTATTCAGGCGGTCAAAAAAACGGCGGAGCTTATTCCCCTTTGCCATCAGATCAATCTGTCAAAAGTCCAAATTGACATCCATCCGAAGAAAAAGCATTTAATAATCCGTTGCACGGTCAAATGCAACGAAAAGACCGGCGTTGAGATGGAAGCTTTGACGGGCGTGTCGGTAAGTGCGCTGACGATTTACGATATGTGCAAGGCCTTGTCCCACGACATAAAGATTACGGAAATACGATTAGAGGAAAAAACAGGAGGAAAACATGATTATAGGTCCTAAAATATACGGTCTGGTGCTAGCGGGGGGCAAAAGCACCCGCATGGGAAAAGACAAGGGCATGATTCCCTATCACGGCATGCCACAACGCGAATATCTCTATCATTTATTGAGTCGTGTCTGTACCGAAACCTTTATGAGCGTTCGTCCCGATCAGCAGATGGAAATCGACGAAAGAATGCAGACCATAGTAGACGACGATGTTTACCAAGGGCCGTACAACGGCATTCTATCCGCCCATTCTAAGTTTCCCGAGGTAGCTTGGCTGGTACTTGCATGTGATATGCCCTTGATCGATCTCGCCTCGCTTCAGGAATTAATAGCGGCCCGTGACCCCAATGTGCTGGCTACTGCCTTTGCCGAAAAGGATGACCCGCTGCCAGAGCCGCTATGTGCGATCTGGGAGCCGCATGCGCTTGAGAGTTCCAAAGCCTATTTAGAGGGTGGTGACGGAACCTGCCCCCGTAAGTTTTTGATCAATAACGAAACGAAATTGGTCTTTCCGAGCCGTTTGAACGTCTTGCTGAACGCCAATTCTGAGGAGGAGTATAAAGAAGCGATCGTAAGGCTGAGCATCGAATAATCAGGAGGAGGTTAAAAAAACTAATATGGATCTTGACCGCTACAAAAGGCAGACCCAGTTATCCGGTTTTGGTATTGAGGCCCAAGAAAGACTGCGAAGCGCCAAAGTGCTGGTCGTTGGGGCCGGGGGACTTGGTGTTCCCGTGTGTACCTATTTAAACGCTATGGGCGTCGGTACCTTGGGCTTGGTCGATAATGACGAGGTCTCCTTATCGAACCTGCACCGTCAAGTGTTGTACGCCGAAAAGGATATTGGCCGTTCAAAAGTGGCCGCCGCATTCGAAAAATTGAAAGCCCAAAATTCCGATACGCTCCTGATCCCCCACGAAACTTTCCTGACCAAAGAAAATGCTTTGCAAACGATGGTCGGTTATGATCTGATAGTTGATGCCTCCGATAATTTTCCGACCCGATATTTGATCAATGACGCTTGCACCCTCTTAAAAAAACCACTGGTGTACGGGGCCTTGCACGGCTTTGAAGGGCAGGTCAGTGTTTTCAATTATGAAGACGGACCGACATACCGCTGTCTCTATCCCACTATGCCCAAATCCGATGAGGTGCCCGATTGCAATGAAAATGGTGTGCTGGGCATACTACCGGGAATTATCGGAAACCTACAGGCCCTTGAAGCCGTCAAGGTAATCACGGGAGTAGGGGAGGTACTTTCGGGTAAATTACTGCTGTTCGACGGACTTTCAAATTCCTTTCAAAAAATAAAGTTCACCGTCAAGCCTGAAAATTTAAGTATACGTCAGTTGCGGCATAGTTATGATTTTGAGTGTGCTACCGGCTTTGGTTCGATAGGGGCGGACGCATTTTTGGGTCTGGTGCAAAGCGAAGTGCCTCAGCTTATCGATGTGCGAACGCCCGTCGAGTTTGCACGAAATCATATAAAAATTGCCAAAAACATTCCCCTTTCAGAACTTGGGGAGCGGCACCAAGAGATGAACTACGATACGAAAACCTACGTCGTATGCCAATCGGGCGTTCGCAGTAAAAAAGCGATCGGAAAGCTTTTGGATATGCATCCCGATGCCGAATTCATCAATATCTCCGGCGGAATGAACCAGATACAGAAGCATGGCATTACCTATTGAAAACCTAGCGGTGTTGTGCTTTGGTTTTTTTATTGTAGCTACACTTTACGCGTCGGTCGGCTTCGGCGGCGGATCCAGTTATTTGGCTTTATTGACGCTTTTTTTAGGGGGATTTTTCGCCATCCGTTCCATAGCCCTGATCTGTAATTTGATCGTTGTTTCGGGCAGCACCTATCTCTATTTCAAAAACGGGCACATCAAAATCAGGGATTTCGTTCCTTTTATCTTGGCCAGCATTCCCCTCGCCTTTATCGGAGCTTCCTTTCGTTTGGAGGAACATGTATTTTTTATTCTTTTGGGATGTTCTTTGGTCATCTCTTCATTGTTCTTGGCTTGGCAGACAATTTCCCAAAAAAACCTATCGGAACGGGTAAAGACGTATCCAAAATATGTAAGCTACGTTCTGGGCGGCGGCATCGGACTGATTTCCGGCCTGGTGGGTATCGGAGGGGGAATTTTTTTGGCACCGCTGCTCAATCACCTTCGGTGGGATACCTCCATCAAAATCGCCGCCTTGGCCAGTTTTTTTATTTTAGTGAATTCCCTTTCCGGAATTGCCGGTCTGGTGCAGGGCGATATGCTAGAACTTCCTTGGCGAGAAACTTTGGCCTTGGCGGTTTCGGTGTTGATCGGCGGCCAATTGGGCATTCGCATTAGTCTCAAACGCTTGACCCCAAATGGTATTAAAAGAGTGACCGCCCTGCTGGTAATGGTAGTCGGCGTTCGCATCTTGATGAAGTATTTGCCCCAGGTTTTGGGAAACTAAGCGTTCAGTAAAAGGTGATAGGCGATTGCAATCATAAATTGCGACGGTTTTAAACGCCGTGTATTTTTAAATTCAATGTTTTGTTGGCAAATAGCTCTTACTTTCATGGCGTCATGTTAAGATTTTAAAATTCTCAAATCACTACATTTGCATCCAGAACCTATTAATACAGTAGCTTTTTGAAAACCCTTTTACATCCCACCTATTTCCCCAACATCGCAAGCTTTTCGGTCATCGCCCAAAACGACATTCAATGGGAGGTGGAAGACAACTATCAAAAACAGACCTATCGCAACCGCTGCTACGTTTGTACCGATAATGGGCGGCATATGCTCAGTATCCCCATTCAACACGTCGGAGGCCAAAATGGGCGACAGAAATACAATGCCGTGTTATTGGACAATTCGTATCCATGGCAACGCAACCATTGGCGCACCTTGCAAACGGCCTATAGAACCTCGCCCTTTTTTGAGTTTTACGAAGATGATATAGCACCGCTATACACCCAAACGTATGAAAAATTGCTGGATTTTAATCGAAATACGATCGAAACCATCTGCAATTGCCTTCAAATGAAAGCGCCACAGGAAACCACCAAAAACTATGAGTTAGAAAATAGCGCTGTCCATGATGCACGATGGCTGGTCAACGCAAAACGGAAACTGCCCTTTGCGCAAGAAAGCTACGTGCAGGTTTTCGGCGATCGGCACGGCTTCGTAAAAAATACCAGTGTGTTGGATTTGCTTTTCAATGAAGGAACGAATGCCTTGGCGTATTTGAAAAATCAAGATATAACTTTTTTGCATGCTTAGGTTTTTCGTCCATTACGGCATTCATTTTATAGTGCCGGTGGCCATCGGATTACTGTTTTTCAAGCAACATCGACTGAAAGTTATACTGATATTATGGGCGGGAATTCTTATCGATGTCGATCACCTCTGGGCGGAACCTATTTTTGACCCTGGGCGCTGTAGCATCGGGTTTCATTTTCTACACAGGTATTGGGCCATCGCGGTGTATGTCGGATTATTGCTTTTTGATAAGACCCGAATTATTGGTTTGGCCCTACTCATCCACATTTTGGCAGATGCTACGGATTGCTATTTGATATCTCAATAGTGAAGTCCACTGATAAGTGGAATAAATAGTCCTTGCGAAAATCTATAAACACTAACGAATGCCCCGCAAAAGACAAACTAGTCCAAACGACAAATTAATTGAATTAATTTCTAAGAATTTCAGATATCAAAATTCCTCTTTTAGTCATTCCTTGAATAGAGAAAACTTTGCTTTCTATGGAAGAGTTACGTGGAATTTTAAAAAATCCCTCTCCGTTTGAATTGATTATTACTTCGGGCTTCCAGTCCACTTCAATCCAATTTTTGAAAAGACTATTTTCAAATCCATAAATAGGGGCATAATATTTCTTGGCTTTGTCATAACCTTCTAGAACAATATGGTAATCAAAGAGGTCGACCTTATTTTGCTTGTAATTATCTGTGGTGAAAACCTGATAAATCCTAGACCCCCTGAAAGGTTGCACCATTATATTCTCAACATTTTCCATACTTACGGAGATACCGCTGAGATCGTTTGATGTCATCCGTTTTCCGTCAATATAAAGAAGGGCCTCATAATTTCCGTTAACCTGTAGATAGTTTTCAACCCCCTCAAAGGTCTTTAGTTCCACACCTTGATCAAATTTTAAAAAGGACATCAAATCGTTGTTGAATGATTTTGTCGTTTCCGGTAGCCCGATTTCATAATATTTTCCAATATCGAAAACTATATTTTTGTACTTATCGATTAATCTTCTCCTTCTAAGATAT
>JBATUY010000530.1:0-3259 GCA_049671465.1 Pricia sp. | reverse complement strand
GGGGTACCCGATGCGGGTATCCATTCCCGTGATATATTCCACCAGTTGCTTCAGGTGTTTCAACTGGCTTCCACCACCGGTCAGTACGATACCGGCAATCAATTTCTTTTTTTGCTCTTCGTGCCCGTAGGTCTTGATTTCGGTGTACACCTGTTCGATTATCTCTACCACTCGGGCGTGAATAATTTTAGAAAGATTTTTCAGCGTTATCTCCTTGGGCTCCCTGCCACGAAGGCCGGGAATGGAAACGATTTCGTTGTCCTTGTTCTCACCGGGCCATGCCGATCCGAATTTGATTTTCAAAAGCTCCGCCTGTTTTTCAATGATGGAGCATCCTTCTTTAATATCTTCGGTAATTACCCCACCACCAAAAGGAATCACGGCCGTATGGCGGATGATACCATCCTTGAAAATGGCCAGATCCGTGGTTCCGCCACCAATATCAAGTAAGGCAACGCCCGCTTCTTTCTCCTCCTTACTGAGTACCGCATCCGAAGATGCCAAAGGCTCCAAGGTGATATTTCCCAGTTCAAGACCGGCACTTTTGATGCATCTCCCGACATTTTTTATAGAGGAAACCTGTCCCACGACGACGTGAAAATTCGCTTCCAAACGGCCACCGTACATACCGATGGGCTCCTTGATTTCCGCTTGGCCGTCGACTTTATATTCCTGCGGTAAGACATGAATAATCTCTTCGCCCGGTAGCATCACCAATTTATAGACTTGGTTACAGAGCTTGTCGAGATCCTCTTCGTTAATCACTTCTTCGGAGTCGGCCCGCGTGATATAATCGCTATGGTGCAGACTACGGATATGCTGACCGGCGATGCCGACAACGACTTTTTCGATTTCCAGACCGGCATTGGCTTCCGCCTGCTCAACGGCCTGTTGGATCGATTTTATGGTCTGGGTGATATTGTTGACCACCCCGCGGTGCACGCCGAGACTTTTAGACTGGCCGATACCGAGCACTTCGATCTTGCCGTACTCGTTTTCACGGCCGATGATGGCCACGATCTTGGTGGTTCCTATATCTAATCCTACCGAATATTTACCTTTTTCCATAACTTAAATTTTGGTGCACACTACTTGATTGTTAAACTCCAGGCTTACGATATCGTAATTGTCCAAGGTATCGTCTTTGTTCGCCTTCGTATAAAATGCCTTGAACTTGTTGAACTTTTCATCAAGGTTTTCGACGCCGCCCAGGTTCACGGTGAACTGTTCGGTTCGAAAACGCAATTGATACCTGCCCTCGGCCTCGACGTGGATTCCGATTACGTTTTTCCGAAGAAAATCGTCGGCATTGATATAGTTCAATATTTCATAGGCATCTTCAAGACTTTCGCCTGTTATTTTGCCCGTGATGATGGGCACCCGAGCGGAATGGCTCGAAGACAACGGCATGCGCTTTCCATCTTCATCGAGATAATATTTCGCGTCCGCCTCTACCCGCCCTATCGGTTTGCGCTGTACGATTTTTGTTGCTAACGTACCGTTGACAGAAAGAAACACCTGCGCATTCTTTACCATTTCACTGGCCTCGATGGTCTTTTCGATAGTGTTCAAAGCTAATTTTTCTTTGGGCACATTTTCAAGGCTGCCGAATTTTTGTATCAACAATTTATTAACCGCCCCTTGGGTGATATATAAATTCTGGTCACCGACAAATTCTATGTCGATGCCCTTAATTTTTTTCCGCTCGTTTCGGTCGTTCGAAAAAGCGTAAAGCGCACCAATCACTGCCAACAAGGCCATAAATTTTATGTAATTCCAATTAATCTGCATGTTCAAATTCTTCTTTTAATATTGTGATTTCGAGTCCGATGTCGCCGGCACCCAAGGTGACGAGTATTTCAGGACGCTGTTTTTTAATTTCTTCTATTAGATTTATTTTTTGTAGGACTTTTTTCTTAGGACGGTCTATCTTTTCCAACAACCATTCGGAGGTGATGCCCGCCATCGGTTTTTCCCGAGCGGGATAGATGTCCAACAATAAGATGCTATCGAATTGGGACAGGCTTTTGGCAAAATCATCGGCAAAGTCCTTTGTCCTTGAAAAAAGATGCGGTTGAAAAACCACCAATATTTCTTTACCGGGATGCATTTCGGATATCGCCTGATAGACCGCATCGATTTCGGCCGGATGATGGGCATAATCATCAATGAAAATGAAATCTTCGCGTTTGATCTTGTACGAAAACCGTCGTTGTACCCCTTTAAAGGTTGCCAAGGCCTTGGCCAATTCGCCGGCCGGCCGGCCCGATTGGGTCGCCATCGCAAAGGCCACCAATCCGTTGAGCAGGTTATGCCTTCCGGGCTTGTTGAATTTTACATCGGACAGCCTTGATTCGGGAGTCACCAAATCAAAGATGTAAGTACCTTTGACTATACGGATGTTTTCGATACAATAGTCCGAAGCGTCTTCGATACCATAGGTGATACCTTCTAGCGGTAGTCCCTTTCGCACGAAAAGTTTGCCGCCGGGTTTGATATGTTGCGTAAATTCCTTAAAAGATTTTTTCAACTCGTTCTCGTCGCCATAAATATCCAAATGATCGGCATCCATGGAGGTTACGCAGGCCACATCGGGAAACAAGCGCAAAAAGGAGCGGTCGAACTCGTCGGCCTCGACAACGGAATAGTCTGTTCCCTCGAAGACAAAATTACTGTTGAAATCTTCGGATATCCCTCCCAAAAATGCCGTAAACGATGTGTTGGTTTCTTTCAGCAGATGCGCCAAAATACACGATGTCGTGGTCTTGCCGTGGGTGCCCGCAACTGCAAAGCAAAAGGTATCTTTGGTAATCAGACCCAATACTTCGGAGCGTTTTTTCAGTTCGAAGCTACGGTTCAAAAAGTATTGGTACTCAGAGTGATCGGCCGGAACAGCAGGAGTATACACGACCAAGGTATTGCTTACATCATAAAACGCCTCGTCGACCAAATTGATATCATCTTCAAAATGGACGTCGATGTCCAAATCTTTCAATTCTTGGATCAGCGGTGAATCGGTTTTGTCGTATCCGGCGACATTCTTTCCAATAAACCTGAAATAACGCGCCAAGGCGGACATACCGATGCCTCCGATGCCGATAAAAAAGACGTTATTTAAGGTTTTTAGGTTCATTTAATTAATTTCAAAACTTCGTCGACGATATCGCTTGTGGCGTTGGGTAAGGCCAGTTTCTTGATATTGGCGCCCAATTCTTTTTGCTTCCATTTGTTCTTTTGCAGCTCGGTAATAACATCTTCG
>JBATUY010000529.1:0-6752 GCA_049671465.1 Pricia sp. | reverse complement strand
GTGCTGTTCTCGAAAAATATATTGGCAATGGTAATGTCCCTTAACGAGGGTACCTTTTTTATGGAGCGATTGATAACCTCCTTGAACTGATCGGCCGTTTCAAAAATGAGTTGAATATCAGCCTCGTTCAGATATTTTATTCCCAATAAGTGTTTGACACTTAGTTCGCTCATTCGTTGTTATCTTTTGAACCTTTGACCAGATAAATTACATCCTTCCCTTCATTTTCCTTCCACAGCACCTGTACCTTTTCGCCGTTGATGGCATCGACCTGTCGCCCCCTATAATTGGGCTGTATCGGCAAGTGCCGACTGAAACGTCTATCGATCAGGGTCAGCAATTCGATTTCTTTGGGCCTTCCGAACGACTGTATCGCGGTCAGGGCGGCCCGGATGCTACGGCCCGTATAAAGCACATCGTCAATGAGCACTACCTTCTTGTCCTCTACCAAGAAATCGATGTTCGTCTTATTGGCCTCGAGCACCTTATCGCCCCGACGGAAATCGTCGCGGTAGAAAGTGATATCCAAAAAACCGGTGTTGATATGCTTGACGCCGTATTCTTCCCGAAGAATCTGTGATAGCCGACTGGCCACAAAAGACCCCCGGGGCTGAATGCCTATGAGTACGGTTTCCTTAAAATCGAGATGGTTTTCAAGCAACTGGCAGGCCAAACGATGGAGTATGATGTTGATTTCCTTTTCGGATAACAATACTTTTTGACCCATGTGCTACTAGTTACTTCAATATAACAAAAATAGGGAATTCTTGATTCAATATACCCCATCGGTCTTTAAAACCTCCAAAACCTTGTCCGTCATGACCTCGGCCCCATCGTGGTTCAGGTGAGTCTTGTCATAGAAGTATTTGCCGTCATAAATCATACTGTCGTCATGGCTGAGATCGATCAATTCCGCCCCGGTATCCGCGACGACCGCCTTCATTTTATTCCAGTAGCTCTTGTTGATCACTTCGGGGGCCGGAGGAATGCATACATATACTTTGGTACCGGCCGCATTGGCCATGCGAATCAATGCCTTAAAATAGGATACGGTCATATCCGATAATTCGTAATTCCTGCCATGGGGCAACACATCGATTTTGATGTTTTGTAAAGTACTTTCTTCAGGGGGCAACGGTACGTATCCGTTCAGGTTGTCATCTTTACTGTCGAAGATGCGGATAAAATTGGAATTGAACACATACCCTTGAAGCGCCAGTTTCAAAAATTCTTTGGGATAAAGGGTATCCACCATCTGCTTTACATGTTTGTTCTTTCGGTAAAAAGGATATAATTTGGACACATACCGCAAATCTTCTTCGTTCATCTGATTGGAACTCAAAATGATGGCTTTGGGCGCATGCCGCTCAAGCACGGTTTTCAGAAGGGGATATTGGTAGTAGATCCCACAAGCATCGCAGGCAAGATTATAGGTCGCCAGACCGGTTTCGTCGGCAATTTTATTCGTAATCAGGGCGTGCGACAGTTCCGAAGCCCCTAAAATCAGGATGTCGTTTTCGGCGTCTCCCAGAAAACCGTAATTGGCATCCCTCAGATTAATGTTGTCGGAGGTCGCGTAAAAATGGCCGATAACGATGCCCGCCAGAAAATCCAGCGCAAAGAACAATACTATACCTATGAATAGCTTGATTATGACCGATTTCATCCGAATTGATTTAATACATCCTATGAACGTCTGTAGAACATCCTAATTAACTGTTAAATCCCTGTATCCCATCCTTAGAACTGAAAATAAATAAACTGTCCGCCATTCAAAATCCCGACCCACAATATCAGTAAGGCCACAAAGAGGTACGAACCAAAACGTACGGCGATATTTGCGCTGTGGAACAACCTGAATTTCTTCGGAAAATATTCCTCCCTAAAATCACTTAATAACAACATGGCGATACCTACGAAACTATAGGCCAAGGTGGTCAAATCTAAGAAAAGGGGACCGCGATCGAAGCCGATTTTCTCAAATACCAAAAGGGCATTGTCGATACTAATGGCCCTGATAAACACCTCTGAAATCGCAAACAGCACAAAAGTTGCCCCTATGGAAAAAATCATGTACGCCCGATTGGTCTTCAGTTGGTGGCGGCCTACAAATTTCGCCCGACGTTTATTCAGTAAGGCTTCGACGCATAAAAATATACCCTGTAATACACCCCACACCAAAAAACCCCAGGTCGCCCCGTGCCAAATACCACTGAGGATAAAGGTCACCATCAAGGCGATTACAATACCCCATATACCATATTTTCTGAAGCTGAAGGCCAAAGGCGTATAGATGTAATCGGTCAGCCATTTGATCAGTGAAATGTGCCAACGCCGCCAGAAAACGGCCATCGATGTGGCAAAGAACGGGCGTTCGAAATTTTGCATGACCCTGATGCCTAAAATTCGCGATACGCCAATGGCAATCAGGGAATAGCCCCCCAAATCGGCATATACCTGTATCGGATACAGGGTCGCCGCCAAGAGTACGCTTTCGCCGCTGTGATTGGCAAGATTATTATAAATGGCATCAACATAAATCGCTACGCGGTCGGCCACGACCAATTTCATAAAATAGCCCCAGAGCATCATCTTGAAACCCGGAGCGAAATTGGAGGGATCCAGTTTCAAGCCGGAATTAAACTGTGGAATCATGTTCGTAGCCCGCTCAATGGGGCCGGACAGTACCAATGGAAAAAAGGCGACGAAAAGCGCCACGATACCAATATTCTTTTCCGCTTTCATCTCCTCGTTGTACACATCGACCGTATACCCGATGGCCATAAACGTGTAATAGGATATGCCCACCGGCAGCAGAAAACTGATTTTCGGCAGGCCCCAGCGCAAATGGTACGCTTCGAGCATGTCGAATATGCCGTTATTTATGGGCGTGAAGTATTTGAAAAAGAACAGTGGAAGCAAGATGATGGCGATATTGATGTACATCAACCTGCCTTTTTGGGCATCGTCGTCCGTTTTATCCATCAAGCGCGTAAAAATATAGGTAGAGACGGTAATCGCGGCCGTCAACAGCCCGAACACCGGTTCGATGTTGAGATAAAAAAAATAGCTCGCCACCAGCAAGGTCAACCACCTGAATTTTACAGGAGTGGCGTAAAAAAACAAGATAACGGCTGGGAAAAAAAGTAAAAAATTAAGCGAGGTAAATACCATTGTATAAAAGGTATTATGAATCAGCTATAAGCAGCTATCCGTCCGTTTTTCGGACAACGATATCGATCAAATGACCCACCGTATTCATTTTGTTCAGTTCCTTCAACTTGAACTTGATGTCGAATTCTTTTTCCACATCGCCGATGAGAACCATATGAGTGAGGGAATCCCAATTATCGACATCGCTGGCCGTCATGTTATCCGATAGTTCCAGCTCGGTGTTGTCGAAGGTCTTGTGAAAGACTTGGGTCAATTTTTCAATAATCGTATCTCTTTCCATAATCGTGTCGGATGTTAGCCCATTTTCAAAATCTCGAAGTCTATGCAAACCGCTTCAGTAATTGAACGGGCTTCGAAGGCTTCTAGTATTTCAAATCGGCAACAAATTTACGATTTGTTTTCTATCGATCTTATCGCTAGTGTTTAAAGGAAATTCCGCTACCTTGAATATTATGGAGGGCAGCATATAAGCCGGCATTTTTGTGCCCAAGAACGTTTGTATCTTTTTTTCGTCATAGGCATCCGTTTCTAGGCAAAGGGCGATTTGTAGGCCTCCCGCATCCCCTTCATATACGAAAGCCACGGCATTATTGCCACCGATGGCCTCTCGTGCGTGAAACTCGATCTCGCCCAGTTCAATACGATAGCCCTGTATCTTGACCTGATAGTCCGATCGCCCGAAATATAAAATATCACCATCTTCATCCTCTAGACATACATCCCCGGTTTTGTAGAATCTTCGGGTTTTCCCTTGATATTCCAACATAATGAACGCTTCCGCATTTTTCTCTGGATTCTTCCAATATCCCGTGGTAACCTGGTCTCCCGAAATGTACATTTCACCTTTTATGCCTTTACCGACAATCTGAAGATTTTCATCCAAAATCACCGCAGTTGTACCCTTGAACGGTTTGCCGATGGCGAGCATGCCGCTGCCCTGTTTTAGCGTTTCATCGCGTTTCGCCTCGTAATAGGTGCAGAATATGGTTGCCTCCGTGGGGCCATAGAAATTATAGACCTTTGCGTTGGGAATGTGCTCGAACCATTCTTGCAACAGCTCAACGGGCGTAGCCTCGGCCGATAATAAGCAATACCTGAACTTTTCTAAATGGATTTCGTCGAAATACGGCCGTAAATGCCGGACCATACTCGGCGGCATGGCACCAAAGGTCAGCTCATGGTCATCGAGCAATCCGTATACATAGGTAAATTTAATCTGGTCGTGTGGGATGGTGTACACGCAAGCCCCGTGCAAGAGCGGAATGAGATAACCCAGCACCGAGATATCAAAGGTCAGGTCGAAGCATTGCAAGCAGCGGTCAGTTTCGTTTAAAGTGATATCCGTATCTAGAAAAACGGTCGTGAAGCTGGCAAGATTGCCCCGTGTGATGGGCACACCCTTAGGTTTTCCGGTGCTTCCCGAGGTAAAGAGAATGTAGGCCAGCGCTTCGTCGCCGACGGTAACCTCATCGGTGGTCGGCTGCAGGTCTTGACTTGCGGTTGTATCTATGATGGTGATGGATTCGAATTCGCGGCCAGCGCCGGAGTCAAGCACATATTGCAGTCCGGCCTGTGAAATCACTTCAAGGTTGCGATGCAAGGGTTGTTTAGGATGCAGCGGCACGTAGGCCATGCCTTCCATCCAAGCGGCGAAAATTGAGGCGTAGGTGTGGAGGTCGTCGTTGGCGACGAGGCCTATTCTTTTATTGCCGACATCCGAAGCACGGAGTTGAGTTCTTATTTTTCCTATCAACTGCCAAAACTCGGTGTACGTACAATGGGTTTCGTTGATGCAAAATGCATTTCGGTTTGGAAAATGGGATATTACGGTTTTGAAGCGGTTTAGTATCTTGCTATCGAACATAAGATTATAATCAGTAAAGGCTTAGAAAAGGCGTATGGAAACACCAGTAAAATTAAGATATTTTTGAAAACCAAAGTATGTTGTAGGAGGTAGTAGGCCAGAATTTAGGTACATGTATCAATATTCAGGTACAATTCAAACAGATTATTCATCATGATTGTTCCCAAAGGCCGTTCACAGAATTCGACATTTTTTTAACCGAAAATTGTATCTTTCTATGCTAAGCCACGATTATCTGTTCTCCAAAGGCATGCGTAATAGTTGAACAAGTTACTGACAACCGACCAATGAAAAAATTGATTTTTAAGATATTACGATATTCGGGCATACCCTTTTTGGTTAGGGAGATAGTACAACGGCGTAAAGTTACTATTCTGCTCTTCCATGACATTGACGAAGCTACCGCCGAGAAACAATTCTCTTACCTTTTACAAAATTATAATATCATCTCTTTGAACGATTTTATATACGCCCGAGAAAACCGTCAGAGTTTGCCCCCCAAAGCCCTTGTTATAACATTTGATGACGGCCATATCGGTAATTATCAACTTTTACCCATTATAGAGCGTCTGAAAGTATCTGTTACCATATTTTTGTGCGCTGAAATCATTGGTTCAAATCGACATTTTTGGTTCAACTACGGGCATCCTAAATTAAATGTCGAAAAGATGAAAAAAAAATCAAACAAGAACCGATTGGATATACTTTCAGAAGCCGGTTTCAACAGAGAAAGAGAATACGATGATGGTCAGGCCTTAACGATGAAACAAATTAAGGAAATGACCGGCACGATTAACTTACAGGCCCATGCCCTTTTCCATCCAATATTCCCTAATTGTACGGACGAGGAGGCGAAAATTGAAATTACCGGGGCCAAAAAGTTACTTGAAAATAAGTTCAATTTAAAGATCAATGCCATCGCCTACCCAAACGGTGACTATTCCGAACGGGATATCGGCTATGCAAAAAGCGCCGGATATCAATGTGGCCTAACGGTGGATTTCGGATACAACACCTTGAAAACCGATCCATTTAAGCTCAAGCGATTGGATGCCGATGATACCGATGACTTAAACGAACTGATTGTCAAGACCACCGGTCTGTGGGGTTTTTTTAAAACTAGCTCTGGTCGCTATAGGTCTAACGGACTCACCAAAACCCTCAAACAATGATCATCGGATTGCTTACTGACAAAAGCTTGACAGATTTTAATCTGAATGCCCTAAAACCTATACTACAAGATTCATCGTTGTCTATCAAAGTTGCACTAATTGATGCGCGGCCCGAAAAATCATCCTATCAAAAACTGAAAAAGAATTTGCGACGCGGTCGGGGAGGCTATGTAGTAATCATGGCATTCAAGAGTCTGTTTTCAAAGGAAATAGACACTGATACCAAAGTATTCTGCAAAACCCACAACATCGATGTGATTGAAACCAAGAAGCCATATTCGCAGGAAACCCTTGAGAGCATCAAGGCATTCAACCTAGATGTTTTATGCCTACTCGGGGGGTACGGAATAGTCAAAAAGCAACTTTTAGAAATCACCCCCATGGGTGTACTCTCTTACCATCACGGTAATATGCGTACTTATCGTGGTATGCCCCCTGCGCTTTGGGAACTTTACAACAATGAAGAGGAAATGGGGGTTACGGTTCAGATTTTGACATCGGGTCTCGATTGCGGGACGGCCATAGTGGAAAAGGTGGTTAAA
>JBATUY010000528.1:0-2937 GCA_049671465.1 Pricia sp. | reverse complement strand
TAGTGCCGTCGGTGGTAATCAAGGTCTGTCCCTTATACTGCAATACATCCTCAAAATAATCCGGTGAGAGAACGATGTTGTCCAAGGCATTGAGCACGATGTCCTTGCCATCATAATTTTCAATGATTTGAGGGTTTACATCCGTTCCGGAAAAATCGGGACTTGTATCAAAATGGGATATGAATCCGATTACCGGCACATCTTCGTCAATATTACTTGGCAACGTGGCCATGATATAGGCATTGTCGTCGATAGTGACATCTTCAAGTCCGATTTCCTGCAGCTCTTCGACCAACTCCTCTGCGAAAAGCCATTGTTTTTCGGTACTGGGCGTGGTTTTGGAATTTGGGTCGCTCTGGGTATCGATTTTCACGTATTTCAGGAAGCGATCTATGATGTGTTGCATGGGAAGCGATATTCAGTTATCGATGGTATAAATGTACAAAATCGAAGTTGTTCGCTGTAACCTCATGCATAGCCGATGGATTGTTTTCAACTATTTCCTACTTTTAAGGAATGTATTTCCTTAACTTTCGCTAACTTAAAATAATATAAACTCAAACGAAAACACATTATGAAAACAAATTACTTTATGTTTCTAGTGCTACTATTTGGTGTCGTCGGCCTTGCCAGCGCCCAAATTACGGGAACCGTATTAGACGACGAGGGAGCTCCGCTGCCCGGAGCTTCGGTAGTAGTCAAGGGCACAACAACAGGTGCCACCACCGATTTTGATGGAAATTTTACGATTAATGCCGAGGTAGGTGATACTTTGGTAGTATCATATATTGGTTTCGAGACTACGGAAACGACGGCTGAAGCAGGTGAAATGAGCATTCAGTTGGCATCAGGGGTGGCCTTGTCGGAAGTAGTTATCGTCGGATCAAGAGCGCCGAACCGTACCGCCGTAGAAAGTGCGGTGCCGGTCGATGTTATCGATATGAAAGAACTGAACAATGTCTCGCCGCAGGTCAATCTAAACCAGATTCTGAACTATGTGGCACCTTCATTTACTTCGAATACCCAAACGATTTCAGATGGAACCGATCATATCGACCCTGCCTCTTTGCGAGGTTTAGGCCCGGATCAGGTATTGGTCTTGATCAATGGAAAAAGGCGTCATACGTCATCATTAATCAATGTAAACGGCACCTTTGGGCGTGGTAGTGTGGGTACCGATTTAAATGCGATACCCGCCGCCGCTATTCAGCGAATTGAAGTGTTGCGCGACGGTGCGGCGGCTCAATATGGTTCCGATGCCATTGCCGGTGTTATCAATATTGTTTTGAACAGAAGTGTCAACGAACTGAACACCGCGGTAACCACCGGCGCCAATTTCACCAAGAATGCCAATGATCAGACCGGAGGCGTCGATGGCGAATCGACCAACGTGGCCGCAAGCTATGGTGTGCCTTTGGGAGATAATGGCGGCTTTTTAAATCTTTCCGGTGATTTCGATGTACGTCAAGATTACAGTCGGATGAAGGAATGGGAAGGTAGCGTTTTCAATCAATACAATGTTGTAGAGCGTATCGCGGGAAGCGACGGTTATGACATCTCAAACTTACTGGATAATGATGTAGCCGATGTAATTCAATATGCGAATCAGGCGGGTATCGACCTGGGCGGAGCTAGCACTAAAGAAGAGCTGCGGCCCATATTAGAAACGGATGCAACTGAATCGGAATTGGCGGCGCGTGGCCAAGAACGCAGTGATTACAATATGCGTGTAGGGCAATCGGCCTTGCGCGGTGGTCGTTTTTTCGCCAATTTATCGTTGCCCCTAGATGATAACGGAACCGAGGTATATTCTTTTGCCGGACTAAGTTCGCGTACCGGTAATTCCGCAGGTTTCTACAGGCTTCCGAATCAAAGCCGTACCTACACGCCGGCATATCCAAACGGATTTCTGCCCGAAATCAATTCCAACATCAAAGATCAATCCCTAGCTGTCGGAATAAAAGGTAAAGTAGGGGATTGGGATGTTGACTTGAGCAATACATACGGACGAAATGCATTTCTTTATACGATAGGGAATACGTTCAACGCTTCTTTGCAACGGGCCTCCCCGACCATATTCGATGCTGGCGGATTTTCATTCGCCCAAAACACGGCGAATCTCGATGTTACCCAATATTTTGACGATGTCATGGAAGGCTTAAACGTTGCTTTTGGTGCTGAATATCGGACCGAGAAGTATGAAATTGATGCGGGTGAAGAACCGTCATACGCCCAATATACGGAGAACGGGCAGCGAATTACGTTGGCCTCCCAGCAACCTGCTCAAGACTTTTTTGGTAATAGCCGTCCGGGTGGTTCGCAAGTTTTTCCAGGTTTTGCACCAAGCAACGAATTATCGAGAGGCCGAAGTAGTGTGGCCGGGTATTTGGATTTGGAAGCCGATTTTTCCGAAAAGTTCCTGCTCAGTTTTGCGACACGTTTTGAAAATTACAGTGATTTTGGCTCGACCATCAATTTTAAATTGTCGACCCGGTATAAGATTACCGACAATATCAACATTAGAGGTGCCGCTAATACAGGTTTCAGGGCGCCGTCTTTGCACCAAATCAACTTCAACTCTACGTCCACTATTTTTGATCAAGACGGTAACCCGCAAGAAGTGGGTACTTTTGCGAACGATAGCCGGGCCGCCAACCTATTGGGAATTCCAGATCTTAAGGAAGAAACTTCTCAAAGTGTCAGTTTGGGCTTGACCGTAAAAATACCGGATGCCAATCTGACCCTTACCGTTGATAGCTATTATGTTGAAATCGATGATAGAGTGGTATATACTGGTCAATTTCAGGGCCCAGGTACAGGTACCGAACTGGATAATCTACTACGGCAGGCGAATGCCACAGCGGCTTCGTTTTTTGCCAATGCCATTAATACAGAATCACGGGGCTTAGATATCGTATTGACCCACAATGCCAACTT
>JBATUY010000527.1:0-5245 GCA_049671465.1 Pricia sp. | reverse complement strand
ATCAATAGCATCCGCCAAATACTTTTCCCCGTTAAATACAGGCATCACAACTGATAGTTTTGGCGTAACCATTCTAAGAATTTTATACTTTAAATTTTAAGGCTTTTTTTGTTCGCTCTTTACTTTTTCCTCACAGTTATTTTGGTAAATACCTTGGTACATATATAGTACAAAAACGGTCGTAATAAGGTAATGATGATGGTAGGTTGAATACCAAGTCAAACTAGTTAAAAGAAGAAACCAAAGATAGTACTTCAAATAGTAATACTCCTGTGGTAAAGGTATAGCAAAACTGTTATACCAAATTAATATGAATCCGATTATTGCTGGAATCCCAAACATGGCATAGACGGCGATGATACCTACGTCGGAAAGATAGTAGTACTGTTCGATTCCAAGGAAATCAAGAAAAAAGCCGTAATCAGAAACCCCGGTGTAGGGTACTCCGTTTCCAAAAATTGCTGTGGCGGCATTCGGTGAAAAATCAAAAAGAAAATACTCACCGGCCAATACGCGAATATAATCGCTGCCGGCACTGGCGTCTTCTTTCGTTGACTCGATCAAACCTTGTATAATCGGAGAGTCAACGAAAGGGATACTAAACAGTAAAAGTATAGACGCGCTTATCAGTATAATTTTGTTATTCACGCTAAAAGTTCGAGCCGCGTGGTATCCGAATATTAAGACCATGCCTACAATAAACTGACGGGTTACCTGTAGTATGGGGAACAGAAGACCACAAAACACGAACAAACCCCAGAACCAACGGTGCTTTCTTTGAGAAGTCAGTTTATTCAATGCAATAAAGGTCGATAATATAAAAATTCCTCCTCCGGGGAAAATAATCCGTATAGTACCTCTATTTTCGGTAAACTCGTCGCCCCAAAGCGACTGTCCAAAATAGATGGTTCCACTATTGAAGTACTGAAATATAAATAACAGGATATATAAGACTCCGAACCCCAAAATAATCTTCTCTAAAATTTTTATAGGGAAATTGACTCTTAACAGAAAGAAAAAGAAAAATAATAATAAGTACGGAATGGTTGCAAAAAGCCCGTCTTTAAGCCCTTGGCCCCAATATTGGTAGGCCATAATGATCGAAAACAAAAAAGAAAACAGGAGTAGTTGAACCGGTAGTACAAAGCCTTTGTTTTTTGGCAAGATGTACGGGAACGATATCAGAACAGCACTTAATATACAGCCATATTGCGCATAATTGACGATGCTTGCATTTATAAATTTTGCATCGAAAAACTTGAGCGAGACCATGGTCAAGAGGCAGATAAAAGATGTTTGAAGTATGCGGTTCATCTTACTAACAATGGCTTAAACTTCTTAAGTAGATATACGGAAAGTAAGCCGACTACGGCCAAGGCGATTGCTATTTTGTAAATTAACAAGGTCTGTAACGAAACAAAATATGAAATTATAAATAAGGCTAGCGCCAGTACCCAGATAAGCCCATCGTTCTGTATTTTGAGCTGAAGCGTTTTCTTGAAAGACACCCATACGTATAGCATCGAAATACCAAAAGAGAAAACGTAAGCGTAAGACAGCCCGATAGCACCGTAGTAACTGCCAAAAAACAGCGTTGGTGTGCATATCAGGAAATAAACCAAACTGTATCTTAAAATCATTTTCTCCCTATTTGCAGCACCCAAGACTACACCTATCAAACTATCAACGGAAGTTAAAAAAAGATACCAAACCTGAATTTGACATACCTGAATGGCAGCTTGATAACCCTTAGGAAATAACAACGCTACCACTTCTTTTGAAAACAGGGCAAAAAGAAAACAGATAATCATTCCTGTAAGCATGTAGGCCCCAAAACCAGCGGAAAGGTATTTTTTGAATTTTTCTTCGTCCTTTCCCCAAAGTGAGGATAGGTTTGGAAAAACTGCCGTCAATAACATCGTGATTACCAATGAGATTGGACCAATCAATTTTTGGGAAAGATTGAAATATCCAATTTCTTCATTGGAAGAATTAATATCCAAAAAATTATTCGAAAGACTCGTTAAGGGCAGCATGATTAAAATAATGGCAAAATAGGGCCAACTTTCAGCTATGAGCTGCTTCGATGAAACGAAAAAGTTCTGTACCTTACCTTGTAGTAAATGATATCTACGGAGAAATGTATAAAACAATGCGGCCTTCGTCAAACTTGCAAGAATGTAAAAAAGAAATATGTATGATACATCACTATTTCTATCCAGCACTAAGAAGACGATCAGAAACCAGATTATGCTGTAAGCCAGGTTAATTATAGAAGTAGGTAGCATTTTTTGGTGCCCCATGAAAACCAACTCGAAAAGGCTTGAAAAGCAGCTGATTAAAGAGAATATAAATAGAAGTCCAAGATTTTCGACCGAAAGACTTCCTAAATAATAGTTGTATACAATGTAAAGCAGAAACAGTGATATGACCGCTAGTGTTCGTATTATCGCGACATTTACAACGAGGTCATTGGTTCTTTCGGGTCGTCTGGCAATGGTTCGTATTACAATGTTCATATTGCCCAGATCGCCTATCTTGAGCAGTAACATTCCTTGAGCGATCAAAAATGTAAAAAGGCCATAATCATCGGGGCTTAAAAAGTCTGTGATTTTCAGAATGGTGATGAGGCTTATCACCTGGGCGATTACAGTGCCTATCGTCAGATACGAAAAATTTTTGAAGACGATGTTATTCAGTAATTTTTTGAACATGTGCCCCTGGGTAGTATTTAACGGGTTAACGCTTGGTAATGTGAGCCATGGCTTATTTTCGAATTTCAGAAAGCCATTCCGTAATAAAATTACCCTTCACTGATTTTTTAGGTAAGACTGTTTTTGGTGCAGGCACCACCTTGTCGTTGGCATAGCCATATTCGCGTATTTGGTCATAGCCGTAACCAAACCCATAATCTTCATCGAGCAAACCCCTTTTCTCGACGCCGTTAAAAACAATAGCTGTATTTTGGGGCAAGTCTTTTCCGAAATTATCTTGGAGGTGTCTGACCACTTTCTTTGGTGTATGGCCGTGACGTACGACCAACAAAGTTTTATCACTAAAATTGCCGAGTAGATTGGCATCAGAAACTACATCTAAAGGGGCTGAATCCATGATAATATAATCAAATGTATCTGACAATTCTTCGAATAATGACTCAAGTCTCCCGTTGATTAATAATTGTGTGTGCTCATCTACTTGATTGCCCACAGGTAAAACGCTTAGATTTTTGTTGCCCGCTGCCTGATTGATTATATCATCTATACTTACCCGACCGCCCAGATAATCAAGAAGGCCTGTTGAACCTGAAAGCTGAAAACGCTTGGAGGTATATGGTTTTAGAAAATCCATGTCAAGAAGGGCTACTTTCTTTCCGGCCTGTGCAAGGCTATACGCTAGATTGGTACTCACGAAACTTTTACCTTCGCCGGGTATGCTTGAAGTAATCAACACTTTCTTTTTGGTGAAATTGCGGTCGTAGAGGCCTAATGACGTGCTCAACTGGCGAAAATGCGCCAATAATAACGCTTTTGTGGGTATGGCGGTCAATTCACTATCATCAACATCGACATCAGGTAATTCCATGGCAATAGGTATATCGGTGTAATTTTCAATTTCAGATCGAAACAGAACCTTGGAATTCAGCAATTCTTTCGTTAGTACATAAATGGCGCCAATTAAAAATGATAAGAACAGCGCGATAAAATAAGCTACAATGGATTTTGGACTTACAGGATCTGAGCTGGATTCCGCCATGTCAACAATTCGGCCGTCACCACCGCTAGGTGCATAAGACAACGCAGTTTCCTCTCTTTTTTTCTGTAGAAAGGAGAATAGCTCTTTTTTTATGGTCTGTTCCCTGCTAATTTCTAGGAGCGTCCTTTCTTTCTCGGGTAGATCTTTAAGAGCGGTGTTATATTTTTCCGAGTTTTGGTTCAGGTTGGCCAAATTGGCACTTAGGTTATTACGCTGACTTTTAATATTCTCTAAAATACTTGGCCTGACTTTGTCAATTTCGTTTTTCACCGATAAAAGCAAGGGATTGTTCTCACCTGTAGTTCTTTTGAGTTTGTCGTATTCGAGTTCCGCATTATATAACTTTTCAAGAAGACTGGCTAAAATAGGATTATTTAAATCTGCGGTAGAAGGTACCATGCCCTCGGCATTATCCTTAGAAATCACGTAGCTTTCAACACTGCGCAATACGGCGAGTTGCCTGCGATAGTCCGATATTTGGCGGTCGTACTGGCCAACATCCTGCAAATATAATTTGCCTTGTTCGCTGAGATCGACCACGCCTTGAGATGAACGGTACTGCTGAATTCTTTTTTCAAGGGCTTCTAATTCCGACTCCACTTCAACCATACGGTCTTCTATAAAGGAGAGTGTATTTTCAGCCAGTTCATTCCTATCTGTAAATCCTTTTCTATTATATGCCGCAAGAAGCGTATTTACAATGTCTTCGCCCCTCTCGGGGATGGGGTCTGCGTAGGCTACCGTAACGACCGTTGAGAGTTTATTGGCCGCAGAAACCTCTAAGCGGCTCAGTAAATCCTTGGTGACTATTTTCGGATGGGTAAGCACATAGTACAGATCATTTTCAGGTTTTGCAGAGACGTTTTCATTTTCTTCAAACTTAATTTCCAATGCTGAAGAAACCCTTACCCATTCATCGACAGCATATCTTTTACCGCCAATAGTTACTTTTTTAATGGTAGGCTCGAAGGTGAAAAAAATCTTTTTAGGCTTTCCACCGGGCGTTTTTTGGGGTATCCGTTGTGGGTCTTTCACCTCGATACGTAAGGGTGAATTATTGTAGATTGAAATGTCGGCTCCAAAATTGCTTTCTTCGTAGACCTTTGCGTAAAGTTTTAGGTCGCTAACCACTTGCCCCATCAAGGCACGTGATTGAAGTACTTCTATTTCATTTTCAACAATTTTCTTGGAATCAAAAGGGTTCATCGCTTCTGTCATCTCCGCATCGTTAACCCCCTTGTTCTCATCTTCTATAATCAAAGAAGCAGATGCCTCATAAAATGGAGTCGCTGACCAAAGATATACCTTGGCCAAAAGCAGCGCTACTAGAAATAAAATGGCAAAAAGTGGCCAATACGGTAAAAATCTTGAAGCCAATACCATGAAGACATTGTCTTTAGTATCTGGTTCGTCTTTTCTATTGCTCATCCCTAGCCATTTTATTTCTGCATTCGGAGTATTAAAAAAGAAAACCGCCTACCGTCATTATGAC
>JBATUY010000526.1:0-1620 GCA_049671465.1 Pricia sp. | reverse complement strand
CCTCAGTCGCATCTCATCAATCAACAACTTGATTGGGTTTAAATGCAGGTATTCTTCCTTACAGCCCGAAAGATGGTACTGAACGATTTCGCCCGTCTTTATGAACATGGCACCACCGATCAATTCGCCGGTCGCAGTATCGGAACACAGCAGGAGCTCGACCTTAAAAAATGAGCTGATCATCAGTTGATAGAAATAGCGTTTGTCAAAAAAGTAATAGTCATTGGCGTCTAACCGTCGCATATTTTCATAGTACATTTCGATAAACTCCTCGATTTGGCGCTCATTATTGGCCTCTATGATGGTATACAAGCGTCTCGCTTTATTGACATAGGTCTTTAAGCGATTGTTGTACTGCTGTCTTTGGATGTCTATGGGCTGAGTAATATCGATATTTACGACATTTCCGGGACTGGTAATCGTACCAATATTTTTAAGGATGTTCTCTTGATAGTCGATGAAGGGATGCAATCGCGTAAAAACGGAAACGATTTTGTTTTCACTCAAAAAGGCCTGCAACTGATTCTTAAAGTTTTTATTATCAAAAGAGGATGCCTTCCCTGCTTTGCTTTTCAATAAAGGGCCGGCATACCCATATACTGAGGTTGCATCGCTATAACTGGTATCTTCGATATCGCGCAGCAACAGCGGAAGGGCGATTAGCGTATCGTTTTTCCTATAGGCTATCAGCACAGGCCTTTCATTGTCTTGTTTAGACAATAGGTGATAGTAATAGGTGTAATAAAAGTCAAAATGGCCGATCAATTTTATGAAGCGGTTCCATTCTTCCCGTTCTGTGATAATTTCAATCATTTAGCAGCATCTAATCGATGAACTTAAGGTCTAAGCAACAAAATTCTTGGCATCTTGCGTTTGATTTTTGCTCGTATCGCAATCCGTCGAGATCAAATCGAATATACCAAATAGAAAGGCTCGGCATATTTGGTACCCACAAGGTTGCCAAAATATTTTGCCGAATTCCGCAGTGCCTCTATACTGCGCGGGTGCGGATATTCACGTATTTCGGTAGTATACTCCGCCATGGCCTTCAGCTTATCTTCTATACTTTCTGATATATCGATAAACACGTTAGGATTAAACGGCTGCTTTTTCAAAAGATTGCCCCATTCGGTCGAGGAATTGACATAGTACGAGAGCAAATGTCTGACCTTTTGACCCGGATAAGGCCTACAAGCGACCATGGTACTTTCGTAAATCTCATTGTGGTCTTTGTTGATATCGGTTCGATCTTGTACGAATACGGTATCATATTCGCCTTGGGATATCACCTTGCCAAGAGCAATGTTTTTATCTACGTGGGCGATGGTATCTAGACGCATATCGGGAAAATCGGCACGGGGCAAGACCTTAGATCCCAAAATATCGTTGGCCGCTTTTGCTTCGTGAAACTTGTCTTCTAAAATGGCCTCGTTATCAAAATACTGGGTGCTGCTACCATCGGTAAAAATAAGCACATCGACTTGTTTGCCCATTTTGGTCAATTGCGGTATGGTTCCGCCTACGCCCAATATTTCATCATCGGGGTGAGCGGCTATTACGAGAATTTTATTGAAAAGTTCGAGCATTATCTTAGGTTTTTTTGTATTGTTACCCGTCCCT
>JBATUY010000525.1:0-14166 GCA_049671465.1 Pricia sp. | reverse complement strand
CGCCAAAGTATTCTACGAACTGGGCGAGGGTTTTGAGTAATTTGTAGGGAGATTCATAGAAAATAATTGTCCGGGGCTCTTCGGCCAAAATTTTCAGTCGAGTCTGTCTGCCTTTTTTAGAGGGAAGAAATCCCTCGAAAACGAATTTGTCGTTCGGCAGGCCACTGTTTACCAAGGCGGGAACAAAAGCAGTGGCACCCGGAAGGCAGTCCACTTCAATTTGCTGCTCCACACAGGCGCGGGTCAACAAAAATCCGGGGTCGGAGATGGCGGGGGTGCCCGCATCGGATATCAGTGCCATGGTCTCCCCGGCCTGCATGCGCTTGGTCAGGCCCTCGACCGTTTTATGCTCATTGTGCATGTGGTGGGACTGCATCGGGGTAGCGATCTCAAAATGTTGTAAGAGCTTTCCGCTGGTGCGGGTGTCTTCGGCGAGAATGACATCAACTTCCTTTAAAATACGGATGGCCCGTAGGGTCATGTCCTCAAGATTACCGATTGGTGTCGGCACTAAATATAATTTTCCCATAGGTAAAAATAAGAAGCCGAAAATCGTTTAAACGACTTCCGGCCTTATTTTTTACTAGAATCGCGATGCAACGACAAGCGCTACGAAAACCGTCGTTCTATCAAATACATAAACCGTTCTTCGTATTCCTCTTTACCCGCCCAGTGCGCATAATCGGGCTTCACCATGTTCTCTATGAACGAAACGGAACGCTCATGGCTATCGATGGTATTCAATTGTGAGAGCACCCGATTATAATCTTCGGTACTGCCGTTGAACAAATGCTTTACAAAGGCCAAGCGGTTATTAAGGTCAATCTTAAGCGACTTGTTCGTACCCTTATCGTTGAGCGATCTTGGGCGTATCCCTTGTTTGGGATCGGCATCCTCATTTGATAAGACATCCTCGCTTTGAACGGTATCTTCCTGCGGCATAAAAAGTTCCTTGTCGTTTTTCATGTATTCAGGTTTCGACAAGAATTCCGCTAAAACCTCGTCGACGGGTAAATCGCCGGGCATTTCCGAGACCATATCCTTAATGGTATCGATACCGGGAATCATAATATCTTCTTGGTGCGGATTGCTCTCTGGCACCGATGCATTTTCATAAAGTACCGCGTTGGCCATTTTTTCGAACTTGGCGGCGATCACGTTTTTCGACACATCAACGTCAAGATGGTTCAATTTGTCTTCGATAAACCGCAAGACAGCCAGCTTTTCGTACAAATTTCTGGAGGCCTCATAGAGTTCGTCGATGTTGTTCATATCGCGCGAAGTGATGATGTCGGTGGATAACTTCCGCAATTCTTCCTTCAATTTTTTCTTCATCGTTCCTTTTTTTAATTTCCGCAATTAAGCTATAGCAATCTTTGTTAACTTTATCCCTCTATTATAAACAACGGAAATCCCCGTATTTTCGTGCAAGAGGCCCTTTTAAAATCTATTAATTGTTTTTTTATGTCTCTTTTTGCACATAACTTCGTTAAAAATTTAAACCGTAGCCCTGCTATGCTTGAAATTTTTGCCTAGTTCTGCACAAAAATAGCCAATAAAAAATTCAATCATAGACTTCAAAACGGTCTTTAAAATTACAAAATGTTTCTCGAAAACACGGTTAACCCCAAAGAACAATTCGGATGGATCGAGGTCATCTCCGGCTCTATGTTCTCAGGGAAGACCGAAGAGCTTATCCGTAGGCTAAAGCGGGCCAAGTTCGCCAAGCAGAACGTTGAAATCTTCAAGCCTATCGTCGATACGCGCTATGATGAGGACAAAGTGGTCTCGCATGACGCCAATGAAATCCGCTCTACCGCCGTTCCTGCCGCAGCTAACATCCGAATTTTGGGCGATACCTGTGATGTGGTCGGTATCGACGAGGCCCAATTTTTTGACGATGAGATTGTCACCGTTTGCAACGACTTGGCCAACAAGGGCATACGTGTCGTCGTCGCCGGTCTTGATATGGACTTTAAGGGAAACCCCTTCGGCCCCATGCCCGCGCTGATGGCGACCGCTGAATATGTGACTAAAGTGCACGCCATCTGTACCCGGACCGGAAATCTGGCCAATTACAGCTTTCGAAAATCGAACAATGACGACCTCGTACTTTTAGGGGAAACCGAATCTTATGAACCGCTAAGCCGGGGAGCTTTCTACAAAGCGATGCTCAAGGAAAGGGTAAGCGATATGGATGTCGATATAGAGGATGTCACCGCCACCATAAAAAAATCGGATGTCTAAAGCGACCGAAACCGTGCTCGAAATAGATCTTCGCGCCTTGGAACATAATTTTAGATATTTAAAAGGACGCCTGAAACCTGAAACCTGGTTTTTAGGGGTGGTAAAGGCCTTTGCCTATGGCAGCGATTCGGTGACCATCGCCCAAAAACTGGAAGACTTGGGTGCGGATTATCTGGCCGTTGCCTATGTAAAAGAAGGCGTGGCCTTGCGGGATGCCGGTATTCGAACGCCCATTTTAGTGCTGCATCCTTTGCCGGTCAGCTTTGACGAAATGATCGAACGCTGCCTCGAACCCAGTCTATATTCTTTCAAAATCTTGACGGAGTTTATGAACGCCGCAGAAAAACAAGGGCAAACGGACTATCCCGTGCATCTAAAGTTCAATACGGGCCTCAATCGATTGGGTTTCTTGTTCGATGATGTAGACTATCTCGCCGAACAGCTCAACGCCCAAAAGCAAATTAAGGTGGCCTCCATCCTTTCCCATCTGGCGGCTTCCGAAGATCACGATGAGAAGGTGTTCACACAAAACCAGATTTCTAGCTTCGAGAAAATATCCTGTGAAATCAAAAAAAAATTAGATGCCCGTCCCTTTCGGCATTTGTTGAACACTTCGGGCATCATCAATTATCCGGAAGCGCAATATGACATGGTGCGAAGCGGGATCGGCCTTTATGGATTTGGTAACGAGGCTATAATCGATGCCAAATTAAAGCCCGTTGCTACCCTGAAAACCGTGATTTCCCAAATTCACCGCATTGCACCCGGGGAGAGCATCGGCTATAACCGCGGCTATATTTCTACAACACCGCGGTTGACCGCCACGCTTCCCTTGGGCCACGCTGACGGCATCGGCAGGCACTATGGCAACGGAAAAGGCCAGGTCGCCATTCATGGCAAAAAAGCCCCGATTATTGGCAATGTGTGTATGGATATGATTATGGTAGACATAACCAATATCGATTGTAAAGAGGGAGACGAAGTCGTTGTCTTTGGCGGAAATAATACGGCCGACACCTTGGCCCGAAACGCTGCCACTATATCTTACGAACTATTAACAGGAATTTCCCAGCGCGTCAAAAGGAAAATAGTAACTGAATAAATATGAATTAACGTTTCGTTGTGAATTCTTTTTTTTTAGTACTTTGCACCTAATTAAATAGTTAACAACCTTAAAACTTAAAAACCATGTGGAAAGAATTCAAGAATTTTATCATGACCGGTAACGTCATCGATTTGGCCGTAGCGGTCATTTTAGCGGGTGCGGTCGGACTCGTAGTCAACGGATTTGTAAACGATATTATGATGCCCATCGTCGGCTACTTTGCCGGGGGAATGGATTTCAGCGATATGAAGGTTGTATTATCGGAAGCGGTCATGGCCGCCGATGGCAGCGTCGAAAAACCAGAAAGTGCCGTTCGTTATGGCGCTTGGGTCAATTCGTTGATCAACTTGGTCATCGTCGGCTTTGTGTTGTTCATGATCGTAAAATCGTACAACAAAGTGCGTGAGCCGGAGCCGGAAGCAGCTCCAAAAGGCCCGACTACCGAAGAATTACTTGCCGAGATTCGGGATGAATTGAAAAAGCAGAACTAAATAGCATTCGTTTTCCGTAGAAATTCGGAAAGTCACCGCTACATTACACTTTCTAAACTTAAACCGTCTATGGAAATTCGCAATTTCTATGGACGGTTTTTTTTATGGGATATAATTTCGGAGACATCGAGACATGTTACAAATAAAACTTTCTGTTATATTTTTAAAAAGTATCGTGCGGTTGTTTGCCCAGTAGCGCACATTGATTTACTTTTGCCATTCAAAATTTCATAAAATGAAAGTAGCCGTTGTAGGTGCCACCGGAATGGTCGGCGAAGTAATGCTAAAAGTATTGGCCGAGCGTAATTTTCCGGTTACGGAGCTATTGTTGGTCGCTTCGGAGCGCTCCGTGGGCAAAAAGCTGTCGTACAAAGAGAAAGAGCACACCGTAGTTGGCTTAGCGGATGCCGTTGCTGCTCGACCGGATATAGCCATATTCTCCGCTGGCGGGGATACGGCTTTAGAATGGGCGCCCAAATTTGCGGAGGCAGGTACCACCGTCATCGATAATTCGTCAGCCTGGCGTATGGACCCCGATAAAAAATTGGTCGTTCCGGAGATTAATGCGGATGCCTTGACGAAAGCGGATAAAATTATTGCGAATCCCAACTGCTCAACTATCCAGCTGGTTATGGCTTTGGCGCCCCTACATCGAAAATATAAAATGAAGCGGGTGGTCATTTCAACATACCAATCGGTATCTGGAACAGGGGTTAAAGCGGTCAAGCAGTTGGAGAACGAAATAGCCGGTATTCAGGGTGAGATGGCTTATCCCTATCCCATCAGTCGAAATGCGTTGCCCCATTGTGACGTTTTTCTAGAAAACGGATACACCAAAGAAGAAATGAAGCTCGCCCGAGAACCGCAAAAGATTCTTGACGACAGAAGCTTTTCTATCAGTGCAACGGCCGTTCGTATACCTACGGCGGGAGGGCATTCTGAATCGGTAAACGTAGAGTTTCACGATGATTTCGATGTCAGCGACATTCGAAAGATATTAAATGATACCCCTGGCGTAACGGTACAGGACAATCCCGATACCAACACCTACCCCATGCCCATCTATGCACACGATAAAGACGATGTTTTTGTCGGCCGTATCCGCCGCGACGAGACCCAACGCAATACCTTGAATATGTGGATTGTTTCGGATAACCTTAGAAAAGGTGCTGCTACCAATGCCGTGCAAATTGCAGAGTATTTGGTGGAAAACAACTTAGTGTAGTTCAATAAGCGATAACACTGTTCATCTTTTCAACAATTTGAAAATGAAATGAACAGGTATATTGTTATCAAAAAACACTTATAAAATCTCAATTTGAACACTCGAAGTTAACGGAGGGTTTCCAAAATTTAGGTTAAAACCCGACGCCTGTCCATTTCCTATTGGTATTTTTAGCGCATTCTAATACATCCGAAAATGAAAAAGCTAATCGTATTGGGTATGGCGGGCACCTTTTTTTTCGCCTGCGAAACCTCCGAAAAAAAAGAAACCATCGCAGTGAACTATCCGAACACCAAGAAAGTCGACTCCGTCGATACCTATTTCGACACCGAAGTAAAAGACCCCTACCGTTGGTTAGAAGACGACCGCAGCGAAGAAACGGAAGCTTGGGTCAAGGCACAAAATGAAGAGACCTTCGGGTATTTAGAAAAAATCCCCTTTCGAGAGGCTCTGAAAAAGCGGCTTGAAAAACTTTGGAACTACGAAAAACTAGGTTCACCATTTAAAGAAGGCGACTACACCTATTTCTATAAGAACAATGGTCTGCAAGACCAATATGTAGTCTATCGGCAGAAAGGCGAAGGGGAGCCCGAAGTGTTCTTAGATCCCAATACCTTTTCCGAAGATGGTACGACTTCATTGGCAGGCCTGAGCTTCACGAAAGATGGCTCGCTGGCCGGCTACCTTATTTCCGAAGGCGGTAGCGACTGGCGCAAGGCCATCGTTGTCAACACCGAATCTATGGAAATCGTTGAGGATACCCTTATCGATATCAAATTCAGCGGATTGGCATGGCAGGGCAACGAAGGCTTTTATTATTCCAGCTACGACAAACCCAAAGGCAGCGAACTATCGGCCAAGACCGACCAGCATAAGGTATACTTCCACAAGTTGGGAACACCCCAAAAAGAAGACCGATTGGTATATGGAGGGCGGCCCGAAGAGAAACACCGCTATATCGGAGCGTCCGTAAGCGATGACCAACGTTATTTGACGCTTTCGGCAGCGACATCTACCTCCGGGAACAAACTCTTCATAAGAGACCTGCAAGACCCGAACGGCCTATTGATCCCTGTCGTCGAAGACACGGATTCTGACAACTACCTTATCGATAACCTGGGCACAAAACTCTTTATCGTAACCGACCGCGATGCCCCGAACAAAAAAATAGTGTCCGTAGACGCCGCAAAGCCATCCCCGGAAAACTGGGAGGATTTTATCCCTGAAACCGAAAATGTACTTTCCCCGGCAACGGGAGGCGGCTATTTTTTTACGGAATATATGGTAGACGCCGTCTCAAAAGTCATGCAATATGATTATGACGGTAAAATGATACGGGAAATCGAACTTCCGGGCGTTGGTAGCGCCTCAGGCTTTGGTGGGAAGAAAGAGGATAAGGATTTCTACTTCTCCTTTACCAACTACATCACACCCGGCTCATCTTATAAATATAATGTGGAAAGCGGGCAATACGAACTGTATTGGAAGCCGGAAATCGATTTTAATTCTGAAGACTTCGCGACCAAACAGGTTTTTTACACCTCGAAAGACGGTACAGAAATACCCATGATCATCACCCATAAGAAGGGAATAGACCTTGACGGTAAAAACCCGACCCTTTTATACGCATACGGAGGCTTTAATATCAGTATAACGCCATCTTTCAGCATCGCAAATACCGTTTGGATGGAACAGGGCGGTATCTACGCGGTGCCGAACATTCGTGGCGGGGGCGAATACGGGAAAAAATGGCACGATGCAGGTATTAAAATGAACAAACAGAACGTTTTTGACGATTTTATCGCCGCGGCGGAATATCTGATCGAAAACAAATACACAAAATCCGAATATTTGGCTATCCGAGGGGGCAGTAACGGCGGACTACTGGTCGGTGCTACCATGACGCAGCGTCCTGATTTGATGCAGGTAGCGCTACCTGCAGTAGGCGTTCTTGACATGCTGCGCTACCACACCTTTACCGCCGGTGCAGGTTGGGCCTATGACTACGGAACATCTGAAGACAGCAAAGAAATGTTCAATTACTTGAAGGGCTATTCGCCCGTTCATAACATTAAGGCAAATACCGAGTATCCCGCAACCTTGGTGACCACCGGAGACCACGATGATCGCGTCGTACCGGCCCATAGCTTTAAGTTCGCGGCCGAGCTACAAGAAAAGCAGACGGGAGACAATCCAACGCTGATTCGAATTGAAACCAACGCCGGTCATGGTGCCGGAACACCGGTAAGCAAGACCATCGAGCAGTATGCCGATATCTTTGGCTTTACCTTTTACAATATGGGTTTCACAGAACTGCCCAATCAAGAGGTACTGAAAACGTTCAAAGAATAATCATTAGAATATCAAAGTTTTAAATGAAAATCCGTTTCTTGTAGAAGCGGATTTTTAAGTATTTCAAGCACTTTCTTTATATGCTACAAGTAGACCATGTTTCCTTTGCCTATGACAACGATATACCCGTACTGGAGAATATCAACCTTAAGGTGGCCAAAGGTGAACATATATCGATTATCGGCGAGAGCGGTTGCGGTAAAAGCACCCTGCTGAAAATCATCTATGGTCTGCTACACATCAAGGTCGGAGAGGTATATTGGAACGATACCCAGGTGTTGGGGCCGTTGCATAATCTGGTACCTGGGGAGACTTATATGAAATACCTTTCACAAGACTATGACCTAATGCCCTATACCACCGCCGAAGAAAACATCAGCGAATTTCTATCCGTTTTCGAGCCCGAAGAGCTGCAGGCCCGCAGTGCTGAACTGCTGGAAATGTTAGAAATGACGGAGTTTGCCGATACTAAGGTAAGATATCTTAGCGGTGGTCAACAACAACGGGTGGCCTTAGCCCGGGTTTTGGCGCAAGAACCGGAAGTCTTGCTACTCGACGAGCCATTTAGCCACATCGACAATTTTCGAAAGAACGAACTTCGACGCAACCTTTTCGGCTATCTGAAACGTAAAAAGATAACCGTACTGACCGCTACCCATGACCATAACGATATGTTGCCCTTTGCCGACCGGGTCGTCGTATTGAGGGACCGGTATATCATTGCGAATGATACGCCGAAGAATCTTTACGAGCATCCCAAAGACATTTATATTGCGTCATTGTTCGGCGAAGCCAATAAAATTCCTATAAATATTGTAAAATCGTATGCCGATACGAAACGTCGCATTATCGTATATGCCCACGAATTCAAAGTTTCGGCGCGTTCTGGACTGGAAGTTGTCGTCAAGAGCGCCTATTACATGGGAAATTATTTTATGATAGTCGGTATCTACGAAGGTCAGGACATCTATTTTCACCACGATGCACCCTTCGAAAGTGGTAAGGTGATTTTTCTGAACATTTCGATAGACACGATCAACCAACGTATGGCAGACACCCTATCATGAACAAAAAAATAGCCGTACAAGAACTTGATTTTAAAGCCGTCAGAAGTGGTGGTGCGGGCGGTCAGCATGTCAACAAAGTCTCTACCAAGGTCGAACTGAGTTTCGATGTCGAAAACTCAAAGGCCCTTTCCCCCAACCAAAAAGAGCGTGTTTATCGTCAGCTGGGTAGTAAACTGACCAAAGAAAATGTGTTAAACCTCTCATGTGACGAAACCCGAAGCCAGCACCGAAACAAAGACTTGGCCATAAAACGATTTCTGGAGACGATGCGCATCGGTCTGCGGGTTCCTAAAGTGCGGCGGAAGACCAAACCAAAAAGGTCTGCGATTGAGAAACGGTTGAAATCGAAGAAAAAGAATGCGGAGAAGAAGGCGCGGCGGCAGCGGCCCGATATGTCATAAGGGATTTCTGTTAACCCCTATCAAAAATCAAATTTCAACTGCACCGAAACCGTTTCTTCTTTCGGTTTCTGCTTTTTATCCTCCGTATTCAAATTGGCCAACGAGATACCCAACAACCGCACCGAATTTTGGAGTTCTTCTTGATACAGCAATTGCTTGGCGGTTTCCAGAATCAGATTTTTGTCGGCAATAAAGTACGACAAGGTCTTGCTTCTAGTATTCAGCGTAAAATCACTGTATTTGATTTTCAGCGTCACCGTTTTTCCCGCAATTTTCGATTTTTTAAGTCGGCGTTCCAATTCTTGGGCAATATGGTCTAAACGTTCGAGCATAAAAATTTCGCTGCTCAAATTTTCGCTGAAGGTGCGCTCCGCTCCCACCGATTTTGGAATACGATGTGGCTTTACTGCGCTATTGTGCACCCCACGAACAACGTGATAATAGTAACTTCCACTTTTTCCGAACTTGTCCGCCAAAAATTCCAGTGATTTTTCCTTAAGATCTTTTCCAGTGAAAATACCCAACCCGTACATCTTATCGGCGGTGACCTTACCAACGCCATAAAACTTCCGGATTTCCAAATCCTCTAAAAATTCAAGAACCTCTTCGGGGTTGACCGTTTTTTGTCCGTTCGGCTTGTTGATGTCACTGGCGACCTTGGCGATGAACTTGTTGATGGAGATACCTGCGGAGGCATTCAATCCCGTTTCCTCGAAGATTTTTTGGCGGATTTCTTTGGCGATCAAGGTTGCCGACGGGTTTCCTTTTTTATTTACGGTCACGTCAAGATAGGCCTCATCCAAAGAAAGCGGTTCTACCAAATCGGTGTACTCGAAAAATACTTTCCGGATCTGTTTCGAGATTTCTTTGTAGCGGTCGAACCTTGCCTTTACAAAAATCAAATCGGGACAGTTCCGTTTGGCCAAAACACTGCTCATAGCGCTACGCACTCCAAATTTTCGGGCCTCGTAACTGGCCGCGGCGACCACGCCTCGCTGCGAACTACCTCCTACAGCAATAGGCTTTCCGCGAAGTTCAGGATTATCTAACTGCTCAACTGAGGCATAAAAAGCATCCATATCGACGTGAATGATCTTTCGCAAGGGGATGTCATCGGCCATATACAAATTTAAGGCTTATCTTAGTGTCTGCAGATACGCGAAGCCCTCCATTTTTAGCTATCGCATGCACCGACATAGGTGTCATAATCGAAAACAAGGCGTTGAAAATTTGGAGACCTCAAAAAGTGTTCGAGACTGCCGGCAAAAGGCAACATATATGATTGAAATAGAGCGCAAATTTTTAGTGATCTCAGAAAGATTTAAAAGTGCGGCAACATCTGAAGAAAGCATTGTACAAGGCTTTCTGAACACCCATCCTGAACGTACCGTTCGAATCCGCCTCAAAGGTAATTATGGCTTTTTGACCGTTAAGGGAAAGTCAAATGAAGCCGGTACTTCACGTTTCGAATGGGAAAAAGAAATCACGGTAGCGGACGCTCGTGCGATGCTCGAACTTTGCGAAGAAGGCATTTTAGACAAAACCCGCTACGAAATCCCCGTCGGCGAGCATATTTTCGAGGTGGACGAGTTTCACGGTGAAAACCAGGGTTTGATCGTAGCCGAAGTAGAACTGGCATCCGAAAACGAAGCTTTTGAAAAACCCGATTGGCTGGGCGAAGAAGTCACCGGAGATATCAAGTACTACAATTCGCAATTGAGCAAAGATCCCTTTAAGTACTGGGGGCGACTCTGATAGCATCATCCAAACAAAGAATTCGGAACTTGCCGAAGTACCTAATAGCTTAAAAATTGGTGCCTTGCATGGGCATTTGAATTTTATTCCTGCCAACCTCCCCCTACGGCCACATAGAGATCGACCATAGATTGCAGTTGGCTGAACCGGGCGTCGATAAGATCAAGGTTCGAACCCAAAGCGTTCTCTTGGGCATTGAGCACCTCTAAATAATTGGCCAAGCCATTGGTCAAAAGCTGTTCGGAATACTCGGTTGCCGTAGCATAGGCATCGAATTCTTTGTTCTTGACTTCGATTTTTTCGGTAGCCGCCCCGTAACTATATAGGGCATCGGACACCTCCTTGCTGGCGGTCAAAATAGCCTGCCTAAAATTCAACCGTGCCTCCTCCTGTTGCGCTTGCGAGACCTCATACTGCGTACGAATTCTTCGGCCATTAAAAATAGGCTGGGTAAGACCGGTTATGATACTGGCGAAAAGTGACGAAGAATCGAAAAGCTGGCTAAAATCTAGGCTTTGCAGTCCTCCCGTGGCATTCAGGATCAATGAAGGATAAAAATTGCTGCGTGCCACATTGGTCAGTTCAAACGCATTGACCAACTCGTATTCCGCCGCAATGACATCAGGTCGATTCCGCAGTAATTGGAGCGGAACGCCCACATTCAGCTCTGTGGTAATCTCTTGAGTATCGAGGGAGCTGCGTTGAATCTCCCCGGGCTCTTTGCCCAGTAAAATAGAAAGGGTGTTCTCGACAAGGCGGGTCTGGTTTCTCAGATCGATCAAAATACCCTGGGCCGTGTACCATTGGGCCTCCGTCTGTTTTACGGCCACTGCAGTTACGTTTCCCGCTTCCTGTAACGCTTGTGTGGTTTCAAGGGAGTTTTGACGGGTCTGAACAGTCTCCTCGGTAATACTCACCTGTTCATCCAAAGACAGCAATTGGTAGTATAAGGTAGCAATGTTGGCTATCAATTCGGTCTTTACCGCTTTATGGGCCGCAACGCTTTGCAGGTAACGCGCCTGAAAGGCTCTTTTGGTACTGCGTATTTTACCCCAAATATCAGCTTCCCATGAAAGCCCACCGCTTATCTGGTATTGATCCAACGTTGAAAACAGGTCCCCGAATTGACCGTTGCCGGAAAGCTCTTGATGGGTATACTGGGCGGAACCCTGCAAGGTGGGCAGAAAGCCGGCCCTGCCCTGTTTGACATAGGCTTCGGCCGCCAAAATGCGCTGTATGGCGATACGGATGTCGATGTTATTGGCGAGGCCTTCATCGATATAGCCCTGTAAGGTCGTATCCGTAAACAGTTCTTTCCAAGATACCGCGGCCATCGACAGACTGTCTTGCGGTAAGTTATCGGTGCGGAAATTCGCTTCGTTGACCACTTCCTCCGGGCGTTCATAGTTTTTGGCGGCAAAACAGGAAACCAATAGCAGTGGCACCATCGTCAAAACCAGCCAAGGATATGTTCTTGATATTTTCATTCTATGCGTTTTGTTCAGTGTTCTCGATCTTTTTTTGGGATGGATCACCGGTAATCTTCTCCTGGAGCCATTGAAATAGGATAAATAGGATGGGGATTACGAAGACCCCGAAGACCGTACCGATCAGCAGGCCGCCTACGGCACCTGTACCGATGGACCGGTTGCCCGCAGCACCCACGCCACTGGCCAAAGCCAAAGGAAGTATCCCGAGGATAAAGGCGAACGAGGTCATCAAAATAGGACGCAATCGCGACTCGGCACCTTCAATAGCGGCATCTAAAATCGTTTCGCCCTGTCGCCTGCGCTGCAAAGCGAACTCCACGATCAAAATGGCGTTTTTGGCCAACAGCCCCAACAACATAATCAGGGCGATCTGAAAATAAATATTGTTCTGAAGCCCCGTAAATTGCGTGGTCAGGTAAGCCCCCATCACCCCGAGCGGTAAGGAAAATAATATGGAAAAGGGTACCAGATAACTTTCATACTGCGCTGCCAACAGAAAATAAACAAACACCAAGGATAGGATAAAAATGGTGGTTGATTGGTTCCCGGCGTTCACCTCTTCCCTTGAAAGTCCCGAATAGGCCGTCGTATAGTTGTTCGGCAAGCTCTTGGCGACCTCATTGACAGCGGCAATACCGTCTCCCGTACTAAAACCGGGATTCACGGCCGCCGTAATTTTTGTGGAATTGAACAGGTTAAAGCGGGTCACCGATTGCGGGCCGTACACTCTTTTCAGACTGATAAATTCGGTGATGGGGGTCATCTCACCACTTTGGGTTCTGACGAACAGTCCGTTCAGCGATGATTCGTCCGTACGATCCTCGGGCAAGGCCTGCACGTATACCCGAAACTGTTTCCCGAAGCGTGAGAAATCCGTGGCGAATATACTGCCTATATAACCCTGTAGGGTCGAGAAAATATCGGTTACCGAAACGCCTTTGTCTTTGGCCAAGGGCACATTGACCTCGAGTTCATATTGCGGATAATTGGTATTGAAAGACGACTGGGCAAACTGGAATTCGGGACGCTGGGTCAATTTGCCCATAAATTCTTGGTTTACCGTGTTCAGGTCTTCAAAACTGCCACTGGCGCGGTCCAAGAGATTGACCTCTACCCCGGCGGAATTTCCGAATCCGGGTACGCTGGGCCTTGCGAAGAAAATGATGTTTGCTTCGGGAATTTGCGCTGCTGCGGCGAACATTTTGGCGGTTATGGATTCGAGGGAAAGGGAATCTTCACCGCGTTCTCCCCAATCGTCTAGACGTGCGAACCCAAGTCCGTAGTTACTTCCCCCGCCGTTCAAGATACTTCGTCCGGCGACAATGGAAACGCCCAGAACCCCCGGTATTTTACTGGTTGCCGCGTAGAGTTTATCGTTTACGGCCTGGGTACGGTCTATCGACGACCCGGGCGGCAGTTCGATGTTCATAAAAATGATACCTTGATCTTCGTTGGGCACAAATCCCGTTTTTACTACGGAGGCCGACCAAAATATAGCGCCGACGGCCAAGAGCAGCACGACCGCGGTTATCCATTTGTGCCGATATAAAAAGTGTACGGACTTTCCATATTTATCCACTGTGGCCCTAAAACCGCGATTGAAGGCATCAAAAAAACGCTGGACAAAATTCTTCTTCTTTCCGCCTTCCTTTTCATCATGTCCCTTTAAAAACAAGGCACACAACGCGGGACTAAGGGTCAACGCGTTCACGGCGGAAATCAGAATGGCGATAATCAAGGTCACCCCGAACTGTTCATAAAAAACGCCTGTAGGCCCTGTGACAAAGGTGACGGGAATAAATACCGCGGCAAGCACCAGAGTAATGGAAACGATGGCCCCTGAAATTTCGCTCATGGCCTCGACCGTCGCCTTTTTGACATCGGTTTCGCCCTCGTCGATCTTTGAGTGCACGGCTTCCACTACCACGATGGCATCGTCTACTACTATGCCGATGGCCAGCACCAAAGCAAAAAGGGTCAGCAAGTTGATGGAATAGCCGAGCAGCCCCAGAAAGAAGAACGTACCGATGATA
>JBATUY010000524.1:0-12856 GCA_049671465.1 Pricia sp. | reverse complement strand
AACAGGGTCAGTAAAGTATTCTTTGGATAACTTGATGAAAAACTTGTTTGCCAAACCAATAGCTGATTTTTATATTAATCATGTAATTTAAGGCTCAAAACGGGTAGTTTTGAGACAGACTGCCGTTTACCGAAAGTATTTTGATAGGGAATCTCGCCTTGAAAGCCTATTTCGAGGTGGACCCGAGTGCCGAAAACAAAGGGTTTTGGGGCGGAGGTGCCCAATTTTGGGGCAGAAAACGTCTACAATGGGATGCCGATAATATGAAAATCACCAATTTCGAACCTGCGAACAAATATGTAAAGCGGACGTATCGAGATGGGTATTCTCTTGGATAATTACCTGATGAATCCTGACGACATAAATGCCTACTATTACGCGAAAAATTTTATTAAAAACGCCCTGCCCAAGGCTTTTTTTAAGCGGAAGTTCAAGAATATCTTGGCATTTGAGGCCCAGTGTGATCAAGAGGAGCTGTACCGGCGATTGGATTATTACTTGAGGCTCGACCGTAAATTTGAACTGCCGTCGGGGGCCGTTGCCATCAAAGATTTCAAACGCACCAAGGGCACCGCATACTACTTAGATCTAAAAGAATTTTTGCACTATTTCTCAAAGGATACCGCTTTTGCCTATCATTTCGGGGACGAACTGCACGTGAACCCCCATCCTACCTTATTCAAGGCAAGGCCGCTGATCGATAAAAATTCGAATTCCGTATTGTTCAAATTTAACAAGCGCCGCCATTTTCGATGGATGAAAGACCCTATCCCTTTCGAAAACAAAAAGGATATGCTGGTATGGCGAGGGGGAGTGCACCAGCCATGGAGAAGAGACTTCCTCGAAAAATTTTGTGAGCATCCGAAATGCAACGTGGGCCATACCAATACAAGAAAAAATCTGAACGAACCTCGCCGGAAAGAATTTCTATCCATACCCGAACAATTACGCTATAAATTTATTGCATGTATCGAAGGGAACGACGTGGCCACCAATCTAAAATGGGCGATGTCATCGAATTCGCTCTGCATCATGCCCAAACCCACCTGTGAAACTTGGTATATGGAGGGAACGCTTCGGGCGGGCGTACACTATGTAGAAGTCGCCCGGGATTTTTCCGATTTGGAGGAAAAAATGGAATACTATGTTGCTAGGCCCAAAGAAGCGGAGGCAATTATAGACCAAGCACACCGACACGTTCAACGTTTTCAAGATAAACGGATGGAAGAACTGCTTTGTTTTATGGTACTTGAAAAATATGCTAAGCTCTCCGGTCAATCTGAGACCTTACGGTTCTTATGATACGTCGTTAAAAGCTACTTGGGTAAATGAAGTGTTGATAACAGAGGCGTTTCAAACCCTCATGACCGACCATAGCTTTCGAAACGGTCTAAGATGATTATCTCACTTTAATCAGTATGGCGTCGGACTTGCCTTTGCTTTCCAGACCTGGGAAGTCATCACTAGAAGTCTCGCCCACGAGAACAATGCTGCCGTCGCCGCCCTCGAGCACGTCGAAACCAAAATCGAGTCCAGATCCACCGAAGGTTTTTTGCCAAACCATGTCGCCGTTTCTGTCGGTCTTGATGGCCCACATATCGTTTTCGCCGGCGTTCAAGATGTCCATATCGTTGCTCTTGGAGTTCCCGACAACGATAAAGCCGCCATCTTTACTGGTGGTTACCGCTTGTGCCGCGTCGAAGCCTGCACCGCCGTAGGTTTTCTCCCAGACCAAATTACCGGTCGAATCGGTCTTGACCAGCCACATGTCGGCTTCTCCATTATTTATCGATATATCGGTGTCGTTGCTGAAGGTGTGGCCCGCGACTACATAGCCACCGTCGTCGGTTTTGGCAATATCCTGGGAAATCTCGATACCGGTGCCCCCAAAAGAGCGTTCCCAAAGCAGATTGCCGTTACGGTCGACTTTCACCACCCAAAAATCATAGCTGCCCCGGGTGTCACTGACATCGTAATCATCGCTCTCGGTAAAACCGGACATTACGAAACCTCCATCTTCGGAGGGTACGACGGCATGTGCCCGATCGTTGTTGGTGCCACCGAAATAGCCCCGCCACTGCAAGTCGCCCCTAGGGTCGATCTTGGTGCCCCAGAATTCCCCTACCCCGTGTGCGGTAAGTGACCCACCGCCTTTCTCCGTATTGCCATCGGCCCGCGCGGAGGTAATATCCAAAAATCCTACAAAAAAGAAACCATCGTCGTCGGTCTGTACGATATCGTAGGAATGGTCGTGCCCGGAAAATCCGAAGCTTTTTTCCCATTCGATAGTTCCCGCCGCATCCAACTTCAAAATCCAGTTATCATGAAAGCCTTCGTTATTGCTACCATCACCGTCGTCGCTCATCGCATAGCCCGTTATGGCATAGCCGCCATCGTTGGTCTGCACCAGACTTTGGCCACGGTCGTCTTTACTGCCCCCGTACGTCTTGTTCCATTCCAGATTTCCGTCCGCATCCAATTTTAACAACCAATAGTCGTTGACCTCGGTGGTCTTATCGGTCAGTTCGCCGTCGATACTGTTGGAAAAGCCCAAAACGGCGTATCCACCGTCCGCAGTCGCTACAATGGCCTGTGCGGTATCCTCGCCCGAGCCGCCGAAGTTTCTCACCCATTGCACTTCCCCCTGAAATAGAACCGCAGATTCGTCGAGAAGGTCGTCTCGATCTTTGGAGCAGGAAAATAGTATGGCTATAGTTAGTATGTAGATTAATTTTTTCATTGGGACTTTTGTATCACGAACAATCCGGAATTGATGTCACTTACAATTATCTTACCACTTTCGAAGTAAGGATAGACGCTCCAGACCCCGTCGAACCTTGGGTTATTGGAGTCGGTATACGTATCGAAAAAACCGCTTTCGGTGATGGACCTCCCGGCAATATTCGAAATATCCAGAACCCGGAGGCCGGCGGTATAATTGGCCAAGAAATACTCATCTCCTTTAACGTAACCATTATGGTCGATGGCACTTGTAGGACCCAAGTAGGTATAATGTAGCTCCGGATTATCCAAATCGGATAGGTCGAAAACCAAGGTGCGGGACTGAAATCCGAAATTAATCTCGTCCGTTTCGTCCCCAAGAATAAAATAGCGTTGATCTTCGGTAAACCAACCCTGATGGGTGTAAGAAGTGTTTGGATATTGCACCGTACTTATTCCGATAGGGTTCGCCTTATCGGTCACATCGGCAACGATTACTTGCGATTCGTTGGCCCCGATATAAATCTCCCTTCCGGCATAATCGGCATCCGGTCCGTTGTATGTGATGACCTGGGCGTCGTGCGAATAGCCATTGTCGGCATATCCTCCGGCGGACATCGGGTTTTTGGGGTCGTTGATATCTATAAAATGGGCGCCTCCCCGGTAGACATCACCGCGGTTGGTGCCTACGACATAGGCAAAACCGGTATCTTCGTTGATTACGATATTGTGCGCCCTGCCTAGGCCGGTGTAACGCGCATCGGCATCAAAGGTGACCGGAGCATCGGCAACATTCCGCAGTCGTGTCAAATCGAAAACCTGCATGCCATGGGCATCATCGTCAAAACTATTATCAGCAACTATAAACGCATGGTCTTTATACACTTTTACATCACGCCATGCATCCGAAACCCCAGCTGTCGGCAGTTTTCCTAAATAGAGCAAGTTTTCGGTATCGGAAATATCGATAAAGGCCGTTCCGTTATCCAATCCCATCAAGGCATATTCTTTCCCGGTGGTCGCATCCGTCCAGCCCCAAATGTCGTTTCCTGAATTACCACCAAAATCATTGAGAGGAATACGTCCCAAAAAATCATATCCATTACAAGGATATATACCCGCCATACCATCTTCGCAGGGCGTAAACCCTTCGGTTGCGATGACCTCGGGATCGGTATCCGGCATTTCTTCAATGTCAGGTTTGCCGTCGGCAGGTGCATCATCGTCTCCTGAACAGGCCAGAAATAAAAAGGATAACAGTAAGAGAAGAAAATGGGGGTTTTTCATAGCAAAGTAAAATGATTATCTAGGTACCTTACAAGATAGTGATTACAGCTGATTTTCGTACAATTTAACGAAGAATCATTTCTCAGCTTCATAATTAACGGGATGTCAGTCATCAAATACCAAAAATTCAGAAGCCATGGCAGGCAGTGGCTTTATCCATAGAAAACGATACCTTAGTCCTCAAAACGCAAAAAACTTACATCGAGCGCTGTTCATTTAACCATGGGCACATAGACTGGCTAAACACGTAGCTCGTTGATCTACAAAACCAAAACATCAAAAAATACCCCTATTTTTGCCCCATGCTAGAAGATAAAAACCAAGAACGCACCGCATTGGAGCAACTGGGCGAGTTCGGACTCATTGACCATCTGACCCAACAGTTTACCATATCGCAAAAGTCTACCGTAAAAGGCATCGGCGATGATGCCGCTGTGCTCAATTTTAAGGATAAAAAAGTAATCGTCACTACCGACTTGCTCATCGAGGGCGTACACTTTGACTTGAGTTATATGCCGCTGAAGCATTTAGGCTATAAAGCGGTCATGGTCAACCTTTCGGATGTCTACGCCATGAATGCCAGCGCTACCCAAATTACAGTTTCCATAGCCGTTTCGAACCGATTCCCCTTAGAGGCGATAGAGGAATTATATGCCGGTATCGCCTTGGCTTGCCAAGTTTTTAAAGTCGACCTGATTGGAGGCGACACCACCTCATCGACCACCGGACTGCTTATCAGCATCACGGCTTTGGGCGAAGCCGGCGAAGCTGATATCGTATATCGAAACGGTGCCAAACCGAACGATCTCTTGGTCGTCAGTGGCGATATTGGTGGTGCCTACATGGGCCTACAAGTGTTGGAACGCGAAAAGGAAGTCTTTAAAGTGAACCCGAACACCCAACCCGATTTGGAGCCCTACTCCTACATCGTCGAGCGCCAACTCAAACCCGAGGCCCGAAAGGATATCGTCGAACTCCTAAAAAAACTGGAGGTGCGGCCCACGTCTATGATCGATATCAGCGACGGACTATCCTCAGAAATTCTGCATCTCTGTAAAAACAGCAAAGTCGGGTGTAACTTGTTCGAAGAAAAAATTCCTTTGGACCCGACCGTGATTTCAGCCTGTGAGGAATTTAAAATCGATAGTACATTGGTGGCCCTCAGCGGCGGCGAAGATTACGAACTGCTATTTACCGTCGACCAAAAAGACTTCGATAAAATCAAGGGCAACCCCAATATGACCGTTATCGGCCATATGACCGATGAAAGGGAGGGCGCGCATTTGGTCACTCGGGGGAATGCCAAGATAGCGCTGACGGCTCAGGGGTGGAGTTCTTTTGATAAGGGATGATAGAGGTAACCTAAGATTTTAGTAATGTGCTTGGCTGGCGGATTTATCGTTTACTTTTACAGGAAGAAATACATCCAGAGAAAGCATGAAACCCCTTCCAAAACTCCTTAGGCCTTTTAGATATTTAGGCATTCTACTGCTGACCCTCTGTGTTGGCGCCTCAGTGTATACCTGCGTATCCGTGCCCAAGGTTTCGAAAGAAAATAAAGCGGTTATAAAGGAGGTCATGCGCAGCCCCCTTCCCGAAATCGTAAAAGGAAGCACAGGTTTTGTGGAATCGCAAGGTTGGAAAGTCTGGTACGAAGACATCCGCCCGGAAAGCCTTGCAAATGGCACCTCGAAAGGCACCGTGGTTTTGGTTATGGGTGCCGCCAACGATGCCCTCAGCTGGCCGCTGGATTTTATTTCGAAATTCACGGATGCCGGATATCGGGTCATTCGCTACGACCATCGCGGCACAGGACTTACCACTTCGAAAGAAGGATGGGACAGGAAAAATCCGTACACCCTGGCCGATATGGCCCAAGACCCCCTTGCCATTTTGGATACTTTAAATATTCAAAAAGCACATTTTGTAGGCGTATCCATGGGAGGGATGATTTCGCAACGGGTCGCCATCGATTATCCTGAACGAATACTGAGCCTGACCTCGATTATGTCATCAGGGAATGTCATGGACGGTGAACTGCCCAGTACAGACCTTGAAATTCTTCCTGAAATGATCAGTGCCATAGTGAAACAAGGTATTCTCGGGGGTAAGAAAGGTAAAATCAAGCTACAACTAGTACATAAGAAAATCTTGATGGGCGAGGCTACCGGAGATATTGCCGCCAAGCCCGTTGCCGAGGCTGCCCTTTACAATTTAAAAAAACGCGACGGCTATAATTTTATGGCGGGTCGGCAGCATCAAAAGGGCATCGAAATATCGTCTTCGCGGTACGAAGACCTTAAAAAACTGACGCTTCCCGTACTAGTGGTGCATGGCGAGCAGGATCCGGTCATTCCGATTGCGCACGGAAAAAAAATGGTATCGCTAGTGCCCAATGCCGATAGCCTTTGGCTAACAAACATGGGGCACAATCTCCCGGATACCCTATTAGATACGATCGCGGAGCGTGCGATCGGAAATTTTGAGCGAAAATTGGATTGAAGCGGTCACCTTTCATTTCAATGACCCCGAAATCTCGGTCTTCTTAGCCTCTCGGCTTCCCAGTAAACATCTGCCGCAGAGCAGGAATATAATCGCATCCCGAAATCCTAAACATACCAGCACCGACGGAAAATTATTCTACATTCTGGGAAGATGATTCCGTTGCAGTTTTTGAACCCCTATTCCTCCGCCATCCCATTGTGCTCCAACAAATAATCGGTCAATAGGGTAAACAAATGCCGTCGTGTATTCTCGCCTTCATAAATGCCGTGTGAGCGGTTCGGATAGGCCATCATCGTAAATTTCTTGTTCTGTCGGATAAGCGCGTTGACCAGATACTCCATATTCTGGTAATGCACATTATCATCGCCGGTACCATGAACAATGAGTAGATTACCTTCTAAATCTTTGGCGTAAGTAACCGGGGAGCCCTCAATAAAATCTTCTTCGTTTTCCTGGGGAAGACCCATATAGCGCTCTTGATAGATATTGTCATAGAACAGCTGATTGGCCACGAAGGCCACCGCCATTCCGGTTTTATAAATTTCAGGATATCTGAACATCAGGTTGAGCGTCATCGAACCGCCACCGCTCCAGCCCCAGACCGAAACCCGTTCTTTGTCAAAATACTCCCATTTCAGAACCTCGGCCGCCGCCTGCGCTTGGTCTCTCGAATTCAACACCCCTACTTTCCGATAGATACTCTTGCGCCATTCGCTACCTTTCAAGGATGGGGTTCCGCGATTGTCCATGGTGATGACCACAAATCCCTTTTGGGCAAGGAAAATCTCGTAAAGCCCGACCCAGCTATCGGTGGCGGTTTGGCGCCAAGGTTCTCCATAGACATAAAAAACTACGGGATATTTTTTGGAAGCGTCAAAATTCGAAGGCTTGGTCATTCTGCCATCGATGTCGATGCCATCGGCGGTCGTAACTTTGAAAAACTCCGTTTTCGGAAGGTCTAGGGTCTTCAGTTTATCGTTCAGCCTTTTATTGTCGACTAGTTCACTAACAGTTTTATGATCTGGTAAATCGACAAGCCGCGTCGTTCTGGGGGATGTCACATCAGTATGGTCGTGTATCGCGAACCTGCCATTGGGAGCTATCTGATACATGTTTACCCCGCCATAACTTTCGGGGGTAACCCGTTTTGCCTTCCCCTTGCCTTTGAGGCTTGTCTTGTAGAGATAGCGTTGGGTAGGGTTTTCAGGGGATGCACTAAAATAGACTTCCTTGTCGGTAGCCGCATAAAAGGCCGCTACATCGTAATCGCCCGGGGTCAACAGCGTTTTTTGCCCGGATGCAATATCCACTTTATACAGATGCCGCCAGCCGTCGGTCTCCGTCATACGGATAAACGCGGAAGCGTCATCTACCAATAGCAAATCATTACCGGCCCATTGGTTGGAGGATATATCGGGATAGCTTAAATCGACCCAAGTCTCCTCGGTCTCCGTATAGACTTTTTTCAGCTTTTTGGTCGACGGACGATAGGTATATAGGTTCAGGGTATTTTGCTTTCGGTTCAGCTGTTGAATAAGCAGCAGGTCTTCGTCGACCCACTGCATAGCCGGAATATAGTGTTGTACGGCATCTCCGGGCACGGGAATCCAGCTCGTTTCTCCGCTCTGCACATCGACAAGCCCGACTTTCGCCGAAGAAGGGTCATAGCCTACTTTGGGATATTGCAGGGGAATCGGTCGCGAGTATACCGAATCGGTGTTGTTGATCATGTAAAAGGTCTCGATGGCGGATGCATCCAACTGCCAATAGGCGATTTTTTGGGCATCGGGACTCCAACTGAATCCGTCCCTAGCCCCGAATTCTTCCTCGTATACCCAGTCAAAGGTACCGTTGATGATATCACCGTCGCCATCTTCGGTCAGCGGGGTCACCGCACCAGTCTTAAAATCCTCTTTATACAGATTGAAGCCGGAAACATAGCCGACAAAAGCATTGTCATCGGAAAACTTGGCGAACATCAATGACGATGACGGCAGGTCTTTCCCGATTTGTCCCAAGGTTTCGGTGTTAAAATCATAGACCCAGTAGTCGCCCTTTGTGTTCGAGCGCCATACCCGACTGGTATTGGTAAAAATCAGCACTTTGCTTCCATCGTTCGAAAGGCTAAAATCGGATACTGAAAGCGGATCGCCGTTTTCCGGGGTCAAACGTGCCGCGGAAAGATAACTGCTCCGTACATTGTTTTTACTGAGGTATTTGATCAGTTCATCGGCGCCCTCGTTGTTCTTTTCGATGGTGACAAAAGCCTTTCCATCTTCGATCCAAGATATCGGGCGTTGGCTGTCGCCCTGAAACTCATCGGAATTATAGATGCGATCTAGGGTCAAGAGGGCGGATTTGGTCTCTTGCCCCTGTATGCAAAGTGGTGAAGTGAACAGAAAGAGGAGTAACAGCGCGAGGATTTTACATTTCATCTGAGCAGTGATTTAGCGAGATTATTGATTATACTGGTTGGTTTTTTACTTACGAATTCTTCAATTCCTCGATAGCATCTACGGTCTTCGCCAAAGGTTTTCCCAATAAACGGCTTCCCGAAGCGGTAATAGCGAAGTCTTCCTCGACCCGAATGCCGCCGAAACTTTTCATCTTTTCTACAGCGCCATAATTTACAAAATCTCTGTAATTGCCCTCCGCGCGCCAGGCATTGATCAAAAAGGGGTTAAAATAGAGTCCCGGTTCTACGGTGACCACGAAACCTTCCTTCAGGGCCTTGCCCAAACGTAGGGATTTCAGTCCGAATTCAGTGCTTTTCTTCAGTTCCGGGGTGTAGCCCACGTATTGCTCCCCAAGATTCTCCATATCGTGTATGTCTAGGCCCATCATATGGCCAAGGCCACATTGAAAAAAAAGGGTATGGGCACCGGCCGCAACGGCATCATCGGCATTGCCCTTCATCATGCCCATATCGGTCAGGCCCTCGACCAGTTTTTTGGCGGCCAAAAGATGTAGGTCTTTGTACTGAACCCCGGGCCGCAAGCCGGCCACTGCTGAATTGTGAGCCTCCAACACAATATCGTAAACGTTTCGCTGCAGGGGAGTGAACCGCTCTCCCGCCGGAAACGTCCGGGTCATATCGCCCGTATAGCCCATGGCGTTTTCGGCGCCGCAGTCGCAAAGTACCAGATCGCCGTCCGCAAGTGTGGCTTGGGTGGCGTGATTGTGCAGATATTGCCCGTTTTTGGTCAAAATAATGGGGAACGCGATATTTCCGCCGCCGCCGATAGCAATGGACTGCAATTCGCCCGCGATTTCCAGTTCCGTTCTTCCCGGTCGGGTATTTTTAATCGCATGGGTATGCATGGCGACCGTAGTATTTACTGCCTTTTCAATTTCGACCAGCTCTTCATCGGACTTAATCTCGCGCTGGGCGACTATCGCCTTTATAAGCTCCACGGAACTGCTTGATGCTACCTCTCTTGGCACCAGGCCCAAAAGTTCCGCCAATTGTACTTTCAAGTCCGCGCGATAAGGCGGCAAATAGTGGAGTTTTTGTCCTTTTTGCCTTTGTTGCTTCACGTAAGCTTCCAGCTCCTTTACAGGTTTCACCGACGTAATCCCTGATTTTGCGGCCAAATCCGCCATGGGTTCGGCAGTGCCCGTCCACACCATTTCCTCGGGGGTGGCATCGTTGCCAAAAAGAATTTCATGGTCGTTATCGATATCGATCAGAAAATATAGATTGGGAATACCGTTGATGCCCGTATAATAAAGAAACGAACTATCCTGCATAAACGGATACCAGTTATCGGCATAGTTCATGGGGCTTTCCCTGTTGCCCGGGAAAAGAATCAATCCTGATTTCAAGGTTTTTTTGATTTGATCGCGTCTTTCGATGTATGTTTTTGATGGAAACATGAACTTTTTTTGAATTTTGCCAAAGATAAAGACTTTACGGCATCCTATTTAAGATTCGCCGATTGGTTACTAATTGTACCAAGCCTGTAAAACCTCGCTAAGGGCTTCGTAAGCAACCCCATCTTGATACATCCTGTTTAACTTTCTTTATTGAGATATCCCTAAAAGAAAAGTCATCCGCTGCCTAAACAATCCAAGGTGAGATTCGTCCGAAAATCTTCGACGAAAGATTTTGTGGCCTTTCCCTTTACATAAAAGTTACTTTTTTGTAAAAAAATTCCATTTTCGAACATCATTCAAAGCAATCTTAATACAAGCTTTAAATTACCAAAACATTTTTTCAGGGGCCAAGCTATTTCTTTGCGGGCAGAACGAATCAGCTGCTATTTTGATCACGAGAACATCCCCTCAGGGTTTCAGGCTCTCGGCGACAGCAGGTTCGGACATTAATTTTATCACCGATAAGCTCATTTACAACGGGTCGTTTCTCTTGGGAAATAGAAGCGGCAACGGTAAATTCGGTTGGATGGTCTCCGCATCCTACAACGCCAAGGATTTTGGTTCCGACAATGTGGAAGCGGAATGGACGGATGAATTCGAATACAATACCGGCGCCGAAGATGAAGATGGCGAGCCCATTTTGGCCGAGGCCGATGTCGACCCCTACACCAATGTGACCGAACAGCGCACCTATCTGGTGCAACGGATACGGCGCAGCGTATCTGCCAATATCGATCATAAGTTCGATCCGAACAACACGATTTACCTGAAGACCATGTACAACTGGCGCGACGACCGAGAAAACCGCTATGTCTTGGAACAGGAAATTTTAGATGGTGAGGATTTCGGCATTGACGACTTTACGATCACCGACCGCGTACCCACCCGTTTTCCTGCCGAGGTCGTACGGGAGACCAAGGGCGGCAAAGACAACGACCGCAACAAAAACAGAAGGCTCGAAGATCAGCGGATGCAAAACTACAGTCTGGGCGGCGATCACCTGTTCGGTTCGCTAAAAATGGACTGGATGGGTTCGTATGCCAAGGCATCGGAAGAACGCCTCAACGAACGCTATGCCGTTTTTGCTTCGGAATACTCGGTCATCAATGACAATAGCGACACCGAATTCCCCATCATGACCGCAGAAAACGCGGCCGATGCCAGCAGTATTGAAAACTTTGAATACGACGAGATTACCAACGAAAACCAGTATACACAGGAAGAAGATGTCAATGTCTTCGTGAACCTTGAACTCCCGGTCGATTTTTTCGGAAACGGTGGCGGCAAAATAAAGTTCGGAGGCCGCGGCAGGTTTAAAAACAAGTCAAGGGATAACGATTTCTTCGAGATTAATCTTGAGGATGCTTTCCCAACTTTGGCCGATGTGCCCGTGAAAGACTATACCGATGCCGATTATTTGGCCGGCAGTCAATACCAAGCGGGCCTCTATGCCGATGAGGTCTGGTTGGGGCGTTTAGACCTGACGGGCGGCGAACTGGTGCAGGACGAATTTTTGGCGGGCAACTACGATGTGTCCGAGAACGTCTATGCCGGTTATGCGATGTTCGATCAAAAGCTCACCGAAAAATTATCCGTGCTGGTCGGTTTACGTTTAGAAAGCACTCGGGTATCCTCTACCGGAAACCTTGTCGTTTTTGATGAAGATGGCGATTTCGACGCCGAAGCCAGCGATGTGACCAACGATGAAAGCAGCTACACCAACCTATTGCCCGGTATTCATTTGAAATACGACCTTTCCAACAACACCATACTGCGTTTTGCGTGGACGAATACCTTGGCGAGGCCCAATTATGTCGACTTGGTCTCCTTCGTAAATATTGTCAACGAAGACGCCGAAATCGAAATCGGTAATCCCGAACTCGATGCGACCACTTCGATGAACTTCGACCTGATGGCCGAACACTATTTTCAGGGAGTAAAAGAACGTACCCAACAAATGGAGTACTATGGTCAACGTTTGACCTTGGGGCTTAAATACGATCTGTTCAAAAAATAACGGGTTAACATTTTTATTTAAATTTATAGCTATGACCCGTAATCTGTTAGCATTTCTATCCGTACTTTTTACAATGGCCTGCAATCGCAGTAAATTACCGCCGATAAAGCCAGATGTCATAACAGAAAACACCCTGAACGACACCGACGACGCTGCTATTTGGGTGAACCCCGATGACGCCTCGAAAAGCATCGTTTTTGGCACCGATAAAGAGACCAACGGCGCCATCTACGCTTTCGACCTCGACGGAAAAATCATTGAGGATAAAACCATCCGAAACATCCAAAGGCCCAACAATGTTGATGTAGAGTATGGTTTTCGTTTGAACGATTCGACTACTATCGACATTTTGGCGTTTACCGAGCGTGAGCGCAAGCAAGTCCGCATCTTTTCCGTACCCGATATGCAGCCCTTGGACGGTGGTGGATTTCCTGTTTTTCAAGATGAGAC
>JBATUY010000523.1:0-3415 GCA_049671465.1 Pricia sp. | reverse complement strand
GCCCCAAAGAAGATCATCTCGATCCCCTGCCCGACCACATTTCTGAAGAAATAGAGCGAAATGCGAACATCATAACAACCGGATGGCAAAAAGATGTTCGCCCCTATTTCGCCATAACCGACGTCTTTGTTTTTCCCAGTTACCGAGAGGGTTTCCCCAATGTTGTGCTACAGGTAGGCGCTATGGGCAGATATAGCATTGTAACCGATATCAACGGTTCTAACGAAATTATCGAAGAAGGACTGAACGGTACGATAATTCCTGTCAAAGATACGGTCGCACTTACGAAGGCGATGGCCAAGGTCATCGCGAACAAAACCGCTTATAAAAAAGTTGACCCGAGGTATCGAGAGTTAATCGGTAAAAAGTACGGTCAACAGTTTGTTTGGGAGGCTCAACTTGCCGAGTACAGGGCGCTGGAAGCCAAGCCAACCGAAAATTAGTCAAATACCGCTATTCCAAGTTGATTTCAACAAGCTCATTTTACGCATTCTAAGCCTTAGTTTAGCATGAATTTTTCCAATAAAGTCTTTTTAACCAGTATAACCGTAATTGGTCTATAGGTAATAGCAATAATCGCCCTATTATCTTTATTTTGCATATTAATGATAAGGTAATACCATTGCATGTACAAACTCTTCTTCAAAAGAACGCTTGACATAGTGCTTTCATTTGTCATTTTGACACTTTGCAGTCCTTTGCTAATCATTACCTACATTCTTTTGATGATTGCGAACAAGGGGGAAGCATTTTTTATTCAAAGGCGACCTGGAAAAGATGCGAAAATTTTCGAAATCATAAAGTTCAAATCGATGAACGATAAAAAAGGGCCTGACGGACAACTCTTGCCAGACGGCGAGCGTATTACCAAGGTCGGCCAATTCGTACGCAAGACCTCTTTAGACGAAATACCTCAGCTGTTCAATGTACTAAAGGGCGATATGAGCCTCATCGGGCCACGACCCTTATTGATTCAGTATTTGCCGCTATACAGTGAAGAGCAAAGCAGAAGGCATAACGTGCGGCCAGGTATAACGGGTTGGGCACAGATAAATGGCAGAAACACGGTGCCCTGGCCCCAACGTTTTGCGCTCGACGTGTGGTATGTTGACAACTTGTCGTTTCTCTTAGACCTTAAAATTCTGTGGTATACCGTTCTGAAAGTTATAAAGCGTGATGGTATTTCTTCGGAAACCAGTGCCACCATGGAAGCTTTTACCGGCAACGAATGAACGGCTAATACTATTAAAAACTGAAGTACCCGTAAACCATGCAATTAAGTATCGTCATACCTTGTTACAACATGGAGCATTACCTGCCGGAGTGTCTCGACAGCTTGTTTCAACAGAATCTTGACCTTTCTGATTTTGAGGTCATCGTGGTGAACGACGAATCTAAAGATGGTACGTTGAAGGTCGCCCGCATGTATGCCGAAAAGAATAGCAATATTAAAATAATCGATAAGAAAAACGCCGGGGTCGGAGCGGCCCGAAATTCAGGCTACGACAGCGCGAAAGGCAAATATCTATATTTTTTAGACCCCGATGACTACCTCGCTGAAAACACGCTACCGACCCTAATCGGTCTGATGGAGAAAAACAGGTTAGATATTCTTACCTTTAATAGTAAATCGGTCGTAAAGAAACGCTATCCGATTTCGGATGATAGCGAAGAAGCTACGGTTAAAGAGCTTGACGTCCGCGACGGCATATCGTATATCGCTTCAAGAAAGCATAAAAATGAAATTTGGTGGTTTCTTATCGATAGGGCGTTTATGCAATCGACGGGTATCCGATTTATTGAGGGAAAATGGATGGAAGATGCCATCTTAACGTCTCAACTGTTCTGTGAAGCAATGCGAATGGCCCACATCGATTTCGATGTTCACCGATATCGCATATTACCTACCTCTGCGATGCGAAATAAGAGTCCAGAGCATTATAACAAGGTCATCTTTGACAATGCCAACGCGGCGCATGTCTATGCGGAGCTTATCGAGAGTATTCCGGCTCAGCATCCCATGGCGGCTGGCTGCGTGAAACGACTAAAGACAAGACAGCAGTCGTTCGTATTTTTTCTTATGGTCAGATTGATGAAATCGGATATACCCCTTAAACGTATACCCGAAATGTTGAAAGGATTCGAAAAGATAGATGCGTACCCATTGAACAAATTTGTAGGGGAAGATTACCACGGTGCTACCTATTCGTTCTTGGTCTATATATTCAACCGCAAACCACTGATTAATCCGTTTATCAGGATGTTCAGAACTTTTTATACATTCGTAAAATGAATATTTTAATCTCTTCGGCAGGAAGAAGGGTTTCTTTAGTAAGAGCCTTTAAAACGGAACTTACAAAGATATTTCCTGGGGCAAAAGTCTATGCATCCGACGCGAATCCCGAATTATCGGGTGCTTGCCATATTGCCGACGGTTATTTCAAGGTGCCGTTAGTTACCCAACCTGAGTATTCAGACGAACTGATACACTTGTGCAAAGAGCGCGACATCCGATTAATAATACCGACCATTGACGCCGAACTATTGCCTATGGCAAAAAACAGGCAGCTCTTAGCTGAAAATGGGATTAAAGCGGTTATTGCGTCCGCCCCTTTCGTTGCAAAATGTAGGGACAAGCGACAGATTCATCGCTTTTTTAAAGAGAACGGCGTCGATTTTGCAAGGGAATATGAGAAAGATAACTATACCCTTCCTCTGTTCATCAAACCTATTGATGGCAGTCGAAGTATCGACACGTATGTGATAAAAGACAAGAGCGATTTGACCGACTACCATTTCACCAACGATAAACTCATGTTTCTTGAATATCTCAATCACGATATTTTTGATGAATTCACCTGCGATCTCTATTATGGAAAAGACCACAATCTGAAATGTATAGTACCTAGAAAACGGCTAGAAATACGTGACGGTGAGGTCTACAAAGCCCTTACGAAAAAAAATGCCCTTGTGCCCTATATCAAAAAAAGGCTAGGGAAAATCGACGGTGCGGTCGGTTGCTTCACCGCCCAATTCTTTAAGCATAAAAACGAGGATAAAATATTCGGTATCGAAATCAACCCTAGATTTGGTGGTGGTTATCCCCTATCCTATCTTTCGGGCGCCAATTTTCCAAAATGGATTTTACAAGAATTTTTATTGGATGAGCAAATCGAAGAGCAGTTCGACTGCTGGGAAAAAGACTTGTTGATGATACGTTACGACGACGAAATTCTGGTACATGGATATAAAGGTTGACGCGCGAACGGTTATCGTTTTTGATCTCGACGATACCCTGTATAATGAAATGGAATATTTGCGTTCGGCCTATATGGAAATCGCAAAGGACGTGGATGCTGCTGGTTGGAAAAGACTATTTGCCCGAATGTTCTCCCTCTTTCGAAGTAAAAAGGAT
>JBATUY010000522.1:0-3047 GCA_049671465.1 Pricia sp. | reverse complement strand
ATAATACTGTGTCCGCGAAACCTCGGGAGATATCTCGGCCACCTGCTCTTCTATGGTCGGCGGCGATTGGTACAGTCCGTATCCCAGCGTACAGAGTAGAGCTATCGAGGCGGCCACGGCCAAAGGTTTCCACCAGGTTGTTTTTAATTTGGATGCCCCAGATACCCCAGATGCCCCAGATGCCCTTGACGTCCCCGTTGCACCCGCTTTCAAAGCCTCCAATTTCTCGAGAAACCGCTGCTCGTGTCCGACAGCTGGTGCCTCGACGTCGAAGGTACCCCGAAGGTCTTCGAACAGTTTATCTAAGTTATCTTTTTCCATACGCAATATCTTTTTTATGCAAGCTATACCTCAGTGCGATTATTTCATCCTTTTTCCACCGGCCATTTTCCCGTCCCTGAAAATGGACATCCAATTCCACTTATCCTAGCTCAAACCGCCATCATTTTCTTCCGCAAACTGTCCTTTGCCCGTGAAATCGTCGTCCTACAATTGGCGTAGCTGATGTTCATAATCCGGCAGACTTCGGCATAATCATAGCCTTCTACGAGATGTAAGGTCAAAGAAATCCGGTAGTTGTCTTTCAATCGGGCCATGGTTTCCATCACTTTTTGAGCCTTCAGTTCGGTAAACGCATGATCCGGAACACCTGCCTCGTTATCTTCGACCTTGTACAGTACCTCGTCCAATGCCACCTCGTTCATTTTTTGCTGTTTGCGATAGTGTTGAATGCTGTTGTTGATCACGATACGCTTCAACCAGGCCCCGAAAGTGACCTCGCCCTTAAAGGTGTGCAATTTGGTAAAGGCCTTTAAAAAGGACTCCTGCATGACGTCTTCGGCAGCGTCCCCGTTCTTTACGATTCTAAGGGATGTGTTGTACATTGCCTTATGGTAAAGGTTGTAGACGGCCAGCTGCGCTTGTTGCTTTCCTTCAAGACACTGCTGTAGCAGCGTATCGATATGTTCCTCTTTGTGGCTCAAAAAGTGGATGGTTTGTTATAAGGATGGGATAAGTTAGGGATTGTTACAGTTTCTCAAGAAAAAAGTTTGTAGTAGCGGTGGCGGTCGCCGGTTTTGAAATTTGGCGTTTCTAAAAGGATGTGGCACAACAATTGTCTTTACAGGGGGGAAAGAAAAAGTTTTATTGTAGTTTTCTAAGTAATTCAGGACTTTTCAAGGATAATACGAACTATGAAAAAGGATGGTTTCTGTTACGCTAATGACAGAATGACCGAAAAACATATATATGGGAGATTCTAATTTTTCAGATTTTGACAATATGTCGCTGCAGGCCATTGACGAGGATGCAGAATTGATTCCGTTATTGTCGCCGGAAGACGAAGAGGAAATGGCGAACGAAAAGTTGCCGGAAACCTTGCCGATCTTGCCGCTGCGCAATACGGTTCTATTCCCGGGGGTCGTAATTCCGATTACCGCCGGAAGGGATACTTCTATCAATTTGATAAAAGATGCCAACAACGGTTCGAAAGTCATCGGTGTGGTATCGCAAAAAGATGAGCAGACCGAAGACCCGAAGGTAACCGATATCAATACGTTAGGTACCGTGGCGCGTATCTTACGGGTTTTGAAGATGCCCGATGGCAATACCACGGTCATCTTACAGGGAAAAAAACGCTTCGAGGTGGCCGAGGTGCTTACCGAAAAACCGTATATGACGGCGACGGTAAGGGAAACCGCCGAGGAAAGGCCGGAGAAAGACGGACAGGAATTCTTGGCCATCATCGAATCTATAAAGGAACTGGCGCTGAAGATTATCCGCGATAATCCGAATATTCCCAGTGAGGCCTCCTTTGCCATCAAGAATATTCAGAGCAATTCGTTCCTGATCAATTTTGTTTCCTCGAACCTCAATCTCGGGGTAAAGGAGAAACAGGAACTTTTAGAGGTGAACAGTTTGCAGGCACGTGCCTTGGCGACCCTAAAATATATGAATATTGAGTTGCAGAAACTGGAACTCAAGAACAACATTCAGAGCAAGGTGCGCAGCGATATGGACCAGCAGCAGCGGGAGTATTTCCTGCACCAACAGATGAAGACGATCCAAGAGGAGTTGGGCGGCGTATCCCACGATGATGAGGTTTTGGAAATGAAGGCACGGGCCAAAAAGAAAAAGTGGTCCAAAAAGGTAGGGAAGCATTTCGATAAAGAGCTGACCAAGATACAACGGATGAATCCGCAGGTGGCGGAATACTCCATCCAAAGAAATTATTTAGATCTGTTTTTGGATTTGCCGTGGAACAAATATTCGAAGGATAAATTCGATTTGAAACGGGCCGAAAAGATACTGGACCGCGACCATTACGGTCTAGAGGATGTCAAACGCCGTATCATCGAATACCTAGCGGTCTTAAAATTACGGAACGATATGAAATCCCCGATTTTATGCCTGTACGGTCCTCCCGGAGTTGGTAAAACATCCCTCGGAAAATCAGTTGCCGAAGCCTTGGGTAGGGAATACGTGCGTATGTCCCTCGGGGGCCTGCGCGACGAAGCGGAAATACGCGGACACCGAAAAACCTATATCGGCGCTATGCCCGGGCGAATCGTACAGAGCTTGAAAAAGGCAGGCACATCGAACCCGGTTTTCATACTTGATGAAATCGATAAACTGGCGAGTAGCCATCAAGGCGACCCTTCATCCGCCATGCTAGAGGTATTGGATCCCGAGCAGAACAGCGAGTTTTACGATAACTTTTTAGAGATGGGCTACGACCTGTCCAAAGTAATGTTCATCGCTACGGCCAATAACCTATCGAACATTCAGCCCGCCTTGCGCGACCGAATGGAAATCATCAAGGTTACCGGGTATACCATCGAAGAAAAGGTCATGATCGCCAAAAGACACTTGTTGCCGAAGCAATTGAAAGAACATGGCCTGACCGCGAAGGATATCAAAATCGGCAAACCGCAATTGGAGAAAATCGTTGAGGGCTATACCCGTGAATCCGGTGTGCGTGCGCTGGAAAAGCAGATTGCCAAAATGGTACGCTATGCCGCCAAGAACATCGCTACCGAAGAAAAATA
>JBATUY010000521.1:0-4022 GCA_049671465.1 Pricia sp. | reverse complement strand
GGCTTTGGCAGATGCCGAGGTAAATATACGGGTGCAATACAGCGACCATGACAACCAGTTGATCGTAGTACCGGACGACTACGATAAAGCCAAAGAAGTATCCGAGGTCTGGATGAAAACCTGGTGGAGCTAATTCTAAACAAAATATCATGAAAGGGCAACATACCTATAAAACTAATCTAAAATGGACCGGAAATCAAGGAGTAGGAACGGCCAGTTACAAGGCTTTCGAACGAAGCTATACCGTTTCGATTGCCAATAAACCTAATCTCTTAGGCTCGTCGGACCAAGCATTTCGAGGAGACCCCACCAAGTACAATCCTGAGGAACTATTAGTAGCCTCCCTATCGTCATGCCATATGCTTTGGTACCTGCATTTGTGTTCGGAGGCTGGGGTAATCGTAACAGATTATGAAGATAACGCAATTGGCGCCATGATGGAAACCGCAAACGGTATTGGCCGTTTTACCTGTGTAACTTTACGTCCGACGGTGACCGTCAGTAACCTCTCTATGATCGAGGAGGCGAACGTATTACATAAGAAGGCGAACGCACTTTGCTTTATTGCCAATTCGGTGAATTTTGATATCGAGCATCATCCCAAGTGTGTTTATAACCCTTGATTTCCTTGGGTACTGTTTCGAAAATATCAACAAAGGGTATTGTGATGGACACCTCTTATCTCTTTGACCTTTTGATTGGTCAATTGATAATACTCACCGGTGGCCGCTGAGTTCATACCGCCTAAAATGCCAATGGGTTTTAGGGTGTTGTTTTCCTTTTGATTGGTGTAAAATACGTGTCTAAAGTCTATTCTCTGGTCAAAAGTTTATTCGAAACTTTGTAAGTCCCCGAATACGAGAGTCCGGGTTGACGGGTCTTAAAGGTCAAGAAAGCTTTTTTGTACCATCGTGGATCGGTCGCTTTCTTTTTAAAGTCTTCATGTTTGGCAATGGCGAGGAATTCTCCGTCGCGCCAAGTTTCTACGGTGTAGATTCCGATTCCGAAGTGCTCGGCGCGTTGTAGCACGATTTCGAAATCTGTTTCCGAAAAATGATGGATTTCCTCTTGGTCGGGTCCGATATTGACTTTTTTTAGGTCGGTAAAAACGTTTTTATCCAAAAATTCGGTCTGTTCCATTTCGTGGTCTATAATTCGTTATTAAGTAGGTTTAATGAGATTTTGCTACCCCAATATCATCCCCGCAATCGTAGCCGAAAGCAGCGACGCAATCGATCCGCCTAAAACCGCCTTCAATCCGAATTCGGAAAGTGTTTTGCGTTGCCCGGGTGCCAATGAGCCGATTCCGCCAATTTGAATGCCGATGGAAGCGAAGTTGGCAAAGCCGCAGAGCATGTAGGTGGCCATTATGACGGATTTATTGTAGGAGAAATTAACGCCGTTCGCTACATCCTTCAGCTCGGCCAATTGAATATAGCCGACGAATTCACTGGCGACCAATTTGATGCCGAGTAGCTGGCCCATGAGCATAATGTCTTCGTTGGCGACCCCTATAAGCCACATCAACGGGGCGAACACGGTGCCCAATATGGCCTCTAGCGAAAATTTTTCGTAGGAAGTATTTTCGGCGATCCATCCATTGAAAAAAGTAAGGTCGCCAACATACCCTAAAATGCCATTGGCCATAGCGATTAAGGCTACAAAGACCAATAGCATTGCGCCTACGTTGACGGCCAGCTTCAATCCTTCGGTGGTGCCATTGGCGATTGCGTCGAGGGCATTCGAACCGATTACGGCATTCGACACTTCTACATCGGTGTTCACGGGCTCGGTCTGGGGATACAAGATCTTAGAAATTACAATGGCGCCCGGCGCGGCCATCACCGAGGCCGCCAAAAGATGTTTGGCGAAAACGAGCTGTAGCATTTTGTCCTCACCTCCTAGAAATCCTATGTACGCCGCCAATACGGCGCCCGCTACCGTGGCCATCCCGCCGATCATGACAAGCAAGATTTCCGATTTCGTCATTTTTTCCAGATAGGCTTTTATCAACAATGGGGCTTCGGTCTGCCCCAAGAAAATATTACCGGCCACGGAAAGGCTTTCCGGTCCCGATATGCCTAAACTTTTCGATAGCAGCCACGCCAAAGCCTTTACTACTTTTTGAATGATGCCCAAATAGAAGAGCAACGAGGTCAGAGCGGAAAAGAAGATGATGGTCGGCAACACCTGAAAGGCAAAAATATAGCCGAAGGTATTGGTGTCGACAACTAGACCTTCGAACAAAAATTTACTTCCGGCCCTCGTGTACCCCAATATACTTATGAATACTTCGCCGACCGCCTCAAAACCTTTTTGGATAAAGGTGACCTTTAAGACTCCGATAGCAATGATGAGCTGGAGTGCCAGCCCGATACCTACCGTTTTCCAATTGATGGCTTTGCGGTTTGAACTGAACAAGAAAGATATGAGCAGCAGCACCAACATACCCAGCAGACCTCGGGAAATACTACTTACGGTAAAGCCCTGGTTGGGAACAATTTCGGAAGCTTCCTCAGATAGCGCGTCGTTCATGGTTACCTTTTCGACGGCGTCCATTCCCAAAGAGTCTTGTGCCACGGCCGGAAAAATAAAGAACAAGGCCAGCAACAGAATCCAGAGGGTGCGTTTCATCAAGGGGATACTAAATTAATTGCGTTTGGAAATCTCGTCGCGAAGTTTGGCGGCCTTTTCGTAGTCTTCATCGGTGACGGCCTTGTCGAGTTCTTTGTTGAGCTCGTCTATAGAAAGTTCGGTATACCCGTCGGATGCGCCGGATTCTATTTCGACGGTCTCGCCTTCTTGCAAAATTTCGTCGACTACGATACTTTCGTCATTGTCGCCCTTCTTGCTATCCTTGGCGGAAAATTTGAGGAAAATTCCGGCCTTGTCCAAGATAGTTTTGTAGGTAAAAATGGGCGCATTGAAACGCAGGGCCAAAGCAATCGCATCGCTGGTACGCGCGTCGATAATCTCCTCGATTTTATCGCGTTCGCAGATGATGCTGGAGTAAAATACGCCGTCTACCAATTTATGGATGATGACCTGCTTGATGATAATTTCGAAGCGATCGGCAAAGTTCTTGAAAAGGTCGTGGGTCAAGGGCCGCGGTGGTTTGATTTCCTTTTCAAGGGCAATCGCGATGGACTGCGCTTCGAAGGCCCCGATAACAATGGGAAGCTTGCGGTCACCTTCTACCTCGTTCAAAATGAGGGCGTAGGCACCGTTCTGGGTTTGGCTATAGGAAATTCCCTTAATTTTTAATCGGACTAAACTCATAGGTTATAAAAGTACAAAAAGGCTGTTTAAATATGGGCTCCCCCGTATTTAAACAGCCCTGTTGGGCACGCAAATTAACAAATATTACCCGTTTTGCGCTTTAAATTCTTTTAATTTTTCGACGAGTTGGGGTACTACTTCGAAGGCATCGCCGACGATTCCGTAATCCGCTGCCTTAAAGAAGGGCGCTTCGGGGTCGTTGTTGATGACCACTTTGGTTTTAGAGGAGCTTACCCCGGCTAGATGCTGAATGGCCCCGGAAATACCAACAGCAATGTACAGATTCGCGGCAACCGGTTTTCCCGTTTGACCTACGTGTTCGCCGTGCGGTCGCCATCCCATATCCGATACGGGTTTCGAGCAGGCCGTCGCTGCACCTAGCACCTCGGCCAGTTCTTCGATCATACCCCAGTTTTCGGCACCTTTCAAGCCGCGTCCGCCAGATACCACGACCTCGGCATCGGCAATGGTTACCTTACCCGCGACCTTGTCGATATCCACCGACTTCACGGAGAAATCGCCATCACCCAATTCAGGACTGAACTCTTCAACGGAGGCATCGGCTTGGCTCTCTTTCAATCCGAAGGCATTGTTCGAAACGCCGACTATCTTAATATCGGTGCTGATTTCGGTATGCGCGAAACCTTTGTTGCTGAAAGCGGTACGTTTGACTTTAAAGGGTTCAGTGCTTTCCGGAGCTGCGACAACATTCGGTACGTATCCGGCCTTCAATTTTGCCGCCA
>JBATUY010000520.1:0-7925 GCA_049671465.1 Pricia sp. | reverse complement strand
CCCGGAAACGAGCCGATTCGGTAGAAGTGGACTAGGCAACATTGCCCAAGGTTTTTCGGGCGGGGAATATCCCAATGCCAGTATTCTAAGTGTTGGCCTTAACATAACTTTTTAAACAATAAAAATGAAAACAAAAAGCCTCATACTATACGTAGCTATTATCTTCTCATGTCTCGGTTGTGAGAAATTTTTAGAGGAAGAACCACGAGATATTATAGCCCCTGAAACTTTTTTTGCGTCAGACGCGGATGCAAGACAGACCGTCAATGGTCTTTATGCTATTTGGAAAAACAATTCCCTTTACGGGCAACTCGGTTTGGACAATTTTTATGATAATGGTGTCGACATCATTGAACCGAACCGAGTCGTTGGATTCATCGAACCGATCGGTAATTATACGGTGAACGAATCCGTGGCGGATCGATCGGAACAGAAAATGAGCGTTTCCGATACCTGGAAAGATTTGTACAAAATAGTTCTCAACGCCAATTTGATTATCGACAGGGTAGACGGAAATGATGCCTTGTCATCGGAAGTCCAGACCGAAATCATAGCGGAAACAAGGTTTTTGCGTGGCCTGGCCTATTGGCATATCACCAATCTTTGGGGCGATGCGCCTTACTATACAGAAAATTTAAGTATTGATGAAATCAAGGTTTTGGGCAGAACGGACGAGGCCACAATTGTTGAAGGGGCCTTAGCCGATTTACAATTTGCACAAGATAATCTACCATCGGTAATCCCTGATAACGAAAGAGGAAGTGCGTCTAGGTGGGCGGCTGCCATGGTGATGGCAAAAATTTATATGAAAGAGCAAAATTGGCAAGCCGGTTTGACCAAATGTCTTCAGATAATCGATCAGTCCCCGCATAGTCTATTACCGAACTATGACGATGTTTTCGACCCGGCCAACGAGTATAACGCGGAAATTATTTGGTCCTTGGATTTTGCCAAGGATATCAGGGGCCAATTCGAGGAGGGTGTCCCCAGAATACCAGGGAACGGTAACTGGAGACCTAGTATGTTCAACCCAAGGTTGAGGGATGAACCGGCAAATACCGATGAGCGACAAGCATTGCGCGAAGCATTAACGGCCAGAGGCGAGGCTTTTAACGGTACAGGACTACAAATTGCATCAAAGGATTTTGTGGAAAGTTTCCCATTGAACGATTTGAGACGACCGTTGAACGTATTGGATAACTATCTGGGCTTCGATCTCGTCTTTCCGTACATGCCAAAAAACATGAATCTGAACTTGGATTCATCGCCACGCTTTAATCATTCCGACAACAGGATCGTATTTCGTCTGGCCGATGTTTATTTGATGGCTGCGGAGTGCGAGAATGAATTGAACGGTCCTGGCAATGCCTACCAATACATCAACGCTGTTAGGGAACGTGCCTATTCCACCCAAGCTGAATGGGAGCTGACCGGTTTGACCCAACAAGGGTTCAGGGAGGCTATTTATGATGAACGAAAATGGGAGTTGGCCGGAGAATGCCACAGAAAATATGATTTGGTTCGATGGGGCATTTTCTTGGATGTCGTACGAGGTCTTGAATACCGGTTTTGGCAACCTAACGAGAATGTAAGGGACTGGCACGTATTGTTGCCCGTTCCATTACAAGAACTGCAAATCAATCCAAGCTTGTTAGACTCCGATCCGACGAATAATGGCTATCGCTAGAGTACTTACAAAGGAATCTTGTCTGGAAGCTAGACCATCGAGTGTGCCAAGTGTTTAGCAACTGCCAGCAGGCTTGGTAGTCGCATTCAAACCTCGTACATGTATTCTAGTTGGCAACGCTAAGGGTACAGACGATTTCTTGAAGGGATTCGTCCATTACAGCTCGGATGGGCACCGCCTGCATGCCGGGTACCATATTGAAGACCCGGTCCCGTTTGCTGTCCATGATACTAAGGGGAGCGTTGCATTCAATGACCACCTTGCCTTTTGTCTTGATGATTTCTATACGATTTTCGGAGACAAAGGTGAGCCTTTCGTTCGATTCGGAGATAACCGGCAAGACCAAGAAGGTCGTGGGAATAGCTTTATTGCTATTTTGACGGTTACCGACTGTCTTCGAATCGACCCTTCGGGCCATTATCGTGACCCCACCGTCAGCTATGACGTACTCCAGTTCGTAACGCCCGTTGGGCGTAGTCTTCCGGTCTCGATCTGTGAGCTGGGTAGTCACGTGAAAGCGGATCCGTCCTTCAACATCCTCGCTCATTACCATAGCCGTCAAGTCAAAGAGATTGCTATACCAAACGCTTTCGCTGATACACTCAATTCTTGGGGTCAGCGGAATGTCTTCCCCATCCGGTTGTGGTTGTTGGTTGTTCACCTCTGCCAAGATTTATTCGGCCATACTCGCCATGAATATGGGCCCTACCCTTTCATGCCATAGAACGGATAAAGCACCTCCTGTCGCCGCCTGGGAATATGGCTTTTTAAAGACAGCATCGTAAGATGAGATGGTCGCCCGCCAAGGTCCCCGCGCAGCCAACCAAACGTCAATTTCGGGAAAATGACGGATGCCTTCGGCCACCATACGGGGGACTGGTGTTTTTTTCGAGATAGTCCCGATTTTTTTGCGGTTGTCGAGTACAAAAGCCAAAGATTTTGCGTGGGCGAAACTGTGGTGGACACAGGGTTCGACCCCGTGCGAACCGTAATGAGGACCGCCGGCCAGCAGTCCGTTGACCGTACATCGTTGAAGTAGTTCGGTGTTCAGGAACGCTGCCGTCCCAAACGCGGGGTTTCTATCCGACATCAAACAAAATGCCGGTTGGCATCCGTCGGTCGTTCGGCTTCCCCAATAGCTCCATTTGTTCTGCCGGGTGCCCCAGCTGTTGTCCCAGGCTCCATCGGGGAGCATAAATTCCAAATGACTTTCCATCGAAACCTGAAGAAGCTTCAAAAGCTCCTCATCCTTTTCCAAAAGCGCGTATTGAACGAGTCCGTTTAGGGTTTCCTCCACGTTATATCCCAAGTCGACCGGCATGAGTCCCTTGGCGCTAGGTCCATCGGCCGGTTTGTTCTCCCCATAAATAAGTTTATTAGGATTTGTCAACCAGTTCGGAACTTCTGCGGCCAGCTCCTTGCTATGGGCTATGTACGCCGGATTGTCGAACATCCGGCCCAAAAAGTTCAGGGCATAGACGGCCGTAAAGGCATAGTTGACATGACTGTAATCAATGGTGAAATTTTTATGCACAAACTCCGCCGCCTGCTGCAAACGCTCCGTCCATTGTAGCTTGACTTCTTCGGGCAATATATGGCCATGATGGTGCAAGGCTTCCCCCAGGGCGATGGCCCCGAATACCGTAATGCCCTTCCACGATTTTGGATCGGGAATGACCGTCCAACTGCCATCGGGCATGGACACATTCTTCGACCAGTCCATCACGCCGATCGCGGCATCCAGATATTTTTGTTCCCCGGTCACATCCGCCATATATAAAAAGGGATATACCGCATCCATACAGCGGCCATGGATTTTATCACAGGCGGGGCAGTAAAGGGCTCCATGAAGCGTAGGGTCTTCTGGCTTATCGATTTGTACCGCAATCATTCCATCGCACCAGACTTTCAACAAATCGTAAGCTAAACGTTCAAAGTCGGATAACTGCTTAGTCTGGTTTTTATCTTTTGACAAGCAGGAACATATCGGCAAATTGCATGCAAGGGCCGTTACGGATGTCAAATGGACAAAATTTCTTCGTTTCATATGTTTGAGTTCTGAGGCTGTTGATTCCTTCTGTAACGATTGCCATTAATCTTCCCCTTCATTATTGACACGCATTTTCTGTTCTACAAAATAGGCTTGAAAGGTATAGTTGGAATGTTTGTGCCATTTCGAGTTCACGGTAGGCAGCTTCTCCCGATGTGCTTCCTTTACGCTATGATACCTTTTGACATCGGCCAAGTTTTCAAATTGGTTCGGGTCTTTTTCCATATCATAGAGTTCTTCCGAGCCATCTTCATATCGGATATATCGAAACTTATCGGTGCGGACACTATGGTTCTTGTAGCCATAAGTCGTCAAAGCATTTAGGTCACCATTGCTATCACCTTTCAATAGAGGAACAAGTGAAATGCCTTCATTGGTCTCGTTCGGCGGTAGGCCGCAGAGTTCCAAGAGTGTAGGATACATGGACAAGAGTTCTACCGGCGCGTCGATATTCTTTCCCAAGGGTATGTTCGGGCCACTAAAAATCAAAGGCGTACGGGTCGCCTCTTCCCATAGTGCCTGTTTGGCGAAGGAACCTTTCTCGCCGATACGATAGCCATGATCTGACCAAAGAACAATAACGGTATTTTCTGCATGTCGACTATTTTCCAAAGCGTTCAATACCTTACCGATTTCATGGTCCACAAAACTAACGCAAGCCAAATAGGCCTGAAGGATTTTTTTCCAGTTGTCCGTTTCAATGGCCCAATCCGTGGTCGGCATCATGGGAAGATAGGCCACCTCGTTCTTTGCGATATCCGGAATATCGTCGAAGTCGTTTTTAAGATAAGGAGGAGTTTCCAGGCTATCCAAGGGATACAGGTCGAACCATTTTTGTGGCACGTGCAAGGGAACATGCGGTCTTAAATATCCAAGGGCCATAAAAAAGGGTGTATTGGAACCGTGCTGTTCTAACTGCTTAATGACCCATTTGGTGTTCTGATAGTCGGGCATCATGGAGTCCTTTTCGGGGAATGCGCCCCAATCCGTACTGGTTCTTCCGTACTTTTCTGGATGCCTCTCGGCGTACCCTTCCCAAACCATCCTTTTTTCAGGTTTTGGTCCGAAATTGTGGTTGGGCTTAGGCCCGGAAAATCGACCGCCAGAAACCTCGAACACGTTTTTGGGAGCAAAGTCGTGAAAAATTTTACCGACCCCGTAGGTGGTATAGCCCTGCTGTTTGAAATATTCGGGTAACAAAATGTTCTCTTTTAGCAAAGGACTTTCCGTGTTGATGGAATCGTCTTTTATCATACCGTATATCCCGGTCGTCGAAGGACGCAGTCCGGTGAGTAATGAAGCCCGCGATGGCCCGCACAAAGGGGCTTGGCAATGAGCGTTGCTAAATATCGTACCCGCTGAGGCCAATTTGTCAAAATTCGGTGTAATGGCGTTGGGGTCACCGAGATATTTCAAGTAATTGTTCAAATCATCAACTGCGATAAAAAGTACATTAGGTGGTTTTGGAGGTTCAGGCGCCTTGACAGTATTGTTCTCCTTACAACCTATCGCAAGAACGAGAATCAGACCAAAGGCCATGGAGCTTCGTCGAAAGATTACTCTACCAACCTGCAAGATTATCCTGTGCATTATCCTTTTTTCATGTTGTTTTTCTCTCAAAGCTAGACTATCATCGCCTAAAGACCTATGGGTTAAAAATATGCTGAAGACGAGTGATCTTTACCAAGGATAATTTATTAATAGTACCCTCGAAGAATCCTTTGGATACCCTACTGATTTTGGACATTGAGCGACTTTAACCATTCCAGTTCGGCTTCAACCTCTTCCTGAACTATGGACCAATGAAAAAGTTTACTGTCCGCACGAAAACCTTTCGCCTCGATGGGGACGGGTTCGTACACCGGTTCGGTGACCTTCACTAGATTTTCCCAGTTATCCGTAGCCTTCTCCAACCAAGAGATAGCGCTTTCCAAATGCTTTTTATCCTTGGTATTCAAGTATTCGCGATAAGCGGTGGCAGCCTTTAGCTTATTCGAAAAATAAAGTCCCAAATGCGACCAGGCCTGAATGTCGCTTTTTTCATAAAGCAGGTCGGTGTTACCGGCGGAATCGATATTCTCGACCTCTTCCAAAGCCGTTGCGCAAAAGGAAGCGAGGGAGTCGGACAACTGAACCGGGGTAATCTTCCCTTCCACCGTTTTCTTCCCGGAATCCAAATAGTCCGGGATGCCAATATAACTAGGATCCATTGGTTTTTTGCCAGCCAGGGTTTCCAGGCTCAAAAGCTTGACCGCGGGCGGTCCGTTGTTGAAGCCAATCATCCCTTCAGAGTAAAGCGTAAAATCCCACCGGGCATCCCAATAGGAAGCGATAATCAGCGGTACCTGACTGACTTTTTGTTGCGCCTCGAACAGGATTTTTCCGTGTTCCGGAAAGCGTTTTTCAAAAGCATCCTCAAAATAGGAATCCGGGGTTTCGGGATTATAGAGCAGGCGGCCCCAGGCCTTGTAGAACATCCATTGGCGTTCAAAGGCATAGTTATAACTGGCCCCATCCAGAGCGGTTATGTAGTCCTTTGCTGGAATGTAGGTTTCGGAGCCCACATAATATCCGTTGACATACGGATGAACATTCTGCTCGATATGCCGGCGGATAAACGGGGTCTGCCCCCATCGCAAAATAAAAAAGTCTTCGTTTCGCATCATCCAGGCGAGCCGGTAGTTCTCGGGCATGGGGTTCCAATAGGCATCGGTGAGCGGCCCGCCGTGCACCTTGACCAGCGACGGCGTGGAGTGCGCATGGGACCAATTGAACTTCAGTTCGATATTGATGGGACCCTTGAAAGCGGTCAAGGTGTCTAACGTACGCCTAGTCATCTGTTCCAAGCTTGCGGACGTGGAACCTGCCGGCTGTTCGGTAGCGGAAAGGGGAACCCGATGGATGAACTTGATTTTTCGCTCGGCCTGTCTCGCACCCTCCACGACCGTTTCTAGCAACCACTCTTCCCGTTCCTCGGCGGTCATTTCGCCCATGCCCTCCCCCAAGGTGATTCCCAATCCCGTAAGGTCTGGATACGTATTGATTACCTCGGTCACGCTTTCCCGGGTATAGTCTTTGACAATTTGTGAGGTATCGCCCTTGCCTAGATGCTTTTTCTCTCCTTGGGATATTTCCGATACGCCATGGTGTTCCGCAAAACTCCTCGGAACAAAAATATTCCAATTCACGATGTAGGTTTCGATACCCCGGTTTTTGGCCATTTTAAAGAGGGAATGCCAAAAGCTTTCCCATTCCGCCATCTCCTTTTCGGTGAAAGTGTTCGCTTCGGGATATGTGTCAAGCTTAACCATATAGTTGAAGGGATGTAAGTTCCAAAGCGTCAGCTTGTTGAAGCGGTTTTCGGCCATCATATCCAAAAAACTTTGCCAGAAAACGGTGTCCTTAACGGTCTCGGTGTGCTGGGCCAAACTGGCACTACCGCGATAGGCATCCCAAGGCAAATTGAACTTCAAGGCCCGGAACGTGAGGTGGGGCGTTTCGGATTTTTCGGTGATGGTACGCTGTCCGTTGGCCAATTGCTCCTTGACGTCCAAGAGGGCATACATCAGACCAACGGCATCTCCGCCCGATAGACGTACTGCATCCCCCTCGTCATATATGGTATAGGCCTCGGGTACCAAGTTTACGGAATCAATGGCCGTTTTAAGGTGGATGACCGCGTCACTTTCCGTAACCGATATTTGACTCGTTTTGGCAAAAATGTTCAGTTTTTGCAAACCATGTTCCACCTCTGGCAAATCAATCGAATTATCAATTCGGATGCTGAATGATTTTTCTTGACAGGACCACATTAGCCCGGAGAACAACAGCCCGAATAAAAACATAATCAGATTGAGTGGCCAGTAGTATTTCATTTGAGTAAGTTTCATTCGGCCTCGAATGCCATCCTTTAATAGCACCGTTCTATTCTTTATACCTTTTGTTTGGCAATTTCAATATCTTTTGCCACCTCGACGGTAATTTCCTCCCAGTCCACATGCCCGACACGATTGGTCCACAGCGGATTTTTATTCTGCTTGGAGGTCTGTTCGGTGTATTTTTTCCAAAACTCCAGTGCCTTTGTAAGCTCGGTCACCGCTTTTTCTTGATACAGGGTGTCTTTGGTGGCACGATACATCGCCACTTGGGTGGAACCGGCAATCTTATGGGCGTAGTACTTGCCTAAAT
>JBATUY010000519.1:0-2964 GCA_049671465.1 Pricia sp. | reverse complement strand
GGGTCAACCCTCCGCGAAGTTCTGAATCCCAAGGGTCTAGATTCATGGTCGGATAGTCCGCAACGTGCTCAACAATTCTCCCTCGCTCCAAAACCAAGGTTTTCAAACCCTTTTCACAGAGTTCTTTCGCGGCCCATCCACCACTTATTCCAGAACCTATAACGATGGCGTCATAAGTCATATCTTTCTTTGCGTCTATATTGTAATTCGCCATATGGTATTTTAAGTATTCGATAATTACGAATGGATAAGCATCAAAGAAGCGCATGTCCATTCAAGCTGCTACGGCCCAACGGGGCAAAAAATTTTTAAATTGGTAAAACTTATGTACGCCTCGAGCCTTTGCTTTTAAAATTAACCAAATTTAAACGATTAATCTAAACCTGCACATCCTTTACTTGACTTTCACTTACATCATAGTATGACATAGAAACCTACCGGTACGAGGTTTAGTAAAGGTGCCAAAGAATGCTGTTCATTTGTTTTAATTCTGACCAGTGTATCTTGTACTACCAAAGCGGACACTTCAGGTCAAATTGAACGATATGTTAAGATGACCTCCGAAGTGCGGATTATGAACGTGATAGTTGTCCCTATCGCTCAATCCAGCGTCATCAATCTTTCGACACCCATACTATTAAAGATTTTAACCGATTCAACTGCATCCGATAGTATTATCGACCTAGAGCCTTGAGACAGATAACCGGCGCCATAGTAGAACTCCCGGCGTTCCATTTCACCGCTAGCATAAATGATTTCCGCATAGGCATCAAATGGTTGTAGGGCAATGACGCTTACTTTGTTCTTTGATGAGCGATGATACGATTGCAAATTATCATTGTTCAGGGATATCAAGGTCAAAAAACTAGTATCGGCTCTTTTAATATCGACAATGGCCTTCGCATCTCCATCTACATAAAAACCACTCTTCTTCGAGGGAGAAAAATCGAATGTGCCATCGCCTTTCCCTAACAATAGCGATCCGACGGAGGCATCGAACCAGCCCGAAAATACTTCCGCGCTATGTGAATTGCCTACGGCGAGAATATCAAGACGGTCATCACCATTGAAATCTCGGATCAAAGTACCATAAATGGGTGCGATCTGGGCCCTGTTCGGCAAACTTTCTAAGCGGAACCGGCCATCGCCGTCGTTGATTAGGTAAGCGTTGGACGAATAATTCCATTTCAATGTCAAGGCCTTGTTAAGCTCGCTTCTTGGAATCAACTCATCAATGCCCGCCCCGGCGTACTGCGCGTAGGTAGGCATTATCTTTTTCAGAGTGTTCAATTGTTTGTAGAGATCGTCACGCAGATGAACCGGCACTTCTTTCCCCCCGCTGAATCGGGTCATAATGGGGTCGATAGTACCATTGCCATCAAAATCTTTGGCATATAGGGTCAAGGGATTATCTAACGAGGGACTATATTTCGAGTTCAGTCCTACATTACCCAAGATATAATCGATATCGCCGTCCCTATCAAAGTCACCTCCGTTAATGCTATTCCACAACCCGTGTTCTTTAGGTAAAAGGTCGGGATCGACTTTTCGCAACCTACCCTTTTCGTTCTTGAAAATGGTAAACGGCATAAACTCGCCTACGACCAACAAATCGATCCATCCGTCGTTATCGTAGTCGGACCATAGAGCGCTACGAACAATACCCAGGGATTTTAGTTCGGGCAGTTCGGTCTCGGCAAGATTTGTCAACACGGGCTGATCGGCCCTGTCCGTATCGTTTCGTAACAACATGCTGCTGGCGGGCAGGGGATATTCTTCCGGCCTTGAAGCCCCGCCTACAAAAATATCGAGATCCCCGTCTTTATCGTAATCTGCCGCGACCGCGCACGAGCCATTTTCCCGTGGTAAGTCTTGGCCCCATTTTTTAAAGGTGCGATTACCCGTGTTGATGAACAGGCGATCGGAATAATAGCGGCTTTTTCTTCCGTTCTCGACGCCTCCACTTACGATATAAAGATCAAGGTCGTGATCATTATCGATATCCAGAAGAAGACTGCCTTGATCTTCGTATGAAAGCGTATCCTCTATTTGCAGCCTCGAAAATGTTCCATCCACTTCCTGAAAAAAAAGCTTACCGGCAGAACCATTGGCCGCGCCGATGTGGATATCTTCAAGGCCATTGCCATCAACGTCTCCGACTGCCAGTGAAGGGCCGAACTTCGAAAGTTGGTGCGGAAGCAACAACTGGTGATTGAAATCGTTAAAAGGCAATTCTTTGTGCTCATAGTCTAGCCCTGGAATCTCGACCTGCCTGAAAAGAGATTTGTTTAAAAGGTTAGCTTCGCCTGCAACATCATCTGACTCGCCGACGCTAGTTGAGGAACTTTCTTTAGCAATGGTAATTCTTTGGTTGCATTTAACCTCGTCAATCGATTGTCTAGATCCGTCGGGCCAAGTTATATCGATGCGTTTTACGATGGTATCTTGACCAAGCCCGAAATTCGCCACAGTGCTTAGAGAAGACATAAAGCCTCTAGTTCTGTGATTGATGTGCGACAAAGTGCCTTTGCTTGTTTCGAACAGTATTTTAGCTCCGATTGCCTGTTTGTTCGGTGCCTCTCCCTGTAGCACTATTTGCAGATAATTGTTGTCTTGGTTTTCTGGCGTAATGGTATGGTTCTCATAAATTGAGGCCGACTCGTTGATGTTGTTTATGGCCATATCAAGATCGCCATCATTATCAAAATCGGCATAGACGGCACCGTTGGAATACGTCGGGGTATCAAAACCCCATTCCTCGCTCTTATCCTTGAAGGTAAGATTGCCTTGATTTTGGAACAGATAGTTGGGAATATGAATCCCCTTTTGGGTCTTTAGCGATTCTAGGTATGCTTTACTGTCACGCTTTTTTTGATTGCCGAACGGATTGGTATCGTCATAGTTAACGAAATCTAGATCATTGACATCTTTTAAGAATCCGTTAGTAATAAAAATATCACGCCA
>JBATUY010000518.1:0-3173 GCA_049671465.1 Pricia sp. | reverse complement strand
GATCTGTACGATATGATTCATCCGAAAGCCGACGATACGTTAACGGTACGTTCGGTCTTTATCATCGCTCCCGACAAAACGATAAAATTAATGCTGACCTATCCCGCCTCAACGGGCCGCAATTTTTACGAATTGCTGAGAGTAGTCGATTCGTTACAGCTCACCGCGAACCACAAAGTGGCCACGCCCGCTAATTGGAAAAACGGGGAAGATGTGGTGGTGAGTCCCGCTATTTCTACCAAAGACGCGGTCGACATGTTCAAAAAGGGCGTAAAAGAACTAAAACCTTATCTGCGCATGACACCGGATCCGACGGCTTAAGTTAAAAATACAGTTTGTTATCTTTTATAGGCCTCCCATTTTTATAGGGGGGTCTTTTTTTGTACCATCCACACGGACAATACTACTTTTCGTACAACTTCTACAGGTAATATCGTAGTGCGCTTCTATATTGCAGCGTCCTTTAAATTTTACCCACCTATTTCTTCCCCCGATACGTTGACCTTACATTCCCCTCTAGACGGTCATAAAGCCCAGGCATTTGCAGTGTAACCTTAAATTTTATTATATGAGCAAGCGAAGAGAAAGTGCCTATGCCACGCGGCAATTGGCCAACGAAACGGCCAAGTCAAGGCCGCATCCGAAGAATATCGGTAACGACGACGAGCAGAAATTCCGTCATACGGACGCCCCTTTTAAACCCTCACACCTAATGAGCTATACGAAGGGACTTCCGCATGACTACGATACGGGACTCATCAGCGATTTTGAACATTTTCAATATTTTGTAAGGGCCATTGACAGTGGCGATTTTCGGGATTTTAGGGATACCCCACTCGGATTTACGGAAAATTGTTTGGGCAACGTCTGCGAAATCGACCATTTGGACTGGAAGTCCGACAAGGCCAAAACGGGTGGTGCCAACGGAGGTAAAGTTAGCTTACGTGCCTGGGAAAGTCAAAGCGCCGGTAATTCATTCGATTTAGAAGGGCCCGATGCACAGGCCGTGACCATGCCGCCCGCACCAAAACTGGGCAGCGAGGAACTGACCGCTGAAATGGCAGAAATCTATGCACAGGCCTTGCTTCGCGACACGCCTTTCAATGCATATACTCCGGGCGTGACGGGAATTGGCAGCGGGAAGTCCAAATCCGATATTTCTACCCTTACGGCATTGGATGCCCTCGACACCAAAAAAACGGATGTAGAGAACGTCAAAGAATTTACCGATGCGATGGGCAGCTTGAAATGGTTCGATCCGGCCGTAACGCTGCGACTGAACGCCAGCGAAACCGCAAGGCGACGAGACTACACCCAATTACCGGCCAATGCCTTTAGGGGAATTACGCCGGGTGACGATATCGGCCCGTACCTATCACAGTTTTTATTGGCGGGTAGCGCGGGAATCAACGGTAACGATGCGGAGCGGAATCCGGCAGACGGATTGATTTCGTACGGGGCGAACTCAATAGACCAACGCGTTCGGGTAGCCACAAAGGGCAAGAACTATCTGACCGATTGGGACGAATGGTTCGACGTACAGCGAGGAGCCGATTTTAGAGGTATGGAGACCTATGAAAATTCACCGAAACGGCGTTTTATATATACCCCACGGGACTTGGCGACCTACGTACATTACGATGCCTTGTACCAAGCCTATTTGAACGCCTGTCTGTTACTATTGGGGAACGGTACACCTTTTGATCCGGGCATTCCGTTTCAGGAAGCCGACAACCGAGACCACCAACAGGGCTTCGCCCATTTTGGGGGACCACATATTCTATCATTGGTCACCGAGGTCGCGACGCGAGCACTAAAAGCAGTGCGTTTTCAAAAATACAACGTACACCGTAGGGGCCGCCCCGAAATGTTGGCCGCCCGGGTGCATAAGGCGGACGCCCTCAAGGAGATGGCTCCGGAACTCTCCGTTTTGAAAGATGCCCTTGATGCGTCCGGAATCTTGTCGAAAGTGGAGGCGGAGAACGGGGCGGATAACTTTCTGCTACCGATGGCCTTCTGTGAAGGTTCGCCCATGCACCCTTCTTACGGTGCCGGGCATGCTACGGTCGCCGGGGCCTGTATCACCATCCTAAAAGCGTTTTTCGACCACAAACACCCGTTGAATCTAGTGCCTGTAGGTGATACGCAACAAGAGGTACTAGACCTTCTTGGAAGCATCGCACCCGGAGTCTCGCCCAAGTCCTGTAACCTGGCCTATGTCTCTGTACAAGATGGGTCTAAGCTGGATATTGTTCCGGTACTAGATCAAGATTGTAAACTGGCTAAGCTGACGGTCGAGGGCGAATTGAACAAATTGGCCTCTAACATCGCCATCGGAAGAAATTGGGCCGGGGTTCACTATTTTACCGATTATTATGAATCCATATTGATGGGAGAGCAAATTGCAATCGGTATCTTAGAGGAACAAAAGCTCACCTATAGCGAGAATTTCTCGATGACCTTGGCGAAGTTCGACGGAACTACCATCCGTATTTGAGTAACCGCATCACCCAAAGCGCTTATATCCTCTTGTACTTTGCAAGGGGATTTTTCTTTGGAAAATATCGTAAAATAAATACAATTGGGCTAACTTGTTGTTTCATTGATGTCAATTTCAGATGTTATATTGCACGACCAAAAATTTTACGCTACCGTTCATAGCGGTTTCCCTAATCTTGGGCGGTTGTGTCAACCTCAAGCATGTCGGCGAATTTTCCGAAACCACGATTGACGGTATAGGGCAATATGAGTCGCTGTCTCCCAGTTTTTCCCAAGTATGCCTACAAGACGGCCGTCAAGAGAGCATCCGTACCTTCGATATTCATAGCACCGACTACGATTGTGTACAAAACAAAAAAGCCGATAGCATTACCCAAGTCATTTACAAGGCTACAAGAAGCTACTTTTACGGCCTATCGGACCTCAGCCAGAACGAGCTCACGAAGTATCGTACCGATGATTTGACCCAAGCGCTGGCGACCGGGGATTTCGGGCCCGTAAAATTGAACGAGACCGATGTAAAGGCCTACTCCGATATTTCGACGCTCTTGCTTCGTACTTTTACCGACGGCTTTAGAAGAAAAAAGATCAAGGAATATGTGACCCAGGCCCATGGCCCACTGCTTAAATTGCTCCAATTTTTAGAAGATAATCTTGAAGGCAATCTTAGCGGA
>JBATUY010000517.1:0-3029 GCA_049671465.1 Pricia sp. | reverse complement strand
ATGCCCTCAAAATGGTCGTTGATGGCCCACTCGCCTTTGCCCGTTCTCACTTTGAACAGCTCGCGGACATCGGTATAATTTTGGCCGTCTTCAGAAACTTGTAGGGTGGCGGTGGCGTGACGGTCGTTGAATATCAGTTTTGCCGAGCGTAAGGTCTTAGGGCTATCATATTTATATTGCAGCCAGAACTCATCGTTTTTGTCCGCTTCCAGTCTGGACTCCGCATCCATTTTACCGTCCGAAACCAGTGGGATGTCCAAGTCGGGGTCGGAGGCTGAGATTTTAGGAGGATTTTTCCGGTCGTTGAGTTCCGAAGCCATGGTCGGATACGCCATCACGGCGATATCACGGTAAAATCCCTCGCGTATCGACGGCTTTTCCAACGGCATCTTTATCCTACCGCCCTCTACGATTGTTTCGCTCCAGACCACCATCTTCATAGACTGCTCGGGAGAAATCCAGGGACCGCCACTGGCGGACCACCCATCGCAATTGTGGACACCAAAAGTAATCCCCCAGCGTTCTGCCTCGGCCGCCGTGTGTTTGATCAGTTCAAGATGTTCCGGGGAGTTGTACCTAATAGGACCGTTCGGAATGCCTTGGGTGATGTTAAAAAGCAAAAAACCGCTGAGTCCCGCCGAAGCCATGGCTTCCAGATCTTTGGTCAGTCCGGGTTTGGACATGTTGCCGCTCATAGCGTGAAACCAAGTTTTGGGCCGGGCCTCATGGGGCGGATCGGCAAAAGTAGCGGCTAGGTCCCGCTCTTGCGGGTACATTTCAATACCACCCAGAAAAGTAAGCCATCCTAAAACTAAAATCCTGAAAACTCGATATGTCATAGGGCCGCGCTGCTACTATTCTCGATGAATAAATTGAAAACAATCGATTGTATGGATGAAAAATAAGGAATATCGGAATAGGGACTGTCCTGTACTATCCCGTAATCCCTTTACTTGAAACCATCAACCTGACCTTTTCACATATATAGGTACTAGTCTTAACTAGAGAATTCTGGCCCACCCAACATGAAGCTGATCGGCCAGTTTAGGTACAGCATCCTGATGCTACTCCTATTCGGCCTGATACTTACTAAGATACAGGATGGCAGTACTATTGTTAGAAATACTACTTTTCCAAGACCTTGACCGAAGCGTTTCCGTTGATGGTGAGGTTGTCACCGGTAAAGTCCACATAGGCGGATTTGGAATAGGTGCCCATCGTGACCACTACGTTTCCCACTCGAAGACGATTACCATCCCCGATATAGACATCCCTCAACTGTCCGGTACCATCAGGTCGCGGCTTGCCTTCGAAGGTGACGATGGCGAATTTTCCCGTAAACGATAGGTCCATCTCCTTATTGCTGAAGGAGTTTTTTCCCTCCGGGGTGATCACGTATTGAACCAGTGTATCACCAGCTACCTCGCTTGTAATTTTCAGGCCCTGATAGGTTCCATCACGTTCCAGTTTTTCGACGGAACGGACCGTCCGGTTTTCAGAATTGCCGCCGTAGGGCTCGAACACCACTACGAAAGGATTGGTCCAGGCCTGGCCCTTGTTGCGAATGAGCAGCGTCGGGGTCGGTTTTTTGTCGTAGGGATGGGGTGCTTCGAAGGTATTCGGGGCCATCACTTTGGTGTATTCGAGATTGCCAAAACCGGGGATATGGAGTCCCATAAAAATCGGCCCAGCTGCTAATTCCTTGAGTTCAAATAGGGCCCTGACCGGCTTGGTATAGGTTTTCGAAGTTTGCACGCTATCGAAAAAATGCCATCCGGGATTACGGTATTTCCGGTTCCGTTTCCATTCGGCATCGGCTTGCGCGCGGTACCTTTCGGGGTCTGGCCGTAGTTCGAGGTCGGTATTTTGAAAATTAAGTCCGTCACCCAGATTGTGGTAAACGTAATCGTGGAATTCATCGGGAAGATCGGATCGGGATCGGAAAACATCTACATAATACCCCGAAGTTGGAGACGTACGCACCAGGGCCAGGGTACGCTCTTGATAGGCTTCGGCCCCCTCGCCCCTATCGTCTTTAAAGCTCGTGGTAGAAAAGGAATAGTTGGGCGAAAGCGCCCTTGCAAAAGGTGCGGGCTCCATGGTAACGAGTTTTACGGTATCAATTCCCAAATTGACCCAACCGCCCTCTCCTTGGGAAGCACCGTTTACAATGACGGTATTGTGCGCCGCAAAGAGACGGGAATAATTTTCGTGCAAATCCGTACGGTAGCTTCCCCTACCGTTGTCCACACCCAAAACCTGACCTTCCCCGTAAAGCTCCATATCCATACCGCTGGCATGGGCGTGTACGTAATGCGCTCCCCCGACAAAGGCCATAAGTCCGTCATCGGGATTGCCCGTACTGCTCAAATTTCGCTGAAGGATAAGGCCTGCATGCGGCAGGGCATCCGTCCGGGGCAACTCCGGAGACCGGTTAGCGCCCTCTAACTTTACCTCTCCCTCATACCAAAGCAAGGTCGTAGGTTCATAATACTCGGAAGCTCCGTAGCTACGCACTCCCAGCGTTCCTCGACTATAGTCGTCGTTCTCGACCGCCGAACGGATAAGGCTACCGAATTTTTTTCGGAGTTTGGGAACGGAATCAAGCCTGCCGAGCAGGTAGGCCGCTTCGTAGCCTTCATAGGGTTCGTCGAATCGGCGCTTTCCGTCCCCAAAACGGATCAGCTCGCCGTTAGGGTACCGAAAATGGTTCCATCGGTCTAACGAGAGCGGGATATTATCATATTTTCGACCTAGATTTAGACCGGGGGCATACTTATTTAGCACTACCATCATTCGCGTAGTGCGCGCGGCCACACTGATGGAATACTGTGAGGTCTCGGGATAGACGCTCCCCTCATACGGGTACTCTTCGGCTACAATGGGTAGGGCATCCTGTCGAGCAGAGCCCTCCTCCAAATAATAGCGCAGAAGGCTGTCACGCTTTATTGGACTGTTAATTGCCAAGCTGTTCTGGATCAAGCTGTTCGCTTCCAAAACGGACCAGTTCGACCCGGTATGTCCCCGAT
>JBATUY010000516.1:0-10625 GCA_049671465.1 Pricia sp. | reverse complement strand
CTTTTATCCTTCGGATTTCTTACGCCGAAACTCCCGTTTCTTTTTCTTGTCCGGATTTTTGAACAAGCGCTTGAAGAAGCCGTCGCGTTTCACCGGATCACAATCGAGCAACTTGACGATTTCGGGGTGCGGTTCTTCAAAACGGGCCTTTGTGATCGTATCGTAAGAAGGATGTCGATTCAGCTCTTGCATAAACTTCGCGAATATGGGCAGGGCCGCATTGGCGCCTTGCCCCAAAGCGGTGCTTCGGAATCCGATTTCGTGGTTTTCGAGGCCGACCCAGGTAACGTGCACCAATTTAGGGGTTACGGCCACGAACCAGGCGTCTTTATTTTTTTGTGTGGTACCTGTTTTACCGGCGATATCATTTTTAAGTTTATAGGTCGTTCGTAGGCGCGAGGCCGTACCCATGTTGACGGTCGATTTCATCATTTCGACCATAATTTGCCTAGTCTCTTCAGAAAAAGCGGGCATTTTCGCCCGTTTTGGCTCGAATTTGGTCAAAAGGGAGTCCTTTTTATCCGTAATACGATTGATGAGGTAGGGGAGTATCGCCTTCCCGTCGTTGACATAGGTCGAATATACGCCGGCGAGTTCGTTGAGGTAGAGTTCGCCGGTACCCAAAGCGATGGAAGGTTCTTCGGGCAGCTTGGTAAATACGCCCATGTTTTTGGCCATGGTCATCACGTTGGTCAATCCCGTTTTTTCGAGCACTTTGACGGTAACCGTGTTCACCGAATTACTAAGGGCCTGTTCCATCGAATAGTTGAGGTAGGTCTCATCATCGTCGCCGGAATTGCCGGGGGACCAGTTTTTTAGGTTTTCGTATTCTACCTCTTCGGCCGACCAATAGGTGCAGGGGGCGATTCCCGTTTCCAGGGCTGCCGTATACACGATCGGTTTAAAGGTCGACCCGACCTGTCGCTTGCTTTGTGCCACATGATCGTACTTAAAATGTTCGAAATCGACCCCGCCAATCCATGTTTTTACAGCTCCGGTCTTTGGGTCGATGGCCAAGGATCCGGTATTCAAAAGCTTCATGTAATGCACGATACTATCGTAAGAACTGGCTTCGATGGTTCTTTCACCTTCCCAATCCGTAAGAGCCATGGGTCGTTTTACTTTTAGGGAGTCCATAATCTGGGCGTCATCGAGGTTATGCCCTTTGAGTTTTTTATAGACCCTTGAGGCGCGGACCACCTTTTCGACTAGCTTCTTGTCGGTGAGCCAGGGCGCTTGCTTCCCATAACTTTTCTCGAACTGTTGTTGTAACGACGCCATATGTTCGCGCATCGCCGCCTCGGCCCAAAATTGCATGTTGTAATCGAGGGTGGTGTAGATTTTGAGTCCGTCCGTATAGATATTGTACTCGTTGCCTTCCTCGCGCTGTTCGAGACTCCATTTTTGCATCTTTTTCCGGACTTCCTCCCGAAAATAGGGGGCCAGTCCGTCGTTGTTATTGAATTCCCTGTAGTCCAAAGTAATCGGAACAGCAATAAGGCTATCCTTTTTTTCTTCGGATAGTAATTCGTTGTTCGCCATGGATGATAGCACAAGATTTCTTCGGGCCAGACTTTTTTCCGGGAATATCCTGGGATTGTATCCATAGGTCGCCTTTAGCATACCGACCAAGGTTGCGGCTTCCTCAACGGAAAGGTCTTTGGTGTGTTTATTGAAGAATTTCTGGGATGCACTTTCGATACCAAAGGTATTATCACCAAAGGATACGGTATTCAGGTAGTGCGTCAGTATTTCATCCTTTGAAAAAATAGCCTCCAAACGGGATGCGATAATCATTTCCTTAATCTTATCGACTGCGATATTCGACACTTTACGGTCTCTTCTCGGGTATAGATTTTTTGCCAATTGCTGGGTCAGGGTACTCCCCCCGCCCGAAGATTGGTCTTGCATCAACACCGTCTTGATCGCCACACGGCCCAAGCTGGGGTAGTCGATACCCGAATGCTCGTAAAAGCGCTCATCTTCGATGGAGATCAGGGCATCTAATAGGTGTTGCGGAATATTCTTAAAAGCGATGGGCTGCCTGTCGTAAAGATAAAACTTGCCAATCAGCACGCTATCGACCGTGTATACTTCGGATGCCCGTTGGTATTGGAAATCGGAGAGATCCCCTTTATTTGGAATTTTTCCCCAAGCGCCCCAATAGATGCTAAGGATAAAAAGAAGTACGAAAAGCAATCCGGCCGTGATAGCTAGAATACCATATCGAAGAATCGGGGATTTAATATTTTTTAGGAGCAATGTTCTTTTTTTTAGGATGACTTCGGAAAGCGCTGCGAAATTCCAATGTTTTTTACCAGCTGCAATATCAGCATAAAAAATAATTTTCCCGTAAGACTTAACAATTGATTAAAGCGCGAATGGCTATTTTTGACGAAAATATCCCTGAATGAAAAAGCTTGTCCTTTTACTGTTTTTCGTATCCCATTTAACCTTCGCCAACGATATGGTTTGGTCAAAAACCGGCCATAGGGTGGTCGGGGAGGTGGCACAGGAACATCTGACCAAAAAAGCGGCAAAGGCAATCGCTGAGATTCTTGATGGCCAAAGTCTGGCCGAGGCATCGACCTTTGGGGACGAGATCAAGGCCGATGATGCGTACCGGAAATTCAGCGCTTGGCATTATGTCAATTATCCTGCGAACAAAAAATACGGTGATGAACCGCCCAGTGACCAAGGTGATTTAATGATCGGTATCGAGAAATGTATCGAAATCGTGACCGATGAAAACAGCTCTAAAAAAGACAAGGCCTTTTATCTAAAACTGCTCGTACATCTCATTGGCGATCTACACCAACCCATGCACGTTGGCCGCTTAGAAGATAAAGGGGGCAATGATATTCAAGTACAATGGTTCAATAAGGGAAGCAATTTGCATCGGGTATGGGATTCGAACATGATCGATGATTACGGCATGAGCTACACCGAGTTGGCGGCCAATCTGCCCGAGCTCACCAAGGCCCAAAAGAACGCTATCATCAAGGGCGATATTTACGACTGGGTCGAAGAGTCACAAGATTTGGCGAACGAGGTCTATGGCTCCGTGGAAATGGGGGAGAAGCTATACTACCGGTATAGTTATGATTGGTGGGACACCGTAGAAATTCAATTGGAAAAAGGCGGGTTGCGATTGGCGAAGGTGTTGAACGGCTTATTTTAACTTTCATCGCTTATGGGTCTTTTCCCTGTATAGCATCACAATTCAAAACCAGCGGACTTTGCTAAGTCGATGACTGCGTACAATACCTCACTATTGTTTGTGCAAGCGTGTCGGTTGGCTTTCTTTTCCCGCTACATCTCATTAAATTTCACTACTTTTGCCCGCAATTAAATCCCTAATTGCCATGCAAGCCCATCAAGACAAAATAGTTGGCGAAGGCCTTACGTACGATGACGTACTGCTCGTTCCCGCTTACTCCGAAGTACTTCCCAGAAAAGTAAACATCCAGTCGAAGTTCACCCGCAACATTACCATCAACGTACCGATCATTTCGGCGGCGATGGATACGGTTACCGAATCGCGCATGGCCATCGCCATCGCGCAGGAAGGCGGTATCGGGGTGCTGCACAAGAACATGACCATTGAACAGCAGGCGGTTAAAGTACGCAAGGTAAAGCGAGCGGAAAGCGGCATGATCATGGATCCCGTGACGCTTCCTTTAGACAGTAAGGTCAAGGATGCCAAAGCGAACATGAAGGAATATAGCATCGGTGGTATCCCCATCGTCGATGCCGAGGGCAAGCTGCTGGGTATCGTGACCAATCGCGACCTGCGTTTTGAAAAGAACAATGAAAGGCCGATATCGGAGGTGATGACCTCAAAGAATCTGGTCACGGTAGGTGAGGGAACCTCTTTGGGACAGGCAGAGGACATTTTGCAAGAAAATAAAATCGAGAAACTGCCCGTAGTCGACGAGAACTACAAACTGGTCGGTCTGATCACCTTTCGAGACATAACCAAATTGACCCAAAAACCAAGTGCCAACAAAGATACCTATGGTCGTTTACGGGTAGCTGCCGCCATCGGCGTTACGCCCGACGCGGTCGAAAGGGCGGCCGCTTTGGTCAACGCGGGAGTCGACGCCGTGGTCATCGATACGGCGCACGGGCATACCCAGGGTGTGGTTCGGATTTTAAAGGAAGTCAAAAGCAAATTCCCCGATTTAGAGGTGATTGTTGGCAACATCGCCACCGCGGAGGCGGCCAAATATTTGGTCGAAGCCGGCGCGGATGCCGTAAAGGTAGGTATAGGTCCGGGTTCGATATGCACGACCAGGGTCGTGGCCGGGGTAGGTTTCCCTCAATTCTCAGCGGTACTGGAAGTTGCGGCGGCCATAAAAGGTAGTGGTGTTCCCGTTATTGCCGATGGCGGTATCCGTTACACGGGCGATATTCCCAAGGCAATCGCTGCCGGTGCCGACACCGTCATGCTGGGTTCATTGCTGGCCGGTACAAAAGAATCTCCCGGGGAAACGATTATTTACGAGGGACGAAAATTTAAGTCCTACCGAGGTATGGGTTCGGTAGAGGCCATGAAACAAGGCAGTAAGGATCGTTATTTTCAGGATGTCGAAGATGATATTAAAAAATTGGTGCCCGAAGGTATCGTTGGTCGTGTACCCTATAAAGGGGAACTCTACGAAAGCATCCATCAGTTTATCGGCGGATTACGTGCCGGAATGGGCTATTGTGGTGCGAAGGATATCGCGACCTTAAAAGAAACGGGTCGTTTCGTGAAAATCACCTCCAGTGGTATCCATGAAAGCCATCCACATGATGTGACCATTACCAAAGAGTCTCCGAATTATAGCCGTTAAGGGGCAATAGGGGTACGATGCTGCAATGATTACCTGAACTTTTTGACATCCCCTATATTGCAAAATATTTTCGAGTGCCATACGTAGAAGTTAAGGTCCGATTGTAGCAAATTGGTTGTGTTGGCCAAATCCTAAGAAAGCGATTTTTTCTTATCAACATCAGGTGTAGAAATAGCGCCTTCAAAGCAAGTTTTTAAATATTGGCTATTGTAGCGCCGCCATCTTTCTGGGAGACCTAAAATACATAAAGACCAACATGGTGAGAAAATAAAGTACGGCAAACGTCGAATAAGTTGGGATGCCTCCGCCCAACGGGGAGACGGGTAGCAGCAGTATCGACATGTTCAGCATATACTGGAGCAGCAACACACATAGTCCGCTTTTGGTTTTTTCGTAAACGAAGGTACACATGCCCGCAGCGCCCATCATATTCAGAAATAATGGCCATAACGGAAGGTCTTCAATGACACCGACATTGATATATACCGAAGGTACCCACCAAAGCGTCCAGAATATGCCGATAATCTGACTGGCGTAAAACGGATTCATGATTTTAGATAATTCACGAACCGCATAGCTGATCCATACCACTTCCCCCAGAAACGCCCAGGTCAAGATAAAAAAGCTATTTCTGGCCGATGGAAACTGCAAGGTCAGATAAGTAGAATGCCCCTCCCCTAAATATTTGGCTTTAAGCAGCAGTGTGATAGTGGCGATTACAAGGGCGAACAGCAAACTGAATAGGTACCACTTGGGATGAACTTTCCATCGAAGCATGGGCCTGAACAGGTTGAGTAGGCCCTCGGTACCTTTCGTGTACCCTACAATGCAGAACAATAAGAATAAAAGGGCATAAAAGCGGCCGTGGCCGTATATGAATTCAGAGATGTACCCCAGACTACTAGTATACGTAATAAGCGTATTGAGTATGGGGGCCGACATCAAGAAGACCCAAATCTCATATCGTTTTATATAGTCTTTACAATAATGGAGGGTAGACATTCAGCCCAAGATTTTGGCCGAATGTAGTTAAAAAGGAAATTTTGACGAAACGCGAAGGCTTTTTATTGAGGCGGATAAGGCATTGATTCCGCATTTACCCTATAAACTGTTTTACAACTGCCCGCCTGTTTTATGCCCTTACCTTTTTTGGGTTGCCATCAATGATTTGCTCGTATATCTTTTTCGGCACGAGATACAGTTAAATGGACGACACGGTCTTTGCGCACCCAACGGCCAAAGCGACCTTGGACGGCCGTATGCGCTTTTTCCGTTTCGTGGACCAAGAGCTCCGCGATGTTTCCACGCAGCTCAGAAGGTACTGCAAAGAGCATTACAGGAAAGATTATATGTTGCTCAGGAGCATACCGGGCATAGTTGGTATCGTGGCCTGTGGTATATTGTGCGAACTGGGCGACCTCGGGCGCTTCAACAGTATAAAACATTTGGCGGGTTATGTGGGACTGGCCCCTAAAGTCCATCAAAGCGGGGGCAATTCACGGGTCATGGGCATCACCCTCAGGGTACATCGCATACGGAGTTATTTTGTGGAAGCTTCATGGCAGGCCATAAGAGCGGACCTCGTGAAGAACAACGTGGGTGACCCAAAGACCGGAATCATATTTTTATAGCAAGTGGCCGGGTCTATTATAGCTTATCATCATACAGATGCCGGTGAACCCTAAACAAAGGGGTATCACACATAGGATGCGGAGCAAGTTATATCAAAACAAAAAAGGTGGTTTAAGGCAAAAAGAAAATAGTAATTAACTTTAGAGAGCTGGACTAGTGCTTTTCATAGGATTCGTTGTTAGCCACTGGCTTTTCTGCCTTTCAGGTATGTTTCGGGTGTCAGGATTGCCAGTTCACTATGTTTAAAATCCTGTATGTTTCTGGTAAGTATAATCTCGATTTCTCTTTTTTCGACCGCTGCAAAATTTTGTAGTGCGTCTTCAAAGTCCCTGAATTTTGAATTTAAAGCTTGAATAACCACTTTCCTGTCCATGTCCACTATATCTATTATGTTCAAGAGCTGGTTCAGTTTATCGATTATGGTTTCGTGTTTGGCGTTTTTTCGCAACAGATAATATATGTTGGCTATGATTAAGGGAGTTGTGTAACCTTCGATCGTTTTTTCCTTGCATAGGTTCAATACCTTGGCCGTATGTCCGGAAAAAGGTTTTCTGCCAAAGAAAAAGTCCAGCAAGACGTCGGTATCGAACAATACTTTTTCCGTCACAGGTATTTCTTTTCCAAACGTTCCTGCAATTGTCTTTTGTAATCAAAGTTTTTGGGCGGTTTGAACGAACCCATTAATGATTCCACCGCCGGGCTCAAATCGTTATCCCGTTCAGGTTCATTATCGGTCAGGGTTTTCAGATAATTTTCGATTAGGTCGGACAGGCTACGGTTTTTCTGTTTCGCATATTTTTTCGCCCTTTCTATGATTTTCTGTTCTATCGTCAATGTAAGTTTTGTATTCACCGCTTATTTTTTTGCTAAAATACGACAAAAACAATGATACACGTGTATTTTTAATTAAAAAGATACGTGTTTGGCTTGTGGCCAACGGGATTGAATATCTTGAAACGTAGCGTATTTGAGCAGCCCGGTTCTCGGTGTTGTGTTGGAGCCGGATTTTCGGATCTGCTTTTTACCTTGATTTTTCTAAAAGCCGTATCCGAAAATTCGGCGGCCTTTGCAGAGATCAAAGTCTCTTGGATAGCGGGATGTAGCTATTTTTTATATACGTCTTGTTAGTCACTGGGCTTTGTGCGGGATGCTCCTCGTTTATCATCGAAGTATCTCACGATTTCTTCAGGACTTAAATTCATAATATCCTTTGAGATTCGGTCTCTTTGTTCGCGCATAAATTTTACGGCGTCAAATGTTTTTTTGGTATTTTTTTCTTTAGTCTTCATAAGTCATCAATTCTCTTGGTGAACGAATATCAATTTGCTTGTAGCCTTCTGAGATGTTGACCGAATTATAGCCGACAATTCTCACGACATTCACGATATGTTTGAAATTCCAACTGATTAATATATTGGTATTATGTTTCGTGGCCAATGCGATGTGTAGGCAGTCCACATAGGATGTTGCTCCCACCACGCCTTCTTCGATATATCTTTTGGCCAGATTTGCGGTCTCTATGTCCGATTTTACGTGTTCGGTCGAGTTTTCGGGAAGTAATTTGGTCGTTGCCCTGATTCTTTCTGGCGCATTATCCAGTTCCTGCTCCGTTATATTTGAGTGGATAATCTGGAATTCAGAATTTTTGATTCGTTCGAACAAAGGTTCTGTGAAATCCTTGAATTCTTCGTCATAGAGCCCTCCGAAAACCGAGGTGTCCAAATAGATCCGCTGTTTTTTCATTCTTTAAATTTACGGTTTTTCAGCTGGATGTTTATTTTTGGTTGGAAGTTTCTTGCCTTGTGCCTAACGGCAGTCTGTCTCAAAACTATCAGTTTTATGCTGCCAAAGATAGGGTTATTCCGGTTTTTCGGGGATTCTGGGCAAAGTGTCCGTGTTTTACATAATGCGCGCTATATTCCATAACGGTGTCCAAAATGGACTTGAATAGGCCCTTTGCGGTTCGGGACGGGCCGATTACGGTCCGTGGCGGCCCAAAAGCCTTGATTCCCATGTTCCTGAATATGTTCAATGTCCTTTTTAGGTTGTAGGCAATGGCGATAAGCCCAAAGTCGGCACTGGCGGCCATGTTCCCCTTTTTGGTGATGATATGGTCGAATCCCCACTGGCGCTTTATGGTGCCGAACTGGTGTTCCACCAGTGCCTGCCTTTTTTTGTAGGTTTCCGGGTCCGCGGCGACCCTTGCGGCGTTCCCTTCGATATATTGTGTGAACTCGCTGCGCTGGACGATCTTGCCGTTCCGTTTTGCCGTGGTGCAAAGGTGTCGCACCGGGCAGTTGCTGCAGGCCTTGGTCTTATATTGTTTGAAGCGATAGTTGCGCGCTTTGTACCAGCTTCCGTTACTTTTCAGGGTATGGCCCTGTGGGCAGGTATAGGTGTCGGAATCCCCGTCATAGCCGAAACGTTCTACGTTGTAGGCGGGATCGGGCGCCTGGCTCTTTCGGCCTATGGCCGGGATGGCCACAAGGGTGTCGATGCCGAGGTCCGAGGCGGTCTTGAACTCGCTTCCCGTGTGGTATCCCTTGTCGTAAAGTGCGGTAAACCTATTGGTTCCCAGGATGGATTTGGCCCTGCGGAGCATCCCGCCCATTGCCTTTTTGTCGTTCCCGTTCGTGATCTTGTAGTCCACCAGGAGCTTGCGGTCCGCGTCCACGGTGGTCTGTGCGGTGTAGCACACCTCGGTTATCGTTCCCCGGACGATCTGGTGGCGGCTGTCCGGGTCGGAGGTGGAAAGCTGGGGGTTCCCGCCGGTGGTATCGGCCTTGAGCTCCCTGTCGATGGCCTCGTACTTCCTGCGGCGCTCTTTCTGTTTTTCGATGTTCCCTTCGGCTTCCCGTCTTTTCCCGTCACCATCGGCCTTGGCCAGCTCCTCTCCGTGTTCGGCGAGTTTCCTGTCGATGTAGTCGATGTGGCGCGTTACCTTCTTTTTGTTGTAGTTGTTCTTCTTGCTGTTCTGTGCCCGGAGTTTCGTGGAGTCCCCCGCGATAAGGGTGGCGCCTATGAGTTCGTGGTTGCGGGCGATGGACACCGTGGCGCGGAACACGCGCTTTATGGCCTTCGGGTTGTCCCGGCGGAAACGGGCTATGGTATTATGGTCGGGCCTAAGATTGCCCAGGAGCCACATCAGCTCGATGTTACGGGCGCATTCGAGCTCGAGCTTTCTGGACGAACGCATACGGTTCATATAGCCGTAGATATAGAGTTTCAACAGGTCGGCGGGATCGTAGGGCGGCCTTCCCTGGCCGGGCATGGGGTCGAATCCCAACTTGCCCATATCCAACGAGTCGACGAACCGGTCGATGTCGCGGACGGTATTGTCCCCTCCTATCATATCATCGAGGCAGGTGGTGTAGAGCGTGAGCTGGGTGCGGGACTGTTTTTGAAGATATTCCATACTTCAAGTTCGGCAATACCCTCGGTCGGTTCGGTATGGACCCCACTAAGTTGTCAACAAAGTTTTGAGACAGTCTGACGGGATTGTATATGAAAAGTAGGGCTGCGGACGGGCTATTGCCAATCGACCCCGCACAAGCCGTGCCTTTTGCATTTTGTGACTACCTTTTTCATTTAGTTGCCAAATCAAAAGGTGCGGCGACCTCGCAAATACGCCCAAGCCAATGGGACTAGCACTTACTCGCCCTATTTTTTATATACGGTGTTGTAGCACGTTTTTATGCCCAAAACTGCCACCAAGGCTTATCTTTTCTAATTAAATTCTTTTCGTTAGAATCCTGTTTTAAATTTGATTTTTCCAGTTCTTTGGTCCATAACCTAAATATTGTTCCATTTGGATTGCCCGAATCATTAATTGGATATTCAAGTCCAATCTTTCTCATAAAATCAACTATTTGCCAATCGATATTTTCAAATTCGTCGTCGGAGTATGCTTTTTGTTCGTTACCGTCTAAAGTCCAACGCACAAGGTATTTTTCAATGTCTTTAATTTTTACTTTGGGGATTAACTCCGAAATGAGTTCTGCATTACCCTTCTGTTTGTCGATTTCTTCTTGGCTTAAATTGTCATCCCAATAATCAGGTAGTGGATTGAATTGATCTACTATTTCTCCTTTGTTGAAAAGTATATACATCCATAAATCTCCATCATGAATGTGAAAAGAGAAAACTGGGCAATTT
>JBATUY010000515.1:0-3756 GCA_049671465.1 Pricia sp. | reverse complement strand
CAGGTAGATAGGTTACCTCACCGAACCAATTAGTATGTAGTTTGAAATTTTTAGCTATTTCCTTGGTTTTGATTGTGGTACCAAAAAAAGTATAAAAACCATATACATTATCATCATTGATAAATGTGGCCAACTCTATAAATTTTGACTTGTGTGAAATGCCTGCGCCAACAGAGACTATTGGACTATAACTAATTTCGGTTTCGTTGATATTATAGTTTACTACCTGTGGGGTACGAAGAAAAAGATTTGCTTTTATTGCTTGACCATATACTTCTGTTGATGCTAGAAGTAGTAGAATAGTGCCCAGAATTGGCTTGGTTGTTTTCATAGTGTAAAGGAACAGCTATGAAACCTCTCATTGCAACCGAAAACTTGACAAGTATTTTTTTTGTTGAAAATGAAACAGTATTGGAAAATTGTTATCCCTTTTTCAACCGCATCTACTTCCCCAAAACTAATTCTTTAAGTGCTATAATTTTAAGGCGACACTAGCCAACAAGTTTTTGGAAAATCACCCAATTTTACTTCTTAAAAGACACATATCTTCACTTACCTTTTTCTCAACAACTCTGGCATAAATTTGCGTTGTGGATAGCTTAGTGTGACCCAGTAGTTTTGATACTGTTTCGATGGGAACGCCGTTGCTGAGTGTTACGGTGGTTGCAAATGTATGACGGGCCATATGAAAGGTAAGATTCTTCTTGATATTGCAAAAATCTGCTATTTCCTTTAGATAGCTATTCAGTTTTTGGTTGGAAAGCTTAGGAAGCAAATTTTTACTAGTATGGGTCCTTAAATGGTATCTGTACTTGTCGATTATCGTTTTAGCTTTAGGCAATAAAGGAATTTTGAAAGGCGTGCCGGTTTTAACCCTATCAGCCATTATCCAAGGACTGCCGTCTATGCCAATTACAATATTTTTCTCAGTGAGCGTTATGATATCACTATATGATATACCTGTATAGCAGCTAAAAACAAATAAATCTCTAACCACAATCAAGCGTTCAATTGAAGATTCTAAATCTTCAATGCTTTGCAGTTCTTCGCTCGTCAAGAACTCACGTTCTTTTTTCTCAATTCTCATTTTAAAATTGACAAAAGGGTCTCTGTCCAGCCACTCCATTCGATAGGCCAGCGTGACCATTCTGCGAAGACGTTTGATATGTTTCATAGCCGTGTTGTTTCCGATTTTCGGCTGACCGGGTTTAGGGACAAAAGCTCTTAGAAAGTTTTCAAACCCGATTATGAATCCATAATTCAACTCTTTCAAGGCCATATCCGTTCTATTGAACTCGTCTTTAATGAAAGCAAACATATAGCGTTGACTCGTTTTATATTGACCCATTGTATTGCGGTGCAGTTTGTGCTGCATCTTTTGATTGTAGTATTCAACAAGGTTCTTAAAGGAGTAGTTGTTTTGCGATTCTCCGAGGTATTTTTCTTTTATGGTTTGGGCCGTAAACGGAATGTCTTCACTTTTTAGTTGCTCGTAAATCCCATAGATTTCTGTACTCACCCCACTCAGATATACATTAAGGGCGCGTGACACTTTGCCTGAACCAGTAGCACTTTGGCTTTTGACATCCCAAGTAGATACTACTACTTTACGCTTTACACTGATATTGATGCGCTGACCGTTTAATGTAAGTCGCAAGTAAAGAGTAGCCTTATTGTTAACGGCACGGGTAGCATAAATCCAAAAAAGGATAGAGAATGTTGATGAGGTTCGCATAATTGTCGTCTTTAATGCCAGCGTTTTGGCGGGCAGGGTTAAACATCAATAGACGAAAGTCAAATCAACTATGCTAATACTAGTAAGTTACGAAATCTGTCAACATATTTGAACTAGAATGAAGCTATGTTGACGATTTGTGACCTTTTTAATGCAAATCATATCAAATTATATGATTGGCTTAAAATTATAAAACCTTGTAAATCATAGGATTTACAAGGTTTTGTGGGATTTTGAATTCCCATTTAGCGGTCTGGACGGGACTCGAACCCGCGACCCCCTGCGTGACAGGCTTCCTATACATTGTTCATTCCTGTTCAATTTAACAACTTACAATAATTAAACTTCTGTTTTTCAGTAATTTAATTATTTTTGTATCCAATTGAATTAATATAGCCTGTTCTATTTTCGAGAGTAAATCGAGAGTAGATTAAAATGAAATCACTATCTTACACCTAAAATTAAGCTAATGGCCAAGGTAAGACTTATACTCGACACTCGCTCCCGGTCAAAAAGCCGGAAATCGGGACTCTTCCCCGTTGTCCTAAAAATTGTGCATCATAAAGTTGGTTTAATCTACATGGGTGTACGTACCTCAAAATCCGGATGGGACGACAAAAATCACCAATTGCGCAAATCGGCATATGATAATAGGAATTTGAACTGTGAACAGGAAAACAGACGGCTCGATAATAAATTCTCTCAAGCGAAAAGTGTCGTAGATGAAATGGGCGATAGTGTTGAGCATTTGGACATTAAACGCTTAAGGGAATATATAGAAAAAGCTTGGGACGAAAATCCAAATTCGGACCTTAAAAAGAAAGTTGAAAATGAAATTTCCCTAAAAACGTGGGGCCAAAGATTGATAAAAAGGAAACTGGCCGCAAACCTTCCGAATACCGCTAAATGGCTTCGTGGTGGAATTAATGCTATTACTGCGTTCAATGACCAAAAGGATATCATGTTATATGATATCACCGTAAGTTTTTTAAAGGACTTCGAAGCGTATCACATAAGCAAAGGCAATTCCAAAAACACCATAAGCATCTATCTCCGAGCCATCCGTTCAATTTATAACAGTGCGATTTCGGAAGATCAGTTCATCCCCCTGAAGAATGTATTCCAGCACTATAAGGTTCCGAGAACCAAACGAACCAAGAAAAGGGCACTTTTGAAAGAAGAACTCAGGAAAATCAAAGCATTGAAATATCCTGAGGGCACGGTAATGTGGCATGCATGGAACTATCTTTTTATAATGTTCTACTGCAGGGGAATGAACTTCATCGATTTGGTCAAGATAAAAACAAAGGCTCTTAAGGACGGCAGGTTGTCCTATGGCCGAAGTAAGACCGGTGAACCGTTTTCAATCGCTATTTCACGCGACCTTCAAAAAATCCTGCAGTATTACATTGCACGAAAAAAACTAAATGAATACTTATTTCCTCATTATAATGATGGTAGTACCGAACAATTTCAAAAGTACAAGTCCCAACGGCGAAGGATGAACGAACGCTTAAAGCTAATGGCTGAAGAGGCAGGTGTTACAACGGAACTGACAACTTACTCCATCCGGCATTCTTGGGCTACGATAGCAAAGTACACTGGAATTTCCACTGCCCTGATAAGTGAAGGCTTGGGCCATAGCTCCGTGAAAACTACAGAGGTATATTTAAAAGATTTTGAGTATGCCGCTTTGGATGAAATTACGGAAAAGGTCGCTTCTTTAATATAAACTGTTTTGGTGGATTTCGTAGGAAGGGTACCGAACTTTTTCCGACTATTATCCACGGTTTATATTTTTGATATGAATAGTAAAAGGCAGTTGAAATTTTAGTTCTTGGTAATATAATCCGCAAAACCAAAAATCATCCCATAGACATTGTACATGTCGGCGACCTCGGAATGGCCGGCGTCGGGATCGTTGTACAGATAGGCACTTTCCGCAGCTTTGAATTTCTGTAATGCTGCGACATACTTGAACATTTGGAACCCGTCCACGCGGTCATCGTTTCCTGCAGAGA
>JBATUY010000514.1:0-14135 GCA_049671465.1 Pricia sp. | reverse complement strand
GATAATTGCAGTTCCTCAATAAGTTGGTCTAAAATTCCGGCGGCTATGGCAAACGAAAATGCCGTGGTAATCAGTGCGAAGCAACTGCCGTAAAAGAGTCTGTTGGCATTCGGTGCCATGGTGTTCGTCGATGCATTCATTGATATCGGTTTATGGTTTTAGATTGTAAAATTTTATAAATATAATTTATTTTGAATGAGATGTTTGAGAAAAATGGAATAAATAATGGTACAGAAGGTCTTTGATTTGGATAAGTGGATTGTATTATTCTGTGATATAAGTCCATACGTCCCTTTTCGCAGGTACGAAGGCGTTTTGGGAATCAGAATTTATCATACTAAGGTATTACCGCTTTTTGCGGGTGTTCATCCGATATTAACAATGAATATAAGGTTAAGCTCGTTTTTCGGCAGTAGAATCATCGAGCTATTCCTAAAATCTCAAAGCTTTGTTAATTTATATGCTTTATTATTTTTATCTTGACCTCATTATCGATTTTTAAATCCGTTTCGACAAACCGGAGCCGTGTTGCTCGATTGCTCACGAAAAACCTTACCCATTAACCATAAAATGCACTGAGAATGAAAAAGGAGAAAACCGAAAACCTTAAAACCAACCCGCGACGGAACTTTGTAAAGAATACCGCGCTTTTCACCGGCGGGGCAATGCTTTTACCCAATGTACAAATGCAGGGGATGTTCAATGTGACCAACGATACAAAGCTGAAAATTGCTTTGGTAGGCTGCGGTGGCCGGGGAACTGGCGCGGCGGTGCAGGCTCTGAACGCCGATGAGAACGTAGAATTGGTCGCTATGGCCGATGCCTTTGAAGATCGATTGAAAAGCAGTTTGATGAATATCACGAAATCGATGTGTGAAACGGAAGACCCTGAAGGGATGAAAAAAAAGCGGGAAAAAAATCCGGATGCCTTATGTAAGTCTAAAAAGGTGAACGTACCCGAAAAAAACCAATTTGTCGGTTTTGACGGTGCCCAAAAAGCTATGGATTTGGCCGATGTGGTCATTTTGGCGACACCGCCAGGTTTCCGCCCCCAGCATTTTGAGTATGCCGTCAATAACGGTAAGCATGTTTTTATGGAAAAACCCGTCGCCGTCGACGCTCCCGGGGTCCGAAAAGTGCTTGCGGCGGCAAAAAAGGCGAAGGAAAATAAACTGAACGTTGTCGTTGGCCTCCAAAGACACTATCAAGATAATTACTTGGCGGCCATAGAGCAACTGAAAAAGGACAGTATCGGGAAAATCGTTTCCGGACAGGTCTACTGGAACAGTGGTGGGGTGTGGACGCGTGAGCGACAGCCCGATCAAAGTGAACTGGAATTTCAGATGCGCAACTGGTACTATTTCAATTGGCTGTGCGGCGATCATATTCTGGAACAGCACATTCATAATATAGATGTGGCCAACTGGTTTATTGGGGAGTATCCTGTCTCAGCGCAGGGCATGGGCGGCCGTGAGGTACGCAAGGGGGCGAACCACGGTGAGATTTTCGACCATCATTTCGTAGAGTTCACCTATCCGAACGGAGCCGTAATCGCCAGCCAGTGCCGCCATCAGCCCGAGACCATGAGCCGGGTTTCCGAATTTTTCCAGGGCACCAAAGGCACCGTATCTACGGAAGGCAACAATACTGCGATAACAGATTACAACGGTAAGACACTTTTCGAACACAGGGGTAAAGATGACCCCAACCCTTATGAGGTAGAACACGTCAAGCTTTTTGAATCGATTCGCATCGGCGGGGTCATTGCCGATGCCGAGAACGGGGCCAAAAGTACCATGAGTGCTATTATCGGTAGAATGGCGACCTATTCCGGCAAAGTCATAAAATGGGACGAGGCCATGCAATCGAACTTAGATCTGGCGCCCGATGATATGACGTGGGACTCACCGGCACCGGTGCAGCCCATGGCAGATGGGTTGTACAAAATTCCTGTTCCCGGGGAAACCGTAGTGCTATAGTCTTGATACATGTGACAATCCTTTGATTTTCAAAGGATTGTTCAAAATATTTTCCCCTATAACACCCTATTGAATCTATTTTCGGCCGGTTACTGGTGTGCCTTTCTAGACGCTGACGGTCTAACCGATTTTGCTGAATATTTGGTTATATTTGCTTCCAATTTTCAACAAAATCTATGTATCGAAATATCCGTATTCTTACGTTTTTGTCCGTTATCATGTTATTGACCGGATGTAAGGAGGAAAAAAAGACAAGGGCGGGCACTGATGAAACCTTGCAGTCCATCCAGCCAAAGGTTTCTCCTCAGGATACGACCGTCATTAAAGAAAAACCGGAGAATATCGAAACCCCGGAGGGTATGGTCTGGATTCCGGGCGGTATCATAAGCCAAGGCGCCGTGCCCCAAGACAAAATGGCCATGGAACATGAGAAACCGGCCCATAAAGTGGCTATCGATGGATTTTTTATGGACGCTACCGAAGTGACCAACGCCGAATTCAAGAAATTTGTCGATGAAACCGGATACGCCACCATCGCGGAACGTGAAATCGATTGGGAAGAAATAAAAAAGCAACTGCCTGAAGGTACCCCCAAACCCCACGACAGCATTATGCAACCTGGGTCACTTACCTTTAAAAAGGCCGAAAGCACGGTGGCCAATCTCTATGATTTTTCACAATGGTGGCAATGGACCATCGGCGCCAATTGGAAGCATCCCGACGGCCCTGAAAGTTCGTTGGTGGGCAAAGAGAACGATCCCGTGGTACATATCGCTTACGAAGATGCGCTCGCCTACTGCGAATGGGCCGGCCGCCGCTTGCCCACTGAAGCGGAATGGGAAAGGGCCGCGCAGGGCACGCATACCACATCCATTTACCTTTGGGGCGATGATACGGCCGAGCTTTCAAAAAAGGCCAACACTTGGGAGGGGGAATTTCCCGTGACCAATACCGAAGCCGACGGTTTCAGCAAACGCGCTCCGGTAAAGGCATACCCGCCGAACGATTTCGGACTCTACGATATGGCCGGCAATGTTTGGGAATGGACAGGCGATTGGTACGACACCGGATATTATGCAAAGATGGCCGATACCAATACCATTTCGAAAAATCCGCAAGGGGCGGCATCCCCCTATAACGCTAGAGACCCCTATGCCAAGGAAAAAGTAATGAAGGGCGGATCTTTTTTATGCAACGCGTCCTACTGCGCCAGTTATCGCATTTCGGCGCGAATGGCGACAAGCCTTGATTCCTCCTTGGAGCATTTGGGTTTTCGAACCGTGGCCAGCGTCGATATGCTTAAGAACAGTAAATAACCTATGGATTTTCTAAAAACGTTTACCCCTGAACTCACAATTGCATCCCCCGGAAGGATTAACCTTATCGGGGAGCATACCGATTACAATATGGGCTATGTCTTGCCGACTGCGATCGAGAAGAAAATTATCTTCAAGTTTCAAAAAAATGGTTCCGAAACCTTGTGCCGTGTGTACAGCGAAACCTACGATACCGGATTTGAACTTGACCTAAACGCCGTCGCGAAGAGTGAGGTGGAGTGGGAAAATTACATATTGGGCGTGCTGAACGAAGTTTTGAAACGTACCGATCGACTGCAAGGCTTTGACTGTGTGCTTCATAGTGACCTGCCCTCCGGATCTGGCCTGAGCTCTTCCGCAGCTTTGGAATGCGGCCTTGCCTTTGGCCTCAATACACTTTTTGATCTAGAGCTATCCAAATTGGAGATGGTGCAACTTTCCCAGACCGCCGAACACACGTATGTCGGCACCCAATGTGGGATTATGGACCAATTTGCATCCGTTATGAGCGAATCCGGACACTTGATTCTATTGGACTGCAAATCTTTGGATTACGATTTTATCCCGATCAAGCTGCATCCCTATAAAATTATTTTGTTGAATACCAAGGTATCGCACAATCTCGCATCGAGCGAATACAATACCCGAAAGCAAGAATGTGAAGCGGGTGTAGCGATCATCCAAAGAAAACATCCAAGGGTAAGCTCATTACGGGATGTCGACGAAGAGATGCTCGCACCTTACAAAGAAACCATGGATGCTACCATTTTCAATCGCTGCTCGTTCATCGTATCGGAGAACAAAAGGGTACTTGAGATGGCAAAAGCACTACGCGTTAACGACCTGTTATCGGTCGGTCAGCTTTTGTACGCCGCCCATCATGGTATCAGTGTCTTATACGAAGTGAGTTGTGCCGAATCTGATTTTTTGGTCGAATTTTCAAAGGATAATCCTTCGGTCTTGGGGGCACGACAGACCGGGGGAGGTTTTGGCGGATGCACGTTGAACATTGTTCATGAAGATGCTGTCGAGCAGTTTGTGGATACTGCCTCGAAAGCGTACAAGAGGGAATTCGATATTGATTTGGATGCGTTTGAAGTTTTGCCCAGTGGGGGCACTTCTATTATAGTATGACCTCGAACTTTTAGGAGGATGATATGACCTCGAACTTTTAAGAGGATGAATTCAGCAGGGCCTCTTCGAGCAATATTTTTTTGTTTCTACTTAGAGGGATGCTTTGACCGTCAACTTCGACCTGCGAACCATTGAATCTTTCCACTCTTTCAAGATTGACGATGTACGATTTGTGAACGCGCATGAATTTTTCGTCCGGTAACTGCTCCAAAAGAGATTTCATGGTCATCAGAACCATAATATTGTTGGCCCCGGAAACGATTTTGATATAATCTCCGACACCTTCTATCCATTTGATATCGTCAAGATTAACTTTTACTTTTTTGAGTTTACTATTGACGTGGATGTAGTTGTTCTCGGATGTTTCTGCCGCAGAATCGTTCAGATGGTTCAAGGCCTTTCTTACGGAAGTATTGAAACGTGCCGGGGTAATGGGTTTTAACAGATAATCCGTAACATCATAATCGAAAGCCTGCATCGCGTAATCGGCCTTACCGGTAATTAAAATGATTTGCGGACGGTCTTTTAAAGATTCGATAAAATCAAAACCGCTGATAATAGGCATTTCGATATCCAGAAAGACAAGATCTATCGATCCTTCGTCCATGGCGATTCGCGCTTCGATACCGTTCTTATAATCTGCGACCAGATCAAGGTTCGGATGGTTGCTTACGAGTTCGGCCACGGCCATTCGCTGTAATTTAGAATCGTCAATGACGATAGTATTCAATTTTCGGGGTTCCATGGTCGGGTTTGAGTTCAATGCTAACAATATAATGCGAAGATAAATAAACTTGTCCGCATGAAGAAGAGCCAATTGAATATTCGAAGAAACCACTGTATACCGCTGATGGAATATACGGTACTTTTACGCCTGTAAGGTACTCATAAACTTGGCTTTACGCTTACGGCTCAGCGGCATTTGTTTTCCACAAACTTCAACTACCGTGTTATTGAATTTTTCGATGCGCTTCAGGCTGATAATGTACGATTTGTGTATTCGCAAAAATTGGTCGTCGGGGAGTCGCTTTTCGAAAGCCTTCATGGAGGTAAGTACGAGAATATTCTTTTTTTCGGTAATTAATTTGATATAATCGCCCAGGGCCTCGATCCACAGAATGTCTTTGTAGTTTACCCTTACCTTTCTGAAATTACTGCGTACGAAAATATATTCTTCGTCATTAGCGACACTGGCCTTTGTGTTTCGCAACACCCTTCTAATGGCCATATCGAAGCGATTTGTGTCAATAGGTTTCAAAAGGTAATCGGTGACATTGTACTCGAAGGCCTTTAATGCGTGGTCGGCTATACCGCTGACAATAATAATCTGCGGTTTCTCTTTAAAGGATTCCAGCAGATCGAAACCGTTGAGAAAAGGCATTTCGACATCGAGAATTATAAGGTCTGCCACTTTTTCACACTGGCTGTTTTTAGCTTCAATGGCATTGCGATGACAGCCTGCGAGTAGCAAATTAGGATGGTTATGTACTTTTTGTTTTAAGATGTTTCTATGGGTTTCCGAATCATCGATAATCACTGTTTTTATTTTTTTGTCCATGCGAGCTGTCGTTTGCACAAGTACTTACGTAATTTTTATGCGATGGTTTGGTTTCTGCGATATCGAATACATGGATTATTCGGTAATAGTAGCCTCCTGTAAGTCTTGCCTTCGAACTACGACCAATACCAATAACTTTTGATAACTTTAAAGTAAAGGTTTTTAAAAATCATTATTTTTGTTTTCCAATTTTTAAAGTAAACGTTGATTATGTCAGAGACTACCGAACGATTAAAAACAATCATTATCGGGTCAGGACCCGCAGGATATACTGCAGCCATCTATGCCGCACGGGCAGATATGAAGCCGGTGATGTATACCGGATTAGAGCCGGGAGGTCAGTTGACCACAACGACCGAGGTCGACAACTTTCCGGGGTATCCCCAAGGTATAGATGGACCTACCATGATGGTACAGTTGCAAGAACAGGCCGAACGTTTCGGTACGGAGGTGCGTATCGGAAGGGCTACCGCCGTCGAATTGAGCGACGAGGTCGGGGGTATTCACAAAATCACCATTGATGAGGACAAGGTCATCGAGGCAGAAACGGTGATTATTTCAACCGGGGCTTCCGCTAAATATCTGAACATTCCCAGTGAACAACGACTACGTGGCGGTGGAGTCTCCGCCTGTGCCGTATGTGACGGGTTCTTTTATAAAGGTCAGGATGTAGCCATCGTGGGTGCGGGCGATACCGCAGCGGAAGAGGCTTCGTATCTCGCCAATATTTGTAACAAGGTGACCATGTTGGTGCGAAAGGATTATATGCGTGCCTCAAAAGCCATGCAACACCGGGTGAACAGCTTAGATAATATTGAAATCCGTTATGAATCGGAAGTGGACGAAGTTCTTGGAGACCAAGTGGTGGAAGGCCTACGTATCGTAAACAATCAGACCGGTGAAAAAGATGAAATTGCAATAACAGGTCTTTTTATCGCCATCGGTCACAAACCGAATACCGATATCTTCAAAGGGCAATTGGATATGGACGAGACTGGGTACATAATCACCGAAGCCAAATCGACCAAAACGAACCGGCCGGGGGTTTTTGCCAGTGGCGATGCCCAGGACAAAATTTACCGTCAGGCCGTTACAGCCGCCGGAACAGGATGTATGGCTGCCCTTGACGCAGAGCGTTACTTGGCCACCATCGAGGCCGCGCCCGAAGAAGTGGTGTAATATCTCTGAACCGCTTAAGATATACTACTAAAAAAGCCCTGATAGTACAGAATATCAGGGCTTTTTGGTCGATTGGACCTTCCTAATCTATGCGCCTGTAATTTTCGGAAAAGCTGCGTACCCCGTTTTCGTCGACGGTGAATTGACTATAGTTATTTTCGTCAAGTTCTAGCTCGAACTTGAATACCTTAACCGTATCTCGAATCCCCATCATTGCTTCCGATCCATACTCGAGCCTTTCTTCAAGTTGATCGTTCGTATTGGTATATGATCCGTATCCGAACCATTCAGACGGGTCGTCGGGAGAGTAACGGGTCCACATGACTTTTCCCTTACTGTAAATTTTAATCTGTCGGTAACCGTTAGTATTGGGTAAGGTATCGGAAACGTTCCCATCTTCCCAATTATAACGGTTAACAAGTTCCCAGGTACCCTCTAAAGAGTTTTCCGACTGTGGTTTTAATGAAAGTAGCGCCGTTGCCGAAATGAATAGCACTAGCACCAAAGCCAATTTGAGTAATTTTTTCATGATATAGTGATTTTAAGGGTTCTCAACTCCGTTACTTGGATTTATACCTAAGATGTTATGCTAAGTCGATATCATTCGACCGGGATATCACCCTGTCCAGCATATAAATCATAAGTAAAGTACAATTTATTTTGGTATTATATCAATTTTTATGTCAATTTATTAGCATAATTGTATTCAGCTGCCTTTGTTTTACGGAGATTGTAATTTACAACGAAATGCAGTAATATCATTACGATCCGTAAGGATAGTATTAAGTATTTTGCCTCTGTTTCTGTGGGAAAAACGTTTGAATACTATAATTTTTTCTTAATTTTAACTAAACTAACTAAGAGCTACATGAAACATTTCACCTTTTTTTTGCTTGTCCTGTTTTGGGCGTCCAGTACGTATGGGCAAACCGTATCCGGTATAATTACGGATGAGTCGGGTGCTCCGCTGCCCGGTGCATCAGTGGTTGTAACCGACAAAAATAAAGGGGCAACTTCCGATTTTAATGGAAACTATTCGATATCCGCGGAAACAGGTGATAGATTACGGTTTTCTTACATTGGTATGCAGTCCAAAACGATAACTGTGGGAACCGACACCACCATAGATGTCAGCTTGCAAGAAGATACCCAACAATTAAATGAGGTCGTAGTAACGGCCTTGGGCATAAAGAAAGAAAAACGTTCGGTAGGCTATTCCGTTCAGGAAATCGGAAATGAGGACTTGGTGCGAAACAACAATAATGATGTGCTAGGTTCCATTCAGGGTAAAGTTGCAGGTGTCAATATTAACCAGACCAGTGGTGCGGCCGGTGCTGGCTCCAGTATCATAATTAGGGGAATTACCTCGTTGAACCCTTCTGCGAACAATCAGCCCTTGTTTATTGTCGATGGTATTCCGATTAGTAATGAGGCCCCCACCGGAAGCCTGTTGCCAAGTACCGGTTCTAACGCCCCATCTTCAGCGGAGCAGTTTTCGTTCTCGAACAGAGGTGCTGATTTAAATCCGAACGATATTGAAAGCGTGTCTATATTAAAGGGTCCCGCCGCTACTGCATTGTATGGCGTTAGAGCAGCGAACGGGGCGGTGGTCATCACCACCAAAAGAGGAAAAAGTGGTGATGTCAAATTGAACTATCGCGGTTCTTTCGGATGGAACGAGGTGAACAAGACACCTGATATTCAAACCAAATGGCGCGAGGGAAGAGGAGGTGAAATTATTTCCATCCCCGACGATAACGCACCTGATGGATTCAGGTTTGCCGACGATAATACGTTTGGATTCTGGACCTTGGGTCCGGAGTATCGTCAAGGGGAACCTATTTACGATAATTTTAAAGATTTATTCAACAAGGCGTTTACTTCGAACAATTCCCTCAACGTAAGTGGCGGTGGAGAGACCTACACGTATTTTGGATCTCTTTCTAGGTCCGATGACCAAGGTTTGGTTCCGAATACGTATTTTGACCGAACCACCATCAAGCTATCCGGTGAAATTAATGTGACGGACAAGTTTACCGTAGAGCCTTCCTTTTCGTATATACTTTCCGATGGCCGCTTGCCTAATGGTGGCGATAAGTCCATCATGAGTTCTTTATCCTATTGGTCTCCTACCATCGATGTCAACGATTATATCTTGCCTAACGGCAACGAACGGAACTACACGGCCGGAGTCGTTGATAATCCCCGGTATTTCGCGGAGGTCAGTTATCTGGACAGCCGGGTGAACCGCGTTTTGGCCAATATGAAACTGAATTATAAATTCAACGACTGGGCAACGGTTCAATATCAAATTGGAGTAGATAACTACCATGACTCCCGAAATCGTTTTGTGCCGCCCGATATTGATCCGGGGTCCGCAACCGAGGGTTTTATCGTGAACGAAGCGCTTAACTATAATGAGTTGACCTCTAATTTATTCGTAACTTTTTCCAAAGATTTTACCGAAGATTTTACGAGTTCCCTTCTCGTGGGCAATCAAATCTCTGATATTGAAACGCGGCGCGTCACGAATAGGGCAGAGGGCCTAGATCCCGATAACCTGGAAGCTTTCGGGCAAGCCACCAATTTCTTCAACGATATCGGTGGAACCGAACGAAAAATCGTAGGACTATTCGGTGATTTACGTTTGGAGTATAAAAATACCCTCTTCTTGAACATTACCGGAAGAAACGATTGGTCTTCGACCTTGCCTTCCCAAAACCGTAGTTTCTTTTATCCCTCTTTCAACCTGAGCTACGTATTATCGCAAAGTCTGCAGGATAGCGGGAATCTTCCGGATTTCCTTACGTATGTCAAGCTAAGGGCCTCCTATGCCGAAGTAGGCAAAGATGCGGCGCCATATGTGGGCGTATACTATGATCAACCGCTCAATTTTCCGTTCGGGACCGTTGACGGTCTGACGAGGGATATCGAAGGCGGCTCCAGCACCTTGAAACCGGAACGTACCGCCGCCACTGAATTCGGTGGGGAATTCCGATTTTTCAAGAACCGCCTGGGAATAGATTTGACCTATTACATACAAAACAGTAAAGATCAGATATTGCCCGTTCCGGTGGCGCAATCCTCGGGCTTTAATACCTATGTACTTAATGCTGGTGAAATCGAGAATAAGGGTTGGGAAGCCCTGGTAAATATAACACCGATAAAAACTCAAGATTTTCAGTGGGATATTACATTGAACTGGTCGAAGGTAAACGCAGAGGTGCTTTCGTTACCCGAAGGTGTCGATGAGATTATTTTTGCCGACAGTGGTTTTGCTGGCGTCATCTCTAAGTTGGAAGTGGGTGGTGCCCCGGGCGACCTGTTTGGATATGTTTGGGAGCGCGATGCCAATGGAAATAGAATTATCGGCGATGATGGACTGCCTACGGTTGTCGCTGAAAATCCGTCTGATAGGGTCGCCGTGGGCAATGCGCTACCGGATTGGTTAGGAAGCGTGGGAAGTACGTTTCGCTATAAAGACATATCCCTTTCTTTTCTTTTGGAACGTAAAGAAGGGGGCGAGCTATATGATTCAGGGCGACGGAACGGCATACGAAACGGGGTGCTGAAATTGACCGAAGTACGTGAGGAAAATGTAGTGCTTGAAGGGGTAACCGCCAATGGTTCGCCGAATACCGTACCCGTTTTGATCGATGAAAATTACTATAGGGATTCCGGGGCCTTTAACCGGGCATCCGAGATTTTGGTGCAAGATGCATCATGGTGGCGGTTGCGAAACGTAACCTTATCTTACAATCTGCCCGCTAAACTTTTGAACAGCACGGCGATAGATCGGCTGGAGTTCAGTTTCACGGGTACCAATCTATGGCTCGATACTCCTTTTGAAGGCTACGACCCAGAGGGCAGCCAATTCAGTGCAGGAACCAATGCATACGGCTTTACAGGCTTGAACATTCCCAGTACAAAATCTTTCCTTTTCGGAATAAACCTAAACTTCTAGAATATGACCTTTAAACGATATATATCTTTTTTCGTACTTACCGCATTGCTATCTATTGGATGTGATGATTATTTAGGCGAAAACGTAGACCCCAATAAAGAACTGCCAAGCAACGTAACCGCAGAGGATCTTTTACCAAATGCCATTTTCAATACCGCTGATGCACACTACAACATCGCGCTCAGCATGTGCCTGTATTCCCAGCAACTGGCCTCATATTTCGAGCCAGGTGCCGATACGCACGAGGAAGTGCAGATGGCTAGTGGGTGGAATGCCATTTATCTGAAAGCGCTTTCCGATTTAGATGCCATTGCGGCCATCGCCGAGGAAAACGGTGCCAACGCATATTTGGGAATTGCTAAAGTACTGCAAGCGCAAAATTTGGGAATGGCCACAGATCAATGGGGAGCCGTACCTTTCTCGACCGCCACCTTGGGTGAAGAAGATTTCACGCCTTCGTTCGACGCGCAGGAAGATATTTACGGAACCATAAATACGCTTCTTGACGAGGCCATAACGTTGTTAGGGCAGGCAGATGCTTCCGTGGGAAGTGATGATCTGATTCATGGGGGCGACATCTCAAAATGGACAAAAACTGCTTACTTTTTGAAAGCGAAGTATGCACTGCATTTATCGGAGGTAGACCAAGACGCCGCGATTACCGGTGTACTGGCAAATGTGACGAATGCTTTCGACAGTAACGAAGACGATTTTCAATTAGTTTACAATACTAGGAACTTCAACCCTTGGAATTCAGGGGTAGTTTTACCTAACGCCACAGGCAACCTGTCGGTATTGCTTTCCGATCAGTTGGTCAGCCTAATGAACGGTACATCGATTCCCTTTGCGAACATCGCGCTCGACCCGCGTTTACCGCGCATAACCACCATTGGCGTAGACGATTCGGAATATCTGGGCGGACTGAACGGTGGTGCAGGGGTGCACGAATTCGGCGCCACCGAAGAGGATTCGAATATAGGTGCCAATACCAACCTGGGCGGAGACAATTATTACTCCTCCCAATCCGCACCTTTGATCTTAGGTAGTTATTCCGAGCAAAAATTTATAGAGGCCGAAGCCCTCTTTCTTCAAGACGGTGGTGGCGCCCTTTCGGTCGGAAGCGATCAAGCTACCTACGATGCCTATCTCGAAGGTATTCGCGCTAACCTAGAAAAATTGGAAATCGATCCCGCCCAGAGTGCCGCTTATCTAGCGGATACCTCGGTGGCCGTCGGCGCTGATAATTTGACCCTTCAATTGATTATGAGGGAGAAATTCATTGCCACCTTTCTCAATCCGGAGTCGTTTGTCGATTTGAGACGTTATGATTTTGACCCCAATGTTTTTATAGGTTTGGAACTTCCGGTGAACCACAACGAGATTTTAAACGGACAATGGGTACGTCGGGCGCAGTACCCTGCATCGGAGCAGACCCGAAACGGGGCTGAAGTGGAAAAGGTGACCCGGGGTATCGGTGAAGGGGTCTGGTGGGATCGGGATTGATCAAAAAGCGATGATCAAGATTGATGAGCAAGAGCGATGCCTTTTTATAGTATACAAATGAAAATCTAAAACTCAAACACGCTGCTCGTTCAGTAAGGTGGTCAATTTGTCGACATCATCGTCCAGATGATGCGCACTTAGCACAATACGGCTCATGACCTGGGAATTTTCATCCGGGTAAGGAAAATTGGTCAAAATAATACCTTGCTGCTCCAGATATTCCGTGAGCTGTACATCGGAAAAGCTAAAGGCAGGATGGCCTACCATACCGCTGAATTTCTTTGGATTTCTGAGGGAACCGATAAATCGCTCGATGTGGCTCTGCAGTTTTATCCTTCTTTCCGAGTATAAATCCCCGGCCTCCATCAACGTCGCCAAGGCTGCCGGTGCAGCGGGACTCGCACCGCCGAAAAAGGAAGTATCCATGAGTTGCGATACCCTATCTATATTGCCGAAAACCGCACCCGCCTGTATTCCAAAACCTTTGCCAAGGGAACAGCACACTATGAGTTCCTGTACAGGCAGCCGACTCAACTTTCGGTAAACCCCGCTCCCATTTTTTCCCACTACGCCAATACCATGGGAATCATCGACCACCAGTACGACCTTGCTTAGTGGTAGCATCTGTAGCGGCGTAAAATCTGGATAGTTACAGCCCGAAAAATCAATGGCATCCAAGAATACCACCGGCGTTATATCGGGTTGTGATCGCAAGTGTTCCCTAACGGCAATATTCAGGGCCGTAAAGGTAGTATATGACCGCGTTTTTACCGGATATAAGGCTGAATGGGTGTTCGGCGCATAAAAAAACCGATGCCCCTTGCCGGTCATGTTCTGTGCGATAAATTGACCGGCCAAATACCCCGAGGAAACAGTTACACAGGCCTGCGCGCCTACAAGTTCGGCCAAATACTGTTCGGCCTTTTCAAAGATGGACAGGCGTACGTTGGACTTTCGCGACGCGCCGTAGTTCGTACCGAATCGTTTGATGTTTTCTATAAACAGGTTTTGAAATGTGGCATCTGTCTGCAATCCCAAATACGAGGTGCCCCCGAAGTACAGATATTTCTTGCCCTGAATCACAATCTCACGGTCCGGGAAGTTCTCGATATACTGCGCCATTACCTTAAGGTTATACCACTTCCTCCCAACTTCGGGAAAATAAGTTTTCCGCCCTCTAGAATTTGTATACCGTCGGCGATATCTTCTTTCAATAGTAGGGGTCCGTCCATATCAACATAGTCGAGCTGGGGCAATAATTGTGCGATGGCCGAGACACCCACTGTCGATTCCGTCATACAACCGACCATGGTTTTCAGACCTAGCTCCCTAGCTTTTTTGATCATACGTAGGGCAGGGGTGAGGCCGCCGCATTTGGTGAGCTTGATATTGATACCGTTAAAATGGAGTCCGCATTTTTCGACATCGGCTTCGACGATGCAGCTTTCGTCGGCGATGACCGGTAGAACGCTATGATGCATTACTTTTTCCATGCCCTCCCA
>JBATUY010000513.1:0-5270 GCA_049671465.1 Pricia sp. | reverse complement strand
CTTGTGCAGTACGCTACCAAAATCAAAGGCTTTCTCGGGTCTTAGTTCTTTTACGACAGAAAGTGCAATTGCCGGGGGCAGGGAGTTCAATATCATGTTGCCTTCCTCTAGTGGGCCGCGGCAAAAGGCATCCCCGAATTTGACCCCACAGCGTTGTTCCACCACCTTGTAGGCGCCTTCTTTGATGTAAGGGGCCACTTCCCCAATAGGTCCTGATTTCTTTCCTAGGGATAGCCCACCACTGACAATCTCAAAATCAAACTCATGCCCAAATTCCGATTTTAAGCGTTTGATAACAGGACTGAACCCGAAACACCAACCACATAGCGCATCGTAGAAATATAGAAGTTTTGTTTTTGACATATTTTGTTTTTGACTTTCTTAATTATTTCTCAGACATCGACCGAAGCGCTCTGACTGCGGGCAAAACCCGTTATTTCAGAGCGATTGTTACTTACCGAAACCTTGGTAAAAGCATTATTTTCCAGGCCCTCGAAATCTACCATACCCAACAAGGTAACGTAATGTATGCCATTGATTTCCGCGCAATATTTCGTTCGTGCACGTGGCCCTGAAATACCAATTGCCTTCTTCGAATCTTCCAATGCCGCCTGTACCTCTGTATAGTTGCTTATATGGAATACGAAACCATCGCGCTCGTAACAATATAGGGGATGATGACAAAAAACAATGGTAGGATAATCCATCGATGTCAAATCTTTTTCCAGCCAATTTAGTTGATCCGTAGGGATGTTGGTGTTCTGCCAATCGGCTCCCTCTAAATAAAAATGATCTTCGCCAAGCTGGTCAAAATTCGCATCGAGCACGATAAAATGATAGCCATTGGCGTCAAAGGAGTTATAGCTTTTATGATTTTCGTTGTCGGTCAAAAAAGTTAAGGTATCCTTCGTATTTTTGGGTAGGATGCTTGTCTTTCATGTCCCCAAAATGAACGATAAAATCCAAATTTTGTTTCTTGAACTCCGTGATACAAGTTTCCATTTTTTCTCCGACACCCACGTAGAAGCGAGGTCCTTTCACCTTCCTATCTGCGTAATGTGAATCGGAAATGAGACCGAAACGCACTGTTTTATCGGAAAAAACAGCCGATGATTCCCAAAGTGGGACGCCGAAAACCACGCTAGTTTCGGCCATCGCGAAAATCTGTAGGGCCTTGCGGCGTGACACGTTAGCTTCTTTTCTATCCATCATCGGGAACTTATTTGAAAGTTAAAAATAGTGATAAAATACTTCAGAAGTTTGATGTGATGTAGTGTTGAGATATTTATTCGTGCCGTTACACTGTTGAAGTAAGCTTTGTCGCATGGGTTTTTACAAACTCGGAAAAATCAGTAGGTCTTTCCCCTGTTATCTTTTCAATGCAATCGGAGATGGGCGGGGTACTTTGAAACCGGGGAAGGTAGTGGAGCATAATCATGACCAAAATGAACATCGCGTCCGTACCTTCCTTTTTTTCCGCAATAAAAAATGACAGGAGATTCGGACTTTCGTAGGTAATCTTCCGGTCGAGTCCCGCACTTAGAATTTTAGCCATCTCACCAAAGGTCAGTCTTTCGTCATTGGTAAGTTCATAGGCCGTATTATGATGGTTTTTAGCATTGGCAAGAATGTGTGCGCCTACCTTGCCTACATCGTTGACATCTACCATGGTGAATTTTGCATTGCCTGCTGGAAGATAGATACGGTCCTTTTCAACTAAGGTCTTCCGCAAAGTAGTCGTGAAATTCTGCATAAAATAAGCAGGTCTCAAAAATGTGTAGCTCAACCCACTTTCTAGAATTAACTTTTCGATATTATGATGTGGTATAAACGAATTTTTTTCAGCGCCCTGAACGGAAAGAAATACAATGTGGCCAACTTTTTTCTCAACGGCTGCGTGTATCAAGGGTGCAAAATATTTCTTCACATTGGCCAACCTCGGAGGGCGAAGCAAAAACAATATATCAATGGTTTCAAGGGAATCTGCCGTACTGTCGATATCCTCGAAATTAAAATAAACCGGCTGCACCTCTGTGGATAGAAAATCAGCATCCGATTTTCCAGGATGTCTTGTTCCCGCAAGAATCTCATACTCACCATTAAAGTGTATCAGACTTTTGACTACGGCTTTGCCTACATTGCCCGTAGCACCTGTAATCAGTATTTTTTTCATGATCAATCCTTTTGAACGCGTAATCATGTGCCTCATCAGTTCTTCATCAGCAAAAGAATTTGTCGACTCTTATGATTTATTCTATTTACGCAAATGTTGGCTAGTATATTTTTCTCCGGAAACATTACCCTAATCTGTGCTTTCGATATGCTATATTTTTAACTTATTTATCGCGCTTGCAACTACACCTTCGGAAGTCATGGTAACTGGTATAATGGTTCCATTTTCACTAAATTCATTTCGTGCCCGATTTGTTTGTTACGGAATGAAGCCTAGCAGTGTCATACAAGCACCTGTAAAGAAATGGGTGTATGACTAATTTGTCATTTTTAAAATTTTAGTCTGCCATGGGGCCAATTTGAAAAGGTTCCGCTGATTTTCATCTAAATTGGATATCAACAAATCGTAGTTGTCGTCACGTAAATCGCTTGACCACGAGATTGAGGCCTTGCCAAAATTATGGAGTACCAAGAATTCATGGGCATCGTTAAATCGTCTGTACGCGAAAATCGAATCGTTTTCTAGGTCCAAGCACTCATAATCGCCATAGACCAATGTAGGGTTCGCTTTTCTAAGTGCAATCATTTTTCGATAAAAGTTCAAGATGGAATCCGAGTGTTTTTCCTGTGCGGCAACATTGATTTTAGGGTAATTCTTGTTTACGCCAAGCCACGGTCTTACCGTGCTGAAACCCGCATTAGCTTCTGAATTCCACTGCATGGGTGTTCTAGCGTTGTCCCTGCTCTGTGAATGTACAATATCCAAAAATTCGTCCATATTCTGGCCGGCCTCTTCGGCCGCTTTCCAGGCATTTAGGGTCTCGACGTCGTTGTATTCTTCGATACTATCATAAGCGACATTGGTCATACCTATTTCGTCGCCCTGATAGATGTATACCGTTCCCCTCATGGTCAATAAAAGGGCCGCTAGTAACTTGGCGGATGCTTCACGATATTCTCCGTCATTCCCAAAACGGGAGACCATTCTACTGAAATCATGGTTGCCCAAGAAAATACTTCCCCAGCCTTTGTCCTTGAGGGCGGCATCCCATTGATTGAAAACGGTTTTAAAGGTCTTGAGATCGAAGGGTACCGGGTCGTATTTTCCCCCGGGCCCGCAATCAATGAACATGTGGTCGAAATGAAAGACCATGTCCAGCTCTTGGCGGGCGGCGTCTACGTATAGCGGTCCGTTCTTAAGATCGATACCGGGGCCTTCCCCTACGGTCATGATGTCATATTTGCTAAGTACTTCGCGGTTCATTTCATGCAAATATTCGTGAATTTTGGGTCCGTTTGCGTAGTAGTTTACAATGGTATCTTGAAGTTTTTCGTATTCGGAATCTTGGTAATCGGCACGTTTTGATATCAAGGAGATGACATCCATCCGAAAACCGTCTACGCCCTTTTCAAACCAATATTCAAGAATGTCAAAAATTTCTTTGCGTACCTTCGGATTATCCCAGTTTAGGTCCGGTTGTTTTTTCGTGAAATAATGCAAATAGTATTGCTGGGTCACGTCATCAAATTCCCAAGTGCTACCATTGAAGAAAGATTCCCAATTGGTAGGTGGTGCCCCATTCTTTCCATCCTTCCAAATATAATAATCGCGATAGGGATTGTCTCGCGATTTCTTTGATTCCGTAAACCAATAATGCTCGTCCGAAGTATGGTTTGCGACCAAGTCCATGACCAATTTCAGTCCTTTATCGTGCATCTTCCGCAACAAGGCATCAAAAGCCGGCTGACCCCCAAAGTCTTCGGAGATTTTTCTGTAATTACTTATATCATAGCCGTTGTCGTCGTTTGGGGATTCGTAGACCGGACATAACCAGATAACATCTACGCCAAGTGACTTTATATAGTCCAGTTTTTCAACGATACCATCGATATCACCTATTCCGTTTCCGGTAGTGTCTCTGAACGATCGGGGATAAATTTGATATACCACACTTTCTTTCCACCATATTTTTTTCATGTAACGCTGAATTCTTTAAGATTGCTAAGAGAAGATAAAGTACGTGCTAAAGACCAGTACCGTAATAATGGCACCTGTTACGAAGGCATATTTCCAGGTGGTAATGTCTATGACATCGGTGTCCGCATCTTCTATGCCTTCGGCACGAGGCCTTAGTTTACCGAATATAAGCATGACCACGATATTGAACACGAAGAGAATGCCCATGACGTGCAAATAATGGGGATAGGCTTCCGCTTTGATGATACTCAGAGCCTTCACATCGGTTATACCTTGCGATTGGGCCAGGGAAAGAGCGGTCTCCCTGAAATATGGCTCTAAAAAAGTAAGCTGGTCAAATATAGGATTACTCCACCGACCATGACGACCTTGGCACCTATGGCGGGTACCTTTTTGGTCAGTACCCCGGTCATAACGACGGCCAGTATCGGTACGCTCAGGCTACCCAATGATTGTTGGATGTAACTGAACAGGCCGTCTGGTGCAAAGGCTATAAAAGGTGCAATACCCATAGAAATGAGGCCAAGGGCAAGACCGAAAATTTTGCCTGCTTTTACGGTTTCATTATCCGAGGCGTCTTTTTTAAAGTACATCTTATAAAGATCGAAACCGAAGAGTGTCGCGCTACTGTTCAGAAGACTGTTGAAAGAGCTCAAGACGGCACCGAAAAGTACTGCCGCGAAAAAACCGGTGAACGCCGCCGGTAAGACTTTGGCGACCAAGGCGGGGTAGGCCTGATCGGGATTATCTAATTGCCCATCGAAAACATGCCATGAAATAATGCCGGGCAGCACGACGATTACGGGGATGACCACTTTGACAAAGGCCGCCAACAACATCCCCTTTTGACCTTCCTTAACGCTTTTTGCGCCAAAAACCCGTTGCAAAATGGACTGGTTCGTACCCCAGTAATAAATCTGTGCCAACATCATGCCCGTGAAAACGGTACCGAACGGAATCGAGGAATCAACGGCCCCACGCATTTGAAATTTTTCCGGGTTGGTATCCCACAAAATACGCAGTCCCGCGCCCAAATTGCCGTCGCCGATCAACATGAGGCCAAAAATCGGAATTAGAAGCCCCCCGATCAAAAGACCGATGGCATTTATGAGGTCGGATA
>JBATUY010000512.1:0-5871 GCA_049671465.1 Pricia sp. | reverse complement strand
AGGTCTCAGGTCTCAGGTCTCAGGTCTCAGGTCTCAGGTCCCAGGTCCCAGGTCCCAGGTCCCAGGTCCCAGGTCCCAAGGTCTTGTCGTCTCACTCCAAACTCTTTTCAATTTCAAATCCGACATCGGTTATACCCTGCAAATTGACTACACCATTAACGCTACCGTTTTTTCGCATGGCCTGTGCCAACCGCACTTTATATTCACCTGAAGTAGGAAAAACGATGTTCTCTTTATACCACAACTTGTTTTCTTTCATACTACCGAAACCTTTCCCCAGCCAAGTGCCGTCGGGCAGTGCCATTTGATATTGTAAAGTGTCTTTGACCGTTACTCCGGTCGGCGCCTCCAATTCGGCGATCAAAAACAGATTGCTGTACGGGTAGGAAGCATCGTTGCGAACAGTAATAAATAGGTTGTGCCGTTGCAGGGTGTCCATCTCGGAAAACGAAAATTCAATAATATCGTCCTTGTTCCAAGCCCCGTCGTCGGTGGCCCGGTATTCGGAGAGCACCAGTTCATCGTTGCATGAAAATAGTACTATAACCAAAACTAGAACCAAAAGTACGCTACGCATTTTTAGGCCTTCTTCTTTTATTTCTGTTATTGTTCGACTTTTTGCCGCTGTTGGTAGTGCTACCGCTGTTTTTTCCGCTACTACTCGTTGTGCCACCTTTATTTCCCCCGCTATTGTTTCGCGATTGGCTTCCTTTTTGCTTGCTACCTTTCTTCCTGTTTCTATTCCTGTTACGGCTTTTCGATTTTTTAGGGCGATCAAATCGTGTTAGGCTATCTTGGCCGACCACGTTCTCGAAAACCTTTTCTTCCTTAACGAAATTAGTGACAGTATATTCCTCAAGACTGGCAACTTTTTCTTTCTTTTTATTCTTTTCCAAGATTTCCTTCACCTGATCTTTGGTGAGCTCATGCCAGTTCGAGGCATCGTCACGATAAGAGAACCAAAGAATACCCTTGAAAATATCCGTTTTTTGGCAGAATGCGAGTCCTTTTTCCGTGTACAGTTTGGTGTCGTTGGATGGAAAATCCTTTAGGGCCTCCAAATAGGTGTCCAATTCATAGTTCAGACAGCATTTGAGCTTACCACATTGTCCGGCCAATTTTTGAGGATTCAAGGACAGTTGCTGGTACCGTGCCGCAGAGGTGGACACCGACCTGAAATCGGTCAGCCAGGTCGAGCAACAGAGTTCCCGGCCACAAGTACCGATACCGCCCAAGCGCTGGGCTTCTTGCCGATAGCCGATTTGCCGCATCTCGATACGGATGCCGAACGCCTTGGCCATATCTTTGATCAATTGCCGAAAATCGACGCGGTCTTCGGCCGTATAATAAAAAGTGGCTTTTGACCCATCACCCTGAAATTCCACGTCGGAGATTTTCATTTGTAGGTTGAGAATGATTGCGATTTCTCGGGCCCGTTTTTTAATCTCTTCTTCCCTATCGCGGCATTTCTGCCATTTATCAATGTCGTTTTGAGATGCCTTTCGGTATATTTTTAGTACCTCATCGCCGTTAATATTGACCTTTTTGCGCTTCATCTGCACCTTGACCAGTTCGCCGACCAAGGTAACCATACCGATATCATACCCCGATTGGGCCTCGGTAGCGACGATATCGCCAATGGAAAGGGAAAGATTTTCGGTATTTCTAAAAAATTCTTTTCTACTGTTCTTAAATCGTACTTCTACGCAATCGAACGGCTTGGCCCCGTTGGGGAGCGACATGTTCGAAAGCCAATCAAAGACCGTTAATTTATTACAACCATCGGTACCACAAGTTCCGTTATTCTTGCATCCACGAGGTTGTCCGTCCTTACCGGTCGAACAACTGCTACAGCTCATATGTTATATCTTGGTCGCAAAATACCGTTCGGTTTTTTGCGATAAGGTTCGTATTTACTTAAAGGTAAAGGTAGCGAATTTTTAATAGGATGTAAATTTATAGCGGCTGCATTGATTAGTATATACCAGTAGAAATTCAGGAACTGCTTTTACGTAAGCCAAATATGAAAAAGGTTTCAGATTTGCCGCAGTTTTTTAAACAGGTGTAATTATCCCTAAGATTTACGCTTGATATGAACTCAACGGTAATTGGTGCCTTCGTTGCTGCTCAAAAGATTCAGCTGATGGATGTATCACCTTAATTCTTAAACTTCAGAACATCCGACCGCCCCTTTTTAAAGATTTTGTTGCTGTTGCCTTTGCCCATTCGCAATGCCTTTTGCTCTTCAAAGCTCATATTAAAGACCTCTTGGCAGGTATCCGAACAGCAATTGTCGGTTTTCGCCGCGCATATTTCGCATTGAATGAAGAGAAGGTTACAGGCCTTGTTGGCACAATTGGTATGGGTGTCGCAGGCTTCGCCGCATTGGTGGCAGTGGGCGATGACATCATCGGTAATGCGTTCGCTGCGGCGGTCGTCAAAGACGAAATTCTTTCCTATAAATTTATTTTCCAGTTTCCTCTTTTCGACCTGCCTGGCGTAGTCGATGATGCCTCCCTCAAGTTGGTATACCTGTTTAAAACCTTTGTGCTTATAATAAGCGCTCGCTTTTTCACAGCGAATGCCGCCGGTACAGTACATGACCAGTTTTTTATCCTCTTTATGGTCCGCCAAATCCTTTTCAATGATATCCAAAGAATCGCGGAAGGTATCCACATCGGGGGTAATGGCGTTCTTAAAATGTCCGATTTCGCTTTCGTAGTGGTTGCGCATATCGACCAAGACCGTATCGGGGTCGTCGATCAGTTGGTTGAATTCTTCGGCGTTCACGTGAATGCCCTTATCGGTCACATCGAACGTCGCATCGTTTAGCCCGTCTGCCACAATTTTAGGGCGCACTTTCACCTTCAATTTCAAAAAGGACAGGTTATCGTGCTCGATGGCAATGTTCAGGCGTACGTTTTCCAAAAACGAAATACCGTCTAAATGGGTCTTGAAAGGCTCGAAATTTTCCGCGGGCAGCGATAGTTGGGCGTTGATGCCCTCATGGGCGACGTAAATTCGACCGAGTACATCGAGATTGTTCCAACGAATAAAGAGGGCATCCCTGAAGGCTTGAGGGTCTTCGATATGTGCGTATTGGTAGAAAGAAATGGTTAGGCGCTCTTGCTCGGCGGCCTCGATAAGCGATTTTCTTTCCTTCGCACTTAAGGTATTGTACAGTTGCATGCTATACGAATCGTAAGTTAAAGAATATTTGAGGATGCAAATATAGTCGATTGCTACTATTTCAGGTAGTTAACGTCTCGATTGCTATCAGATTGGATGTATTTCGAAAGGATAGGATGCGCTACGACCGGATTATAATCACTTTGAACGAATTAACGCACAGATTTTCTATCCCGATGGGGAAGAATTGTAAAAAGAAATAGTAAATTAGCGACCCTCGAAAAAATTCCCTTTATACATAAAAATCGCAATAGTTAATGTCCAAAACAAAAGATATGAGTTCCGAAAAAGAAGCAAAACTGAAAGCGCTAAAACTAACCCTTGACAAGCTTGACAAGACCTACGGTAAAGGCGCCGTAATGAAAATGGGCGACAGTGTGGTTGAAGATGTTGAGGCGATTCCGTCCGGTTCTTTGGGGCTTGATATCGCCCTCGGGGTGGGTGGTTATCCACGGGGACGTGTAATCGAAATCTACGGTCCAGAATCATCCGGTAAAACGACCTTGACCTTGCATGCCATGGCCGAAGCGCAAAAAGCGGGTGGTATAGCGGCCTTTATCGATGCGGAACATGCTTTTGACCGGTATTACGCTCAGAATTTAGGTGTTGATATCGATAACTTGATAATTTCACAGCCCGATAACGGGGAGCAGGCTTTGGAAATCGCCGATAACCTGATTCGTTCCGGCGCTATCGATATCGTAGTTATTGATTCTGTTGCCGCGCTGACCCCGAAAAGCGAGATCGAAGGTGAGATGGGGGACTCTAAAATGGGCCTTCACGCCCGATTGATGTCTCAAGCCCTGCGGAAACTGACCGGATCGATCAGTAAGACGAAATGTACGGTTATATTTATCAACCAGTTACGGGAAAAAATAGGCGTGATGTTCGGTAATCCGGAGACGACGACCGGTGGTAATGCCCTTAAATTCTATTGTTCCGTACGTTTAGATATTCGTCGTTCTACACAGATAAAAGATACCGACGGCAACGTCAAAGGAAACAAAACTAGAGTCAAAGTAGTCAAGAACAAAGTAGCACCACCGTTCAGAACGGCCGAATTTGATATTATGTACGGACAAGGCGTTTCGAAAGTAGGCGAAATTGTTGATTTGGGTGTCGAATATGAAATCGTTAAAAAGAGCGGTTCTTGGTTTAGCTACGGCGATACTAAACTCGGCCAGGGTAGAGATGCCGTGAAAAGTCTTTTATTGGACAACCCCGAGCTCTTCGAAGAATTGGACGGTAAAATACGCGATGCCATCGGAGCATTGAAAGAATGATCATCCCATGGAACGGCTGCTTTGGGCTGTCCACTAGGTAATGGTAAAGGCTCATTGAGGAAAGCGTCGCCCTTGGTATACAAAATCGCATCGTCAGTACCAGAAACTATATCGAAAAATTATAGGCACAGCACCCTTAAATGGCGCTGTGCCTTTTTATTTAAGCATACTATAATCTTTACTTAAAATATTCGCCTGTCGACGCAACCCTATCGATATTCGCTCATCTACTAAGAAAGAACTAGTATTATGAAAAGAACACCCATATTTTTATGCGTAATCATCATGGCCCTGGTTTCACTCTCTTGCAGCCTTGATGATGATCAGACGAATTTTGAATACGTCACTTTAGAGACGCTAAGTGCAAGTTTGCCGGACACTTTCGATTTGGGAAGGGTCTATACCATTGATGTAAAATTGTTGCGGCCCGATGAGTGTACGTTTTCCGAAACCTTCGATGTGCGTCGAGACTTTACCGATTCTACCAATATCAGAACCGTAGCGCCTATAGGTATCGTTCTGGACCAAGAGGCTGATTGCGCGGTAACGAACGACTCGATTCAAGATAGGTTCCAGTTTGAAGTGCTGTACTCTAAACCTTATATCTTTCGATTTTATGCAGGGGACGATGAAAACGGGGAGGCTGAATTTCTGGAAATCGAGGTTCCTGTACGACAAAATCAGTAGCCCCGTAACGACCCTCCTTCAAATACTTTTTCAAATCAATTTGGTATTATATTTGAAGTGGGCACCAGCACGTAATCCAACCCATAATTTTGAGTCTCGAACCACTCATCGAAAGCTGCAAACAGGGCAATAGGAAGGCGCAAGAACAATTATATAGGGAGTATTCCCCGATATTGTTCGGTACCTGCCTCAAATATTCGCGCAATAAAACGGAGGCAGAAGACAATCTACACGACAGTTTTATGACCATTTTCGATAAAATCGGACAATACACCGCAAAGGGATCTTTCGAAGGATGGGCCAAACGCATTACCGTGAACACCGTGATGCAAAAGTACCGTAAGGAACAACAATTAAAAGTGGTCACCGATAATTTTGAAGATGAGGCTGAGGTGGAAGTCGAGGCCAGCTATGCCGATATCGGACTTGATACCCTGCTGGGCTATATTCAAGAACTGCCCAATAAATACCGGTTGACCTTTAATATGTATGTTCTGGATGGATATACCCACAAAGAAATCGGTGCATTTTTGGGCACCTCCCCGGGCACCTCGAAGTCGAACCTTGCTCGTGCGCGTTCGATTCTAAAGGAAAAAATCGAAACCAAACGCAATATCGCTATCATCGGCATCTTGCTAATTATTATTATGGAGAGTTGTTTGTAGCCAAGAAATTATAGTGCTTAAGCCAGTCATATGGACAAGAAAAATAT
>JBATUY010000511.1:0-13539 GCA_049671465.1 Pricia sp. | reverse complement strand
TGTCCATAGACACCTTTCGAAATAGGGTGGCACAAAAGTGTCTGGAAGCCGGGGCGGCCATGATCAACGATATTTCCGCGGGTCGGTTAGACGATGATATGCTGCCGACTATCGCAAAGCATAGTGCACCTTTTATCATGATGCATATGCGGGGCACCCCTCAAACCATGAAAGAGCTGACGGAGTATGACAATCTCTTGGTCGATATTTTAAAATACTTTTCCGAGCGAATAGCTGCTGCTAGGGCCTTGGGCATCAATGATATCATCGTGGATCCCGGCTTTGGGTTCGCGAAAACTTTGCCCCAAAACTTTGAGCTATTATCCAGACTTGCGCTTTTTCAAAATCTTGACCTTCCCATCTTGGCGGGCGTAAGCAGAAAATCGATGATCTATAAAACGCTGGATACGATTGCCGAAAAAGCGTTGAACGGCACAACGGCCCTCAACATGGTGGCGCTGATGAACGGCGCCAACATTTTACGGGTGCACGATGTCAAGGAAGCGGTAGAATGTGTTAGGCTTGCCGAAAAACTATTTGAAAATGCGCCCTGACCATACAAGCGATCAGTTCATAGTTCTAAGCTAATTTTACCCTAAACCTGTGCACGTCTGCCCGACCTTAATGTAGGTTAGAATATACACACCTTGTTTTTTATAGTAAAACCTACGACCAAGATTTTGAACGGTTAGGAAGTCAATATCAAACTTTGAACCGCACAGCAATCAAAATTAATTTTCCCTAATTTTACAAAAAACAGCTGCGATTGGATTTTCTCAATTTTCTGGAGTTTAGGATTACCGATGTTCTCGACATTATCTTGGTCGCCATTCTTCTGTACTACATCTACAAACTGGTTCGCGGCTCCGTCGCCATCAATATTTTTATCGGTATCGTCATCATTTGGGCCTTTTGGAAGCTGACCGAACTGCTCGACATGGAGATGATCAGCAGTATGGTCGGCGGGTTTATGCAAGTCGGACTTATCGCCCTAATTATCGTGTTTCAACAAGAAATCCGAAAATTTCTGCTGATGGTCGGCTCTACCAATTTTGCCAACAAACGGAATTTTTTGAAACATTTTAAATTTTTGCGACCCGACAGTATCGGCCCCAGCGTCAATGTCGATGCCATTATTTCCGCCTGCGAGAAAATGAGTATGTCAAAAACGGGAGCCATTATCGTCATAGAACGCAACAATTCGCTGGATTTTGTGAAGTCCTCCGGTGATCAGATGTATATCGAGGTGAACCAACCCATCATTGAAAGTATTTTTTACAAGAACAGCACGCTGCACGATGGGGCGGCCATAATTCAAAATAATTATATCGTCGCCACACGGGCCATTTTACCTGTATCGAACGAACGCAACATCCCCCTTCGCTTCGGACTTCGCCATCGTGCCGCGGTGGGCATCAGCGAAAAGACAGACGCCCTCGTGTTGGTCGTCAGCGAAGAAACCGGCAATATATCCTATATCAAAAATGGGGAATTTGTCGACTATGAGGGTCCGAAGGAACTGACTTCTATTTTAAAGGAAGATTTGATTGATTAGCAACTTTTGCTAGTTACCGAAATATTTAACCTGAAGGACTTCATAACTCAAAAATAAGCGTACCGCCTCATACTACGCCACTTCCTCCTCCAAAAACTGCGCCTCATACAAATTACTATAGTACCCGCCCTGCTTCAGCAGCTCTTTATGGGTGCCGGTTTCGACAATTTTTCCGGCGTCCATAACGATGATTCGATCGGCTTTTTTGATGGTGGCCAAGCGGTGGGCAATGATGATAGAGGTACGGCCCTCGGTGATTTTTTCGGTGGCCCGTTGTATGAGTTGTTCGGAGTAGGTGTCAACGGAAGACGTCGCCTCATCCAAAACTAAAATACTGGGATTGCTGACGTAGGCCCGTAAAAAGGCAATCAACTGCCGCTGTCCGCTTGAGAGCATCGAGCCCCTTTCCTTGACATTATATTCGTATCCGCCGGGAAGACTGGTGATGAATTCGTCGACGAGAATTTCCTTGGCGGCGGTTTGAATATCTTCTACGGTAATCGAAGGGTCTTTTAAGGAAATATTGTTTGCGATTGTATCCGCAAAAAGAAAGACATCCTGTAAAACTACGGCGATATGTGAGCGCAAAGAGGTCAATTTAAAGTCTTTAATATCGATGCCGTCTACTTCGATGCACCCGGAATTGATTTCGTAAAACCGGCTGAGCAGGTTGATAATGGTTGATTTTCCGGCCCCTGTGGCTCCTACTATCGCAACGGTCTCCCCTTTTTGTACTTCGAAGGATATGCCGTGCAGCACTTCCTCATCCTCCAAATATCCAAAACGGACATCGGTAAATTTAATGTTGCCCTGCACCTCAGCTTTATCGATGGTTCCGACATCTTGAATATTGCTATCGGTATCCAAAATACGAAAGACCCGGTTGGCGGCCACCATGCCCATCTGTAGGGTATTGAACTTATCGGCAATTTGGCGCAAAGGCCGGAAAAGCATGTCGATCAGCAAAATAAAGGCGAAAATGGTTCCGAAATCTTCCCGTGACATATCGGTCACGTTCAAGAGGCCTCCGTACCATACAATGAGTCCCACAGCTATGGAAGACACGATTTCGGCGATGGGAAAAAAGATGGAATTGTACCACACTGTTTTCAGCCATGCATTTTGATGCTTTTCGTTGATATCGCGAAACTTGTCACTCTCAATCTTCTCCCGGGTGAACAATTGAACGATTTTCATACCGGTAATGCGCTCCTGTACGAAGGAATTTAAGTTGGATACCTGCGCCCTGACCTCCGTAAAGGCAACTTTCATTGCCTTCTGGAACTGTCGGGTCGCGTACATAATTATAGGAAGCAATACAAATACGATCAAGGCCAACTTCCAGTTCATGTAGAGCATAACGCCGGCGGCAACGAACATCTTGAGCAAATCGGCCACAATCTGAAAGAATCCCTGACTGAAAATTTCGCCAATGCGCTGCATATCGGCCACGGCTCGGGTGACAAGTACGCCCAAAGACGATTTGTCAAAATACTTCATGCGGAAACCGAGCATATGCTGAAACAAATTGACGCGAATATCCTTTATTACCGATTCGCCGAGCCAGTTAGCGTAATAATTGAAGCCCAATTGGCTGACGACCTGCCCCAAGAGCACACCCAGCATCGCCAAGGTGAGAAATAGGAGCCGGTCGGCATTGGCCTGCTTAATCGCATCATCGATAATTTGCTGTAAAATAATAGGTGTAAGCACCGCAAAGACGGACAGCAAAATCGCCGCAAGGGCCACCCCATAAAAGGTCAGTCGATACGGACGTGTCTTTTCCAACAAGCGATTGAAAAGTCCGAGGTCGAATGCTTTTCCAGAATCTTTGTTATCCATTTTTAATGTCAAATTTTCCCGGCCCTCTCAAAATATTTCCGGGGTACAAAACCGATGTCAAATATAAACCTTTTGCGGGTACCGATGGGCCGGCTTCAGACCGGTCTTTGCTATTTACGATCCTTTTAACATCGTCGACGGTGCGTTTGCCCTGCCCGACCTCGAGCAAGGTGCCGACAATGGCACGCACCATATTGCGCAAAAAACGGTCGGCCGTAATGGTAAACACAAGTTTGTCGTCTTTAACTTCCCAAATGGCCTTTGTGATAGCACAGCGATAGGTCTTGACATCGGTGTTCGATTTTGAAAAACACTCAAAGTCTTCGTAGGCCAACAAAATCGCTGCCGCCTCGTTCATATCCGCAATATTGAGGGGATGTTTTACATAGTGCGCAAAATCGGAATGAAAAGGATTTTTACTTTGAACCACCCAATATTCATAGGTTCTTTTGACGGCATCGAACCGGGCATGTGCGTCGTCGGAAACTTCGTAAATCTGCTGAACTGCAATCGCTTCCGGAAGCAGAGCGTTCAAACGGTATACGAGATTGGTTTCTTCGGAGATTTCCTCCGTCTCGAAATGGGCGAACATCTGTTTGGCGTGCACGCCCGTATCGGTACGCCCCGCCCCTAGCGTTTCGATGGGATGCCTCAAAAGTGTGGACAAGGCCGCGTCCAATACCTGCTGTACGGTAATGGCATTGGGCTGTTTCTGCCACCCGTGATAGGGTTTTCCGAAGTAGGAAAATTGGATGAAGTATCTCAATGGGATTCTTTAGTTTTGCGGAAAGTCAAAGATACTGAAGATCGTTCAAATCGGACTTATTTGGAGCTTACCGGAAGAAAAACCTAAGATATAACCACCATGATTCAACTTCTCAAACTTTTTTTGTTGGTAAACTCTGATTCAAATCCCGGTTCCTGCTATAGCTCGCTTCAAACCTTACTGTGGCAAAACAAGGTTCGATATTCCCTAATTTGGGCATTTTATATTTGGAATCTGCCAAGACAGTATAGAATCTTAAACCTAATTATAGCAAGACAACGCCTTAAAATCCACTCCAGTTAAAATCCATATCTCAAAAGTGACTAAAATTCTCCTCCTCTCCGACACCCATTCCTACATTGACGAAAGCATCCTCAAATATGCCCGTCAAGCCGATGAGGTATGGCATGCCGGCGATATCGGAAGCTTGGCCGTGACAGATGCCCTCGCCCAAATAAAACCGGTTCGCGCGGTTTACGGGAATATCGATGATACGAATGTTCAAATGGAATTTCCGTTGAACAACAGGTTCAGATGTGAAGAGGTCGATGTGCTGATGACCCATATCGGAGGCTATCCCCCGAAATACAATGCCCGCACCAAGGCCTTGATTGCCGAAAAGCGCCCCAAGCTCTACATCTGTGGGCATTCGCATATCTTAAAAGTGATGTGGGACAAGAAGTTAGGCGTCTTGCACATGAATCCTGGAGCCTGCGGTAAGCACGGGTTTCATCAGGTGCGAACGATGCTCAGGTTTACAATAGAAGAAAAGGATATTAAAAATCTGGAGATCATAGAACTGGGCAAACGTGGGGAGCTTAAATAAAAAAGGGGGAACGACCCCACGACGTTCCCCCAGGTTAGTTATGTGTTCTCGTTAATAAAACTACACAACCTACATATACAAGGTATCTATATAAAATAGACCACTCATTTATGATACTGCAAGATGCACCATAATCTGATTAAAACCAATAATTTCCAATGAAATTTTAACATTTCAAAGAAACCTATAAGGTCTTGACCTATTGCGGTTTAGTTGATGACATACCCCAATAACCAATACAGAATAATAAAGGCAAAAATGGCAAAACAGCCACATTTACCACCGCTCAGTTTTTTGGCGCCCCAACCAGCCAATAAGGCTTTCAATATACTTTTCATGTTTTCGTGTTAGATGATGGTGTCCGTTATGGGTTCGATAATTGTTTCTTGTTCTTGACAGGAATGGCCCAGACGTTACCCATTGGTCGTAAAACCCGGGTAGCAGGTCATTCCCCCATCTACAAAAATAGTGGTGCCATTGATGTATTCCGATTCATCGGATGCCAACCAGCTAGCCACGCTACCGATATCCTCGGGTACGCCGATGCGTTTATAGGGAATCAGTTTCAGCATACCTTCGCGGCCTTCATCGGAGCTCCATACGTCTTTATTGATGTCCGTTTTCACGGCGCCCGGCCCGATGCTGTTACAGCGTATTTTATGGTGTCCGTATTCTTGACAGATACTTTGCATCAACATGATCAGTGCCCCTTTGGTCGCGGCATAATTGGCGTGGCCGGCCCATGGGATGACCTCGTGTACGGAACTCATGTGAATGATTTTTCCTAAGGATTTGGATACCTCCTCGCGCATGCCCCTTCGTAAAAACTCCTGGATGGATGCCCGGGCGCACAAAAACTGTCCCGTAAGGTTTACATCCATTACCTTCTGCCAGGCATCCAACGGCATTTGGTGTAAGGGGTGATCGATTTGTATGCCCGCATTTGCCACACAGACGTCTACGGTGCCGAAATGGGATATGGTCTTTTTGAACATCGCCTGCACATCATTCTCTTTACTTACATCACATTTGAAAACAATGGCCTCGCCACAATCCGAATTTTTATGTATCCAATCGGCGACCTCTTCCGCTTCTTCCTTACCACTGTGATAATTGACCACGATATTCGCGCCCTCGGTGCCCATGGCCTTGGCAACGGCCTTACCAATTCCTGAACTCGATCCGGTAATGATACAGGTTTGATTTTCTAGGCGTTTATTGGGCTTTTGCATGTGTTTATTTTTACTTTGGATAAATGTATTGAAAAATATCCTACCATAATACATACATCCTTTTGGGGCACTATTTAGGGCGTTTGCATCCAAAAAAAAGGCCCTGATGCTTCCATCAAGGCCTTACACACTTATACTACTAAGCAGATGTTGGTCTTATCGCAACCGATCCACAGATTTCACGAGATCTTCATCCTTCTTGATGGCCCTATTGGCAAGGACCAACAAAACGATAGAAATAACAGGAATCGACATCCCAATACCCTTCTCAGAGACCAAGGCCTCTCCAGATAGATTTAGTGAGCGGTAAACGAAAAATCCCAATAAAAAAAGGTTCAATATCATGTTCAGTCTGTTGAGCACAAACTGGTTTTTTCTTTTCTTGTATATCACTATGGCGACCAGGGCCAAAAGGGCCGATACATAAAATGCGCTCGATATGATAATGTCATTTTTCGCGAAAATGACATTTCCGTTAGGGTCGGACCACAGGTTCACCCAAAAAGGCAACAGGCCGGAAACGAGCATCACAAAAAACAAATAAACGGTCTGAATTCTTTGAATCATTCTCTAAAAATGGTTTCGGCTGTCAAAAATACAGGCTTTTTGAAAAAAAACGAGGTTGTATTGAAAATAATTTGTAATATTGTTTCGTTATTAATCATATTACTTGCCTCAGCGGAATTCTTTCCCGAATAACATTCAACATTTATACACTTCTTACTGTTCTTAATAGATACCTAATTTATATCATACTTAATGTTTGAAATTTCAGATTTAAAAGCAAAAAAGCTGCCTGAGCTTCAGGAAATAGCTAAAAGCCTTAATGTACCCAAATACAGAACGCAAAAAAAATTGGATCTGGTCTACCAAATTTTAGACCTACAGGCCGCTAACCCAAAGGTCGTTTCGGAAGTCGCCTCGACGGAAACATCCGATAAAGAGGATAAGCCCAAACCGAAGCCAAGGGCGAAACCGAAACCAAGGGCACCAAGGGCGAAAGCTGCCAAGGATAGCAAGGACAGCTCGAACGAAACCTCCTCCGACACTTCGGATAACGCAAAAGATACCAAGGATAAGGAGTCTAAAGATTCCGATCCCCGTAAAAAAACAACGCCGAAACCTCGGCCAAGACCCCAGAACGCCAAGCCCAATCCCTCTTCGAAAAAAGAAGCGAAAAGCAGTTCGAACCAGAAGAACCAAAATACGCCCAACAAAAATCCTAGGCACCAAAAAAGTAGTTACGATAAAAGCAACTACGATAAAGACTTGAAGAACCGCTATAAGGCACCCGAATATGAATTCGACAGCATCATCGAGAGCGAAGGCGTGCTCGATATCATGCAAGACGGTTACGGTTTTCTGCGTTCTTCGGATTACAACTACCTCTCCTCCCCTGATGATATTTATGTATCGCAATCGCAAATCCGTCTATTCGGACTAAAAACGGGAGACACGGTATTGGGCAACGTTCGCCCGCCAAAAGAAGGTGAAAAGTATTTTCCGCTGATCAAGGTCAACAAAATCAACGGTATCGATCCGCAAATCGTGCGCGACCGTGTATCCTTTGAGCATTTGACCCCTTTGTTTCCTCAAGAAAAGTTCAATCTTGCCGACCGACAGAGCAATCTATCTACCCGCATCATCGATTTGTTCGCCCCCATCGGAAAGGGCCAAAGGGGTATGATCGTTTCCCAGCCAAAAACGGGTAAAACCATGTTGCTGAAGGCCGTTGCCAATGCTATTTCGGCCAACCACCCAGAGGTGTTCCAAATTATTCTATTGATCGATGAACGTCCGGAAGAGGTAACCGATATGCAACGAAACGTACAGGGCGAGGTAGTGGCCTCGACCTTTGACAAAGAACCCACCGAACATGTACGCGTCGCCAATATCGTCCTTGAAAAAGCGAAGCGACTGGTAGAATGTGGCCATGATGTGGTCATTCTTTTAGATTCCATCACCCGTTTGGCAAGAGCATACAATACGGTTCAGCCCCCATCCGGAAAAGTATTGAGTGGTGGTGTAGACGCCAATGCGCTGCACAAACCCAAACGTTTCTTTGGCGCTGCCCGTAACATCGAAGGCGGAGGTTCGCTATCGATAATCGCCACGGCATTGACCGATACCGGATCTAAAATGGACGAAGTTATCTTCGAAGAATTCAAGGGAACCGGTAACATGGAACTACAGCTCGACCGTAAGATTTCGAACCGTAGAATTTTCCCTGCCATCGACCTTACTTCTTCAAGTACAAGACGTGATGACCTATTGTTGGACGATAACACCATTCAACGCATGTGGATTCTCCGCAAATACTTGGCGGACATGAACCCTGTCGAGGCCATGGAGTTTATTGAGCAGCGTATCAAACAGACGAAAAACAATGAGGAATTCTTGTTGACGATGAATCAATAGTATAGCCGTTGCGATACGCTGTATACCGCCTGTCGGTTTCGCGTTCAGCCACGGATCACAATTTCAAAAATCCCAAATCCTAAAACTGATGTTAGGATTTGGGATTTTTTTATTGAGAGGATTTATTTATAATTTATTGTGAAGTATCCAAATTTTCGGATATCTTTAGGTCATATTTAATACAACTTCCCCCACTTTTAAGTATTCCCCCGACCCTGCCCATCCCCCGCAGGCAGTTATTACATGTTAAAATTCTAACCGTAAAAACTGTATGTCATGAAAAATGTTCGGAAATTCGTATTGAAATTTGGTGTTGCTCTTATTCTGTTAATCGGCGTTGTGGGTTGTGAGGGATGTGAAACTCTTGAACCTGAAGCCGTTATTACCGAAAAAGACGTAAAGGATATAATTATCCCTGTCGAACAGGCCAAAGAACTATATGACACATATTCTGAGCGTCGTGTAGGATTGATCCGTGATTTTGAGAATGAGTTGGATAGTCTAGACCAAGATAAAGATTCAGACAATCAAGACCCGAAGGGACAATATAAAAAAGATGAGCTCAGAAAAGCAGCTGAACAAAAGCGGATGGCCCTACAAGCTGGTAAGGGATTTCAACCAACACGATACAGTTTCTACGATTATGAATCCCTTAAGAAATACATGGCCTTTATTGAGCAAGAAGCCGCAAAGGCAAATGTCAAAATTTCTACCCTTCGCTTCTATTTTGCTAACTACCCCAATAAGGATAGCTTTGATGTAGGCAGACCAGTCAAGGAACCGCGACGCAATACCTTGGTATTTATCCCCACTGTGAATACAGGCCAGGAAGAATTTGCTTTTTTTACTGCAGATGACAGTAAGGACGGGCAACGAAAAGCTTTTTTGTTAGATGAACAACTTGTTGCCAACGAAGATACGTTCGGTGGTAAAGCCAAGTCCGAAGCATCTTTTTCTCTTAATTCGTCGTTAAATACTTCTAATGCTCCCCTTCCACCACAAAACGAGCAGAGTCTTGCAGGAAATGAATTTGGCTTAAGACCTCCAAAATAATTACAGCTAGACTTAAGTTAAATATTAAAGGCTATCGACACACTAATTGACAATACCTTTTTACTCATCTACGGGGTAACCTTTGTAATTGCAATGCTGCGTTACCCCAAATATTTTGAGACTTCACTCAAATATTTTCCGATTTTAATCCTATATACCCTGTTCAATGAGCTACTTGGAGATTTAATTTATAAATATGATGCCTTTAGTCTTGCATTCAACAACCTCTATTCAGATAATTACATTATAATTTATACCATATACAACGTTCTGTTTTTTACATATTTTTTGTATTTATATAGATTCTACGTAGAGAATTCTAGATTTAAAACTCTCATTAAATATGGTGGTATACTTTTCTTGGCAACTTGTATTATAAACCCATTCTTTCAAAATATTTACGATCAGTATCAATACCTAATCTTTTTCGTAGGGGCGATTATGTTGATTATTTCTGTTCTTTTTTACCTTAAGGAACAGGTGGCGAGCAATACGCAAAATTTAAAGGACAATGTGCTGTTTTGGATTGCAATCGGATTGCTTTTCTATCACATCGGCTATATACCCATAAAAGTATTGCGCTACCAAAACGAACTGAGTGGCCAAAATGAGATGTACTTTATAAGGCATGTACATTTCTTTCTTATAGTATTTATGTACACCTGTTTTATCATCGGTTTTTTAAGAATGAAAAAACGATTGGCCAAATAGAGTTCAGGACAATTTGATGGGAGCGCAAATTTTGAAAGTGTCCAAAAAACATCCCCATCCTGACACTATTGCAGTCCGAATTCGACAATATTTCAGGGTGCTCTTTGCGAACAAACTATCCAACAAATTACCGTTACTCGCTTTTTGAAGAAGCTAAACATCCCTCAACAACCTATCCATAGGGCCTGAGAGCGTATTGGTTGTAGTCTTGGACGGTTTAATGTCAAAAAACATCCAACTTTATCCACAACCTCACCGCTTCCGTACGGTTATTGTGCCATAAAGGTCAAAATAAATAACAAGCCTAAAATAATTTAAAATGAAAGTATTAGTAATCGGTGCAGGTAACATGGGATTGACGTATGCCCAGGCCATGTCAAAATCAAAATTGCTCAATAAAAGGAACGTGATGATTTTGGACAATTCCGCCGAGAAAATCCTCTCTCTTGAAAAAATATCGCATTTTGATGTTTTCAACGATATGAAAGATTGCCTGCCGCAGGCCGATTTGGTTTTTATCGCGGTAAAACCTTATCATAGCGCAGACCTTTTTGGGAAAATGAAATCGCTTATCAATCCGGGGCAAATCATTATCTCGATTATGGCGGGTATTACGATACAGGGGATGAAAGAAGCGCTGGGAATCCACAAAATCGTGCGGGCCATGCCCAATCTACCCGCCCAGGTCGGAAAGGGAATTACCTCTTATATCGCTGCAGACGAAGTGAGCCGTGTCGAATTATTGACCGTTGAAAATCTTTTGGATACTACCGGAAAATCCATACGGGTGCAATCGGAGAATTATATCGATGCTTCTACAGGAATTTCCGGAAGCGGGCCGGCCTATGTTTTTTACTTTATGCACAGCATGATGGAAGCCGCATTGAAAATGGGCTTTTCTAAAAACGACTCCAAAGTATTGGTCAGCCAGACTTTTGCCGGGGCGGTCGAATTGTTCAACCAATCCGATCTTTCCCCCAATTCGTGGATGGACAAGGTGGCCTCGAAAGGGGGCACCACCCGTGCGGCCTTAGACTCTATGGACGACAACAACGTTAAGGAACTGATCGAAGAAGCGGCCTATGCAGCTTTTAACCGGGCCATTGAACTAGGAAAAGAGAAATAATATGTACAAACAAAGAGTAGTTATCAAAGTGGGTACGAACGTGATGACCAATAAAGACAATCGCATCGTTCGGCCTATTTTAAAGAAATTAGTAAAACAGATTGCCGAACTTTACGAGAACGACATCATGGTGGTATTGGTCTCCTCAGGTTCTGTCATCGCAGGCATGGAGGTCATGGGCGATTGTAAAATTACGGACAAGACCGTTCGCAGGCAGGTGTATTCGGCAACGGGACAGCCCCGTATGATGCGGCTTTATTACAATATTTTCCGTGATTATGGGATGAAATGTGCCCAAGTGCTTGCCACTAAACGGGATTTTAACCCGGGTATTCACCGTGAAAACATGATCAATTGTTACGAGGGATTGATGTCGGAAGGCATTGTGCCTATCGCCAATGAAGACGATGCGGTTTCGGTGACCAATTCGATGTTCTCCGATAACGATGAACTGGCAAGTTTGGTCGCAGAATTGATAAAGGCTGATAAATTTATCATCCTTACCGATATCGATGGCCTTTACACGGGCCACCCCGACGACGAGCATACCGAAGTCATAGAGAACGTCGGCGTCGACGAAAATGTGGAGAAATACGTAGCGGAAGTCAAAAAAGGTGAGGCCGAAGGTAGAGGTGGTATGGGCTCAAAACTCAACATCGCCAAGCAGACCGCTGCAAAAAACATCCCGACCTTTATTGCCAATGGTAAAAAGGATAATATTATTCTCGATATCGTAGAAGGCAAAAATGTAGGTACCCGGATAATGGCTTAAAAGATATAAGGTTGTGGTTCAAGACCTGAGATTTGGGGTTCGGTATTTCAGATTTGGGAATTTAGATTTGGAATTTGAGAATTTAGATTTGCAGTCTGGGATTTGGGTTTTCTGGTCTGGGATTTTTGGATGAAACCAATTATTGAGCATCAAAGCCGAATAGCCCCGTGAAAATCTCGAACAAGAATTTAATTTTAAAAATTCATTTCAAATGGAATTACTGAATATTGATATAAAAAACAAAGTACTGAAATCGATGATTTCGATTTTAGATAAAGACCGAAATAAAATCTTGGAAGCGAACAAAAAAGATTGCGAGCTTTTTGAGAAAGATGACCAAGCGCTCTATGATCGTCTTGTGGTCACCGACAAAAAGATCGACGGCATGATTGCATCGGTCAAGGAGGTTATGGGACAAGATGATCCCGTAGGAAAAATCAAATCGGATAGAACCTTGGAGAACGGACTTGAAATCAAGAACAAGACCGCCCCCTTTGGCACCATTATGATTATCTATGAATCGCGCCCCGATGTGACTATCGAAGCGGCGGTATTGGCGTTCAAGGCGAACAATAAAATTCTGTTGAAGGGCGGAAAAGAGGCGTATCACAGTAATCAAGTCCTTGAGGCTTGCTGGCACCAAGCGCTGCAAGAAAACGGACTCGATACCAGTTGGATTCGCCTGTTGACCATGAACCGGACGGAAACCCAAGCATTTTTGAAAAATCCCCCTGAAAAACTGGATCTGATTGTACCTCGCGGTGGTGAACGACTGATCGCTTTTGTCAAAGAACACGCCCAATGTGCCGTGCTGGTCAGCGGCCGGGGCAACAATTTTTTGTATGTGGATAAAAAGGCGGACTGGCAAAAAAGCCTTGAGGTCATTCTCAACGCCAAGACCCAAAAAATATCGGCCTGCAATGCTTTGGATAAAATATTGGTGGACAGTGCCCTACCCGATTATCCGGAAAAAGTAAAGCAACTGGATTCCTTTTTGACCGAAAACGGCGTTAGCATTTTGGTGGATGAAGAAACAGGAGCTATACTAAAGGACAGGTCAATTATTAAAGATGAATCTGTCTGGCAAGAAGAATTCCTGGCCATGAAATGCTGCATCGGCACGGTCGATGGATTGGATGCCGCCATCGAAAAAATAAATACCTTTTCGGGAGGGCATTCCACTACGATAATGACCTCAGATAAGGAAGCGGCCGTAAAGTTTATGGAACAGGTAGACT
>JBATUY010000510.1:0-3423 GCA_049671465.1 Pricia sp. | reverse complement strand
TCGTTTTTTAGGAAGATGCCCAAGTTTCCGAAGCGGTCCAACCACGTGTAATCCTCGGTCTTGGCGACGGACTGCTTTTGGGCAAGGCCGGCATCCAAAAACATGTGTTTTTTGAAATAGCTGAACGCTGCGGCATATAATCCGACCAGTAAAGCCCATGGCAGCAGGGCCATCCACGGTAAATCGTATAGGGCATCAAAAAAGGGTGCGGTATATAGGGAGATATCAAAAAATCCGTAGTATTGCGAAACCCCTAGTACGGCAAAGACTATGGCCAAAGGAATGAGTACACTATCCTTATTGTTCAAAAGAATATTCAGAAAATTATTACAGTAGAAAAGCGCCAAAATGCCCAAATGCCAGCCGATGACCCCTAAAGAAGAATATCCCTCTATCAATAAAACAATCGAAAACGGTACAAAGAAAAAGGCGTGGGACAGATTAAAAAAAGACACTACGGTTTTACCGAGGGAATATCGCACCACCTGCGCCTTCTTGAACGGCAGGTACAGCAAGGGTTTGATATTGGTAATCGGCATTTTCTGAATTGCATACCGGAACCCTAAATCGACCGCCAAATAATAGATCATAAATTGGTTGACGACGCGAAGGGGGTCGCCCCATTCTTGCTTTTCGATAATATAGAACGCCCCGACGCCCATTGACGTAAAGATGACGATAAAATAGAGCGCCATAAAGCCCATAAAAATCTTAAAGATCAAGTTGGTCTTGAAGGAAGCGGCCCTGAAAAAGGACTTCCATTGGAGGTTGAGAAAGTGTTTGAGCATATGCTATCGGAGCGTTGTTCGAGGGATAAGTGTTCTGAAATTGAGATTTGTTACAAATGCAAGATAGGTTTTTTTCCTTTTTCCGTTTTAATTCGGTTTTCCAATCCGTATTTTTGCATTCCTTAAAATGCATGGTATGGAATTTTTGGCGGCAGTTTCGCCTTAACCCTGGATCATGTTAACTTCATCACCTTATATTCTATGGCAGATTTCCATCCCCTAACCGTAAAACACATCAAACCCTTGACCCCGAGTTCGGTGGCGATTACCTTCAGTGTCCCCAAAGAGCTGATTCAGACCTATGACTTTGTTCCAGGGCAGTATATTACGATTAAAAGGGAGATTAAGGGAAAGGAATTACGCAGGGCCTATTCCATTTGTTCATCCCCAAAAAGCGATTGCTTTACCATTGGGGTCAAAAAAGTGGATAATGGTGGATTTTCCGATTTCGCCCACACCCAATTGGCTGCCGGCGATACGTTGGAAGTTATGCCGCCCGAGGGCCGGTTTACGTTTCAACCGACAGGTGTCCCCAAAAATATTGCGGCCTTTGCGGCGGGCAGCGGAATTACTCCGATTATGAGTATTGCCAAGGCCGTGCTGGAAAGCCATCCGAAGAGCAAATTCGTTTTGGTCTATGGCAATAAGTCGGCCAAGGAAACCATGTTCTATACCGACCTTGTGAAATTAGAGCTTGACCATTCCGATAGGTTTTTTGTTTATTTTGTGACCAGCCAGACCCAGGAAGATGACTCCCGTTTTGGCCGCGTCGATACAGCAATGGTCAATTATGTGGTAAAGAACAAACATAATGACATTGATTTTAATGCCTATTACCTGTGTGGACCCGAGGCCATGATAGATTTGGTCTCTGACACGTTGAAAGACAACGATGTGCCAAAAGACAACATCCATTTCGAACTTTTTACAAGTACGGAGATTCTTGACGAACGCCCTGTAACAGCTGAAGGCCAGACGCAGCTGACGGTAACCGTTGACGATGAGGAATTCAACTTTTCGATGGATAAAAAGGAGGTTGTTCTAGACGCTGTGCTCAAGCAGAACATCGACGCCCCTTATTCTTGTCAAGGAGGCGTTTGCAGCACCTGTATCGCCCGTGTTACCGAAGGTAAGGCCGAAATGGCGAAAAACCAGATTTTAACGGATAGTGAAATTGAAGAAGGATTTATTCTTACTTGTCAGGCACATCCGCTCACCGCTACGTTGAAAGTGGATTATGATGATGTTTAAGTAATCCAAAATCATTTCGAATAGCTTTTTCTATGATGATTTATATTTATTAGAGAGAACTTTAAGCGCCGCTTAGGTCTTAATTAACCTTTAAAAAATGATTCTATTGTGAATTATAAAACAACTCTTAATTAAAAGTTAATTGAAATAATTTTAGTAAAAATAATCCTATATTCATTCTGTTAACAGAAATTTACCAATTTCTTTTCTGTACAGACTTGATTTCGGTTAGGTCTGGTTACTTAATAGTAAAAATTTATATAATTACCTTGATCGTTTCTCATATAAATCAGATTATTACTACTATTTGCGTTGGGCATCTTAATCCACTCTTGCAAAAAAGAAATTGGCACCGATATCGTTGAGATGGCGTTCAGAGAGAAACTGGCGGCCGAATTCGACCATGATAAATTTACAGGTATAATTCCCTATGACTTCGAGGTCGATTGGAGCGGTTACACGGAGTCTTTTTCTGAAGAATTGGGCTCTAAGTATTATGAGTTCGATATCCAATATACTACTGATTTCAATCCTATTTCACTTGGTGTCGATACTCAGAAAAAATATACCATTTTGGCTCTTGAGGGCGAGGAAGGTGCTATGAGTTTCGTAGTTACCAATTTTTCGGGTACGGCCGCCGACCAAGGGTCACTGCAATTCTCAATGATTGGAGATTTTACCGGTTCAATCGTTTTTCATGATGGGAGTTCTCGATTATTGTCGTTGCTGTACTCGAACGGTGAACTGGTCGGTGATTTAAAAGAGATTAAGGGGAAAGTTTTGGATACTTTTAACACTACTGGTCGTATAGCTTGCGAGGAAGCGGAATGTGTTTATGAAGATGGCCCTTCCTACATTATAATAACTACAACGAGAACCACCGACTGGTATAACGTTAGAGGCGACGGCTCTTATGAGTATAACGGCAGTACGAGGACTACGACGCACGAGTATGTTTATCGGAATAATAATCCCAGCGCGTTCGAGAATTTTAAGCGTCATTCTAATTATAGGTCAGGAGGAGGTAGTAGTTCAGGAGGGCTGGCCGGGACGGTCAGTTTCGAGGAAAAGACCCTTAAAAAGGTCGACTCTAAAAATATTAAACCACCAAGCTGTGCAAGTTTCAGTTACTCAAAAGTAGCGCCAATAATTGGCAGACGGCAGGTGTATATGGTATTCATGAACTCTTTACGGTATTCAAATGGGATTGCATGGGATATGATTGGGGTATTTTTCATCAGCCATTATATTTTCAACTACCTGTAAATGCTAATTTTAAATTAAATTCTGGAAGTACTAAAGTTGAATCTGCTGTTATGTTAGATGATGCTTTTAGGGCATTCAATGTATGTTATAAACGAAATGCTTGTAGTGGGTCTGGTGC
>JBATUY010000509.1:0-2096 GCA_049671465.1 Pricia sp. | reverse complement strand
ATAATCTGTTCATGGCCCATATTGCAATCGAGGTCGTCCAATTCTATCGAATCGTTGCTACCGTTTTGGTAGATGTATTTGCGCTCTATCGTTGTGATTTCCATTATTGAAAAAGTTTAGGGGATTCGTATTCTTTCATATCCTTGATGACCTTTTGCGCTACTTTGTGGTCCGAGTCTATCTTCAAGATCTCGTTGGCAATGTCGGAGGCCTTTTTATGGTCGGTCATAGGGTTGAAGTCCTTTTCTTTCAGTAGCTGTTTTAACTCTGTGGCTTTCTTGGATGTCGATTCCTTTTTCTTCTTCGCCTGTTGGGTCTTTTGTTCGGTTTCCTTTAAAGCTTGTTCAAAAGCAGTCGTGTTTCTAAAAAAAGTGTTTGTCCGCTCCAACGGTTTTTGAAGGATTTCAAAAAATTTATTGTCCACTTCCGTTACCGTTCCATGCAGAGTTAGGGGTTTTAAGGATTGGAGTGCTTTGTCCTTCGCGCTCGATTTGGGCAGGACGGATACGCTGACCGCATCCCCATCGAACGAAATACTGATGCCGTATTGTTCGATACCCGTCCGATGTAAGGTTGAAAAAAAATTGCTCATCTTGAATAGGTATTAAATTGTTATACAATTACGTAACTATCTTCAATATACGCCCACACCGTTGAAAACCCTCGTAGAATCGGGCAGAAATCCACCCCTGACTTCCTTCTCCCTATCCACAAAAAGCGCCCGATAGGGCGTTAACTTATATATCAAAAGTGAAAAGACAGCTATCTTTTAGTGTTTCCATTTATTTTGTTTATTGGAATTACGTTAACAAAAAAGATATGCGGTTTAATCCTTTATATTTGCTAACGCTAAGCGGAAAAAAAGATTGAATGTTAGAAAAATTACGACTTGACTATGATGCCTTCTTGAGGTCCTTTAAACGAAATATAGATGTTCCGCATTCCTTTTTATTAGGTGCCGGAGCTTCCATTAGCTCTGGTATACAATCAGCTTACGATTGTATTTGGGAATGGAAAAAAGACATCTACCTTTCAAAAAACATCAATGCCTCGGATTATTACAAAAATTACAAAGAAGAATCGGTCAGGAAAAGTATACAAAAATGGCTTGATAGTCAGGGAGAGTATCCAGAACTAGATTCTAATATTGAATACTCTTTTTTTGCCGAAAGAGCATATCCGATAAGTGAAGATAGACGGAAATATTTTTTGAGTCTAATCGAGAACAAAGAACCCTATATTGGATACAAACTCCTATGCCTTTTAGCAGAACATACCATTGTTAAATCCGTTTGGACAACAAACTTTGATAGTTTAATAGTTAGGTCAGCTCATCAAAACAAACTTACTCCGATTGAAATAAACCTCGACAATATAGATAGAATCTATCGTAACCAAAGCACCAAAGAATTGCTTTCCATTGCTCTGCATGGAGATTATAAATTTACATCGTTAAAAAATACGGTGGAGGAATTAGATTCCCAAAACGAAATATTCGTTGAAACGCTATCCAGTTATCATGTTGATAAGAATTTAATAATTATTGGTTATAGCGGCAGAGATAAATCTTTAATGGCTGCAATTAAAACTGCGTTTACAAGAAAAGGTTCTGGTAGGTTGTATTGGTGCGGATATGGCGACCAAATACCAATGGAGGTATCAGAATTGTTATTAGAGATACGAAACTCAGGAAGAGAAGCGCACTTTGTTTCTACTGACGGTTTCGATAAAACGATGATTCATTTGACAAAATCCGCTTTCGAAGATAGGCCAACTCTGACCAAACAAGTCCAAGATGCGCTGGAAGTCATGGAGGATGAAGGATATACCAAAACAGAATTCAGCCTAAAATTTACCAAAACAGGGAAATATATAAAGAGTAATCTGCATCCGGTTGTTTTCCCAAAAGAAGTGTTTCAGTTTGAAATTGATTATAAGGATGAAAAACCATGGAAATTTCTCAAATCCATCAGTCGAACAAGTGATATTTGTGCCATTCCCTTTAAAGGAAAAGTTTTTGCAATCGGTACATTGACCGAAATTTTTAAAACTTTCAAAAATATCTTAAAGAGCGATATTAAAAGGGAGCCTATAAC
>JBATUY010000508.1:0-2489 GCA_049671465.1 Pricia sp. | reverse complement strand
TTCCAAAAGCTGTTTTAGCGCTCTCAGTCCCGAATGGATATCCCCGATGACAAGCGTCCTTTTTTCAGTCATGCTGCAAAAATAAAGAGGATTTAGGGATTTTCGAACGAACCGGATGAATTCTTAGATTTACATCCGCAAATGGTTAACGAAATATCAATTAACTGGATAATCCGCAAAATTAAAAGGATAAAACCGAATAAAACTTTGGTAGCGCGGTGCATTTGTAATTACTTTAGGGGGATTTTGAAAATTGGAGAAATGAAAACGATTTACTGTATCGGAGAACTGCTCATCGATTTTGTCGCCGAAAATCAGGGCAGCGACCTGTCAAAAGCAGATGTATTTACCAAAAAACCGGGGGGTGCTCCCGCGAACGTTGCCTGTGCCATCGCCAAACTGGGCGGCAAAAGTAAATTTGTAGGTTGCGTAGGCATCGACCCTTTCGGCACTTATTTATTGGATGTATTAAAGGACAACGATGTAGATATTTCATTGGCGCAGCGTTCAAAGACCTTCACTACGCTGGCCTACGTTTCCATCGCCGAAGACGGCGAGCGCGATTTTGTTTTTAGCCGAGGCGCCGATAAGAAACTCAAATACGATTCGTCGATCAAAAAAGATTTTAAGGATAACATGGTGCATTTAGGTGCCGCCACCGCATTGTTGGGCGGCGAGCTTGAGGAAGCCTATAGCCGCTACCTGTTCGACGCCCTTACCAAAAATGCGTTTATCAGTTTCGACCCGAACTTTCGGGGCGACCTTTGGCGTGACGAGAAAAAAACGTTCGTGAAAAAATGTAAGACCTTTGTCGAAAAGGCCCATTTGTGCAAGTTCAGCTTAGAGGAGGCACAATTGATCTCAGGAGAAGAAGAGCTGGAAAAAGCGTGTAAGGTGCTGCATGATATCGGAACGCAGATCATCACGATTACGCTGGGAAAGGAAGGAACTTTAATCAGCACCCCCAGTTTTAGAACCACAGTGGGCAGCATCAAGGTAAATGCCGTTGATACTACCGGGGCAGGCGATGCCTTTATAGGATGCCTGCTGTACCAGATCGCACAACTAAACGATTCACATCAAATTCTGAACGACACCGATCGACTGGTCGAGATGGTCGAGATGGCCAATAAAGCAGGGGCGATTACGACGACGAAGTATGGGGCCATACCTGCTTTGCCAAATCAAGAACAGATCCGTGCCGCAGTATGAACCAAGCTTCTCTCCATCGACTGATCGCTTCGGTCCGGTCCGATACCGATTCCACATCCGAATTTGAGCATCACTTTCAATTGAGGTTGGCCGCCAACCTTGCGTTGGTCAAAGATCTGTTCTTCACGCTGTATTCCGAAGAAGAACATTCCGGAACTTTTGAGAAGTTACTTACCGAATTTTCGGTCCTTTTTAAAGAAAGACCTCAGAACCTACGTCAGCAAGATGTAGACCGCCTTCACGGGGGCGATTGGTACCGATCAGAACAGCTTGCCGGAATGCAACTATATGTTGATCACTTTAGCGACAATCTTAAAGGTCTTGTAAACAGAATCGATTATTTCGAAAAGTTAGGTATCAACTTTCTGCACCTCATGCCGATTACCCCGAGACCGGTGGGCGAGAACGATGGCGGTTATGCCGTAAACAGCTACCATGAGGTCGACAAAAAATACGGGACAAAGGAAGATGTTTTGAAGCTAACGGAAACGATGCGTGATAAGAACATGTTCCTGATGATGGATTTTGTGGCCAACCATACCTCCAACGAGTACCCGTGGGCGAAAAAGGCCATTGCAGGCGATGCCAAATATCAAGGCTATTATTATGTGTACCCCGATAGGGAAATACCCGATGCCTTTGAGCGTACGCTTCCCGAAATTTTCCCGATGACCTCGCCGGGCAATTTCACCTACAACGAGCTCATGCAGAAATGGGTCATGACCGTTTTCAATGACTATCAGTGGGATCTCAACTATGCCAACCCCGAGGTCTTTATCGCGATGTTGGGCAATTTGATGAAAATGGTGAATCTCGGCGTCGATGTGGTTCGTTTGGATGCCCTTGCCTTTATGTGGAAAAAATTGGGAACTCAGTCCCAAAACCTCCCCGAGGCGCATGCGCTGATTTCGTTGTTCCGTTTGTGTTTGCAGATCATCGCGCCAGGGGTCGTGTTCTTGGCCGAGGCTATTGTCGCCCCGAACGAAATCATCAAATATTTTGGTACCGGTAGGTTGCGCGGCAACGAATGTGAAATTGCCTATAATGCCACGCTTATGGCCCTTTTATGGGACGCCATTGCCACTAAAAAAACGGCGCTGCTCTACAAAAGCATCCACAATCTCCCCAAAAAGCCCGACGCGGCCACTTGGATCAATTATATCAGATGCCATGATGACATCGGTCTTGGGTTCGAAGACCGCTATATCGAAGAAATCGGATGGAACGCCCAAAACCATCGCCGCTTTCTGTTGGATTATTATTGCCAAGGTTTGGAC
>JBATUY010000507.1:0-3602 GCA_049671465.1 Pricia sp. | reverse complement strand
GATAATTGTTCTTGATCGTTTCAAGTTCTTTTTCATCGCCGCCGGAAACCTTTGAGGCGTCGATATTGTAAATCGCCGGACCCAAACCCTTGGTCACATTGGTCAATAGTTCCATATCGGGTTGCTCACCAAATTTCTCTTTGATATCGACGGCGTACTTTGCAATTAATTCATCTCTCTTACTACTCATAATACATGGTTTTCTTTTAGAAGTGGTTAATTATTAATTAATTATAAACCGAAGATATAAAATCGAAGTAACCGAGCAAAATTTTGTCATTTATTATTCTTGGGGTATGCACCTCAAGTATTTTCGGACGTTTTGTGGTCGCATAGAAATCGGAAAGGGCAAACTCTAGATGAGCCTTGTCATCTACGGCTATGTAGTCAAAACCGAATTGCTTACTAAGGTGTTCGGCATTCAATTGATGGGCCGTTTCAAAGTACCGTTGAAAGTTTTCGGTATCTTCTTTACCTGGTAAAATCCTGAAAATGCCCCCTCCACTATTGTTGATCAATATAATCCGAAAATCGGGCCGAATGTAGTTATTCCACAAGCCATTGCTATCGTAAAAGAAGCTTAGGTCGCCCGTAATCAATAGCGTAGGCGTATCGGCATAGACCGATGAGCCTACCGCGGTCGACGTACTGCCATCGATGCCGCTGGTTCCGCGATTGCTGAAGACTTTTAAGGATATCTTCAAATCGACCAGTTGTGCGTACCGCACAGTAGAACTATTGGCCAAATGCACCTGGTAATTTTCGGGAATAGTAGCGGCAACACTACTGAAGACCGACATATCGGAAAAGGGAATACGGTCGATATAAGCGCTGCGTTTTTCTATGTAGCCCGTTCTGATGGCATTCCAATATTCGTAGTAATCACTTTTCGCAGTCCGCACATTTGCCAGATATTGTCGTAAAAAAGTATTGGCATCCATCTTGAAATGATGGTTCAACGAAAAAAAGGTATCGTACGCCTTTAAGGGGTCGATGTGCCAATGATGCCTGGGCTTATACTCCCGTAGAAAAGCTTTTATCTTTTTCGATACCACCAGACCCCCAAAAGTCAGCAAGATTTCGGGCCGTAATTTTTCGAATAGTTCTTCGTGGTTCTTCCGTTTCTCTATCGGGGCCAAAATGCTGTCGATACTAGCGAAAAAATGAGGATGGTGCAGGTTGGATGTCGTCTCCGTCAACACGATGACCGAAGGGTCGTTCGCCAAGTGGTTCATAAACTGCTGCTCGATGGCGTTCGGTGGATTGACGCCGACGAGTATCATCTTTCTTGAGGACGCATCCCATAGCTCGGTATAATTTTGGATATCCGGAATTTCTGATGTCGACTTCTCATCCGGGGGAACCACCACCGGTACTGCTGCGGGCTTCATGGCCGAGTCGTATAGCGGTTCTTCGAACGGTACATTGATATGTACGGGCAATTTTAGTTTCAGGGCAACGTTGAGGGCAGTATTCAGCTCATTGTCGTTGTGCTCCTGTATCTGTTTTTGCAGGGCCTCTTCCGAGTCGCCTTCAAGCCAGATCGGAACGTATTTCTCAATCCGGTGCCTGGCATGCGTGATATCTTGTTTCAGATGTGCGGAATACCCGATATGTCGATGGAAGACATCATCTTGCCGAATGGTCTGTCCGTCTCCCACATCGATTTTATACACGGGCCTGTCCGCAGAAATCACTACCAGTGGAATACCGCTATAAAAGGCCTCGGCCACCGCGGGATAATAGTTCAAAAGTGCGCTTCCGGAAGTACAGACCACTGCCGCAGGCTCGCGCAAGTGTTGTGCAATGCCCAAGGCAAAAAAGCCCGCACTGCGCTCGTCAACAATGCTGAAACATGAAAAATAAGGATCTTCTGTAAAATCTATGGTCAACGGCGCATTTCTCGATCCGGGGGAGATAACAATGTTCTTGATCTGTTTGGCCTTGCAGTGCTGTACGATCAATTGCGCCGAAGGAATGCTGGAATGTCTCATGGACTACAAAAATACGATGCTACCCAGTTAATGACCACATTCGAGTTTAGTTTTATTTTCGGACCGTTTTTCTTTATGTGCAAGCCGTTGCATACCTTATTCCAAAATCGATGACATGGTTTTACTCTTGGCCACAGTCTCTTCCCACTCCTTTTCCGGGTCGGAACCTATGGTGATACCACCACCTACGTACAACAGGGCCTTATTATCTTTCAGCTGCATACAACGCAGGTTGACGTATAGGGTCGTTGTATTTGAAATGGCCCGATATGCTTGGTTCTCCTGATTTTTGCGCCTTGGGCTACGCTGCTTTTCACTTTTCAGGTTCAGTTCGCCTAAAAAACCTGTATAATATTCCCGATTATAATTTTCGTTCTCAAAAATGAAATTTAGGGCACGCCCCTTGGGCATACCGCAGACCGCCGGGGTCGGATGTAGAGCTTCTACAATATCCCTCAAGTTGTTTTCTATAACTAGACCGGTGATCTTGGTACGCAGATGCAGCAGATTTCCGGCGCGCAGCGTTTCGGTGTCGGTTTTCTCGATCCGCTCTACCCGACCCTTGAGGGCATTAATGATATAGTCGGTGACCAACTGCTGTTCCTCCCGTTCTTTGCGACCCCATTCGGGATGTTCCGTTCCTGCAAACGGCTGCGTTCCGGCAAGCGACATTGTTACCAGCTGCCGATTTTTGAGCATCAACAGAATTTCCGGGGTCGCCCCCAACCATAATCCCACTTTAGGATGGTACCAGAGATAGCAAAACGCTTGTTGATACTGGGCCAACAGCTTTTTGAACAAGTCTATCGGTCGAACTTTCAAAGGGATATCCTTACGTCTGGAAAGTACCACTTTTTCGAAGTTGCCCTTCTCGATTTCATCGATGGCGTTTGCGATCAGTTGTAGGTGTAATCGCTTGTCCGCTTGTTCGGATGCTGGCGGAGACATATCTGCAGTTGAAACTGCAATTATCAGCTCATCGACAGCAATTTCCGAAATTTCATCGGGATGCAGTAGCACGGTCTGCCGTTTCGCATCGAAAGGGGCAAATATGAATCCCGTTTCAGAGTAAGATTTTAGGGTATGAAGTTTATCGTCGTTTTGAAAAATAGCCTTGACCCTATCCGTTTTTGGTTTGCGGTAGAGGACAAAAGGAAGCTTTTTGTGGAAATGCGCGTTGATACGTTCAAGAAAATCCAAGGGCGTGCTATTTTTTGGGAAGGGCTATGGTCGTCAACTTACAGACGGATATCAAATTGTCTTCGGCATCGGTAATCTTGATATCCCAAAGTTGTGTGGTTCGGCCTTTGTGCAGCATCCGCGCGGTGGCAAAAACAAAACCTTCCCGGACGCTTTTCACGTGATTGGCCGCGATTTCGATACCCCGGATGGAAAATTGTTGCGCGTCGAGAAAAATATACGAGGCCATGCTGCCCACACTTTCGGCCAGGGCCACCATAGCGCCACCATGCAGAACGCCGTCCGGTTGATGGACTTTTTCGTTCACGGGCATTTTCCCGATCAGAAAATCCTTCCCCACATCGACATACTCAATTTGCAGGGTTTCCATCAAGGTATTTTTTGAGGATGCGTTGCAAACCTTGAGAA
>JBATUY010000506.1:0-11533 GCA_049671465.1 Pricia sp. | reverse complement strand
GTACCAAGGTGAGCATCACCACGGGTAGCGGTAATGCGTGGGATTCCTATGCTATCGATAAAATCGAGAATTTGCATATCGAGATTCCGGAGCTACCTGAATTCGAATCCTTTGAAATGGATTTCGATATGGCCGAACTGTCGGATGTGCCACCCGCCCCGCCAGTTCCCGATCCCAATTTTGATTACGAGGCCTTTCAGAGAGACGGTGAAGCCTATTTGAAGAAATGGCAAAAGAATTTTCAAAAGGATTTCGGGGAACCCTATCAAAAAAGTATGGAAGAATGGCAGGAAAAGATGGCGGCCAAACAGGAAGAATTAATGGCCAAAAGAGCCAAAATGCTCGAAAAAAGAATGGAAGCCAATGCCGATCAAAGGGCAGCGCGCGCCGAACAAGCCGCAGCGCTTGCCGAAGCTAGGGCAAAACTGGGAGAGAAGCGGGCGGAGCTACATCAAAAACGTATGGAAATCAACTCCTTTAGAAGACCTACCGATTCGATGTCCAAACATTCTGTAAAGATTCATGGCACAGGAAATAGACCCAATGTTTTCTATTTCAACTCCAATGACGGGCACAGGAATTATAAAGTAAAGAAGACCATAAAAATCAAGATGCCCAAAGCGACAAAAGTAAAGATGAACGTGCGTCATGGGGAAGTGAAAATGGCCGGCAACACCAAAAATATGAATGCAACTTTAAGCCATGCCAGTTTACTTGCAGCGGTTATAGACGGCGACGAAACCAAAATAATGGCCTCTTATACCCCGGTGAGCATTCAGCAATGGAACTATGGAAATCTTGAGGTCGCTTACTCCGATAATGTAGATTTACAAGAGGTGCTAAACCTTCAACTCAACGCTACATCATCAGAGGTCAGCATTGCCAACTTGGCCAACACGGCCTTCATACAAAATGATTTCGGCCCCCTAATAATTGAATCCATTTCCGATAACTTTATGACGCTCGATGTTTCCCTACAAAATGCGGTGTTGACGTGCAAGCTGCCCAGTGCTCCTTTTGATATTCACGTAAACGGTTCACATTCTGAGTTGGACTCACCCGATGCCTTAAACTTGGAGAAAATCAATAATCAAGGCAACGTGGTCCACAAAGGCTTTCGCGGACAAAAGAACAGCGGTAAAATGATTACGATCAACTCCGAGTACAGCGAAGTAGTTTTGGAATAAATGCGTTTTGGAGCTCATAATCCTGTTACACAATGACGTTTTAGGCAAACCTCACCGATACTTCGTAAGCTATACCACTGCAATCAATGCGCATCTTCCTTTAAGTAGTCCGCAAAATTAGCCTTGAACCGGTTCAAGCGCGGCACTGAAACATTGGTGATATACGAATTGTTCGGATGCTTTTTCTCATAATCCTGATGATACTCCTCCGCCTTGTAAAATTTGTTGAGTTCGGTCACCTCTGTGGTAATCGGTTCTCCTTGATACACATTTTGATCCTTTAAGGCTTTGATATATCCTTCAATACTATCTTTTTCCTTCTCATTTTTATAGAAGGCAATGGAGCGATATTGCGGGCCTCGATCTGGACCCTGCTGGTTCAGGGTGGTGGGATCATGAGATCCGAAAAAGACCTGGACCAGTGCGGTAAACGAGATGACTTCCGGGTCGTAATAGACCTCGACGGCCTCGGCATGGTCGGTTTGGCCACGGGCTACTTGTTCATAGGTGGGGTTTTCGCTAGTACCGCCGGCGTAGCCCGAGACAACTTCTTTGACGCCTTTCACGCTCTCAAAGATAGCTTCTACGCACCAAAAACAGCCGCTTGCAAAATAGGCGGTTTCCAAGCCTTCCAATTCTTGGGCAGTAGGTTTGGCCATTTGGGCGGTAGATTCAGTTGAAGCTGAATCCTGCGTTTTCTTGGTGTTCGACTGGCAAGAAGTAGTCAAACTTAGGGATAATGCGAGTAATACTATCTTGGTAAACTTCATAGCTTTTTTTTTCTTTTTAATAGTCTTGATTATATACGATAACTTACTTAAATAGTTCGTAAAAAAAAAGACTGTCCGGAATTTTTCCGGACAGTCTAACACTAAACTTCAAGTTTTGCTATTCTCGGTGAGAATAGACGCATTATGAATTACATTCCAGCTTCCATACCGAAAACTTCGATACCCGAAACTTTAGGTTTGTTTACACTGGCTTCGAACGTTATGTTCAGCTCGCCATCGGTCACCTCGACGTTATACATTCTTGAATCGGCCGTCGCGGGCGAAACATCCTTAACCAAATCGTAACCCGCAAATATCTGATTTCCCTCCATACTGACGTTGAAAATTCGCTTTCCGATAAAATCGTCTACAGGAAATCCTTCAGGATTCTCGCTACCCCAGTAAATTTCGGCGAAATACAATCTAACCGTATAGGTGCCGTTGGCAACAGGAATGTTATAAGAAAATGGCCCCTTAATGTTTACACCATCTTTAGTAATTCTTTCCGATAAGAAAAGTGCATCATCCTCGGTGCCGGCAATTTCCGTAACGTTCGGATTGGTATAAGATGTGGTGTTTTCGGTATCGAAGAATTTGTCCGCTTCGAAAATTTTTCCATCTAGAGTCACCTCTGGGCCACCACTATTGATCCGTACAAGGGAAGTACCAATGATTTCATCCTCAGGTGTCTGTGGTACGCTTTCAATAGCCGGATTTTGATCGTCGGGATTGAACGTAATATCGGTAGTACCCGTGATAGCAACACCATCTAAGGCACCGGTTACGGTAATGTTTTCTTGAACGTCGTTCGTAACGGTAGCGGTGTAAGAACCATCGCCATTATCGATAACCTCGGTAGCCACTGCAGAGCCGGAAGGCGTAATCGTGACCAATCCGCCCGAGGTGGTCAAAGGTACTCCGTTGGCATCGGCCAGTTGTACGGTTACCGTCGACGTTGAAACACCTTCTATAAGTTCTGGTGCAGTTGCCGTGATGGTAGTTCCCGCATTTGTCGGATCAGCAGGTCCTGCGGTTACCGGAAATACGATCTCTGCCGTATCGGTGATGTCCGCATCGCCCAATTTACCGGAAACGGTTACCGTTTCGGCAACGGTATCCGTAACCGTGGCGGTGTACGTTCCATTCGCATTATCGGTAACCCCGGAAACAACGGCGGCACCGGTACTCGTCAAAGTCACGACACCGGCACTTTCGGTCAATGTATTACCATCTGTATCTGCTATCGTTACGGTCACCGTTGAGGTGAGCGTACCATCAACATCGGTCGGCGCGGTCGCAGTAATAGTCGTTGCGGCATTCGTTGGGTCGGGCGTTGCCGGTGTTTCTTCCGGAACTACGGGATCTCCATCGTCACTACTACAAGCAACAGGTATGATCGCAAATGAGGCGATCAATCCCGCAAATAAAAAATACCTTTTAAACAAATTAAGTTTCATAGATTATACATTTAAGTTATTAATTCACTTTTCAAATGATAGGGCGAAATTATCCAAATCGCCTGCTACTACCAATTTTAGATTCATTTTATCGTTGAAATACCGATGTTTTCGATAGGGTAATCGAATAACGTTTGTAGGAAAATCTTTATTTCCAATAACCCGCAAGGTACATACGTTATACGGTGTAAAACGGATTTAATCGGCAGCATTTTTGACGTTTTCAATTGTTTTCTGTTGAACGGGTACCTTATAAGCATCATGATAAGCGCTCTCACAATAACACCCCAACCCTACTTTTACCCTACTGCTAGTTAGTATTTCATCCGATTTTTTACGTCTTGTCGAAAATTCATACGCTTTGGCGAAATTTACCTATTAAAAATTCATAGGTGGCGTTAGTATAGGGTAACCGTTTTAAACTAACAGGAATATGCGATTCATCTTGACCTTGGTAGCTCTATTGATTCTTAATTTTAAAGCATTCGCTAAGAACAACAGCCCAGAGGTTCATAGGAACAAGGTTTCGCTAGTTGTGACTCCAGCCATCCCTTTACCGGTATTCATGCCGCAGGCTACTATCGAAGTCAAAACTGCTATTCTTTATAAGATGAAAGAAAATATTATCCGAAGGGAATTATCCTTTATACCTAAAAAGAAATGGATGAAATGGTCCTAAATCTTCAATCGCCTCCAGTCATAATGAGCTTGAAAATCGAGTTGGATAATGGCTATGGTTTAGGCACTTTTTGATCTATGACATCCTGCAAAACATCCCAAACATTTTCCCGAACGATTTTTTGGCCCTCTGCCGTAGGATGGATACCGTCGTCTTGATTGAGCTTCGGATTTCCCGCCACCCCCTCCAACAAAAAAGGAATCAATGCAACATCGTTTTTGTCCGCTAGTTCCGGAAACAGCCGTCGAAACTCCGTAGTATACGCTTGGCCCATATTAGGCGGAAGCTGCATACCCGCCAAAATAATTTTTGTATCCTTATTTTTCTCGCGAACCAAATCGATAATGGCCTGAAGGTTGTCGCGGGTTTCCTTTAACGGTACGCCGCGGAGGCCGTCATTTGCGCCGAGTTCCAGTACAAAAATATCCACTTTTTGATTTAAGACCCATTCTAGACGGTTGAGTCCGCCCGAAGTGGTCTCGCCGCTGAGTCCGGAATTTATGGCGGTATAGTCAAGTCCTAATGAATCCAATCGATCCTGTATGAGTGCGGGAAAAGCTTCTTTGGTATCTAGCCCGTAGCCGGCCGTAAGGCTGTTCCCAAAAAAAAGAATGGTTTTTTCTTCGGATGTCTCGTCGGCCTCGCTGACCGCATCGGTAGATTTCGCCGGTGCGGTATCGGTTTTCTCCTTGGGCGCTTCACCGCAGGAAGCAATTAGAAATACCAGTAAAATATAACGAAACTTTAAGAGGTTCTGTAGGGTCATAGGGTCTGAAAATCGGAATCAATTGTCTATTTTTCGTTTTTTGCTTTCCATGGAGGGCAGCTATGAACGAAAATTGAATATTTTATGCCAAAGATATTAAACGTAAGCCATTTGGGGAAGGGCTATACCAACGGACCCAAACGTTTGACCGTATTAGATGATATTACGTTCGACATCGAAGCAGGGGAGACCTTTGCGATTGTCGGACCATCCGGTAGTGGAAAAACGACTTTATTGGGACTAGCCGCCGGACTTGACCGCCCCGATTCCGGCACCATCGAACTTTGTGGCACCGATTTGGCAACTTTGAACGAAGACCAACGGGCCGCCTTGCGAAACAGGGAGGTAGGTTTTATTTTTCAGAACTTTCAACTATTGCCTACCCTAACGGCCTTGGAAAATGTTATTGTGCCCTTAGAGCTACAGGGGAACAAAAATGCCGGCAAAATAGGGATGGACCTTTTGGATAAAGTGGGATTGGCGGATCGTTTCCATCATTACCCTTCCCAACTGTCTGGGGGCGAGCAACAAAGGGTGGCCATGGCACGGGCGTTTTCAAGCACCCCGTCTATATTATTTGCCGATGAGCCCACCGGAAACCTTGACGAAGAGACCGGGGAGAAAGTCGTTCAATTGTTGTTCGAACTGAACCAAGAGGCCAATACTACCTTGGTCATCGTTACCCACGATCTCGAACTGGCCCAAAGAAACCAGCGTATACTTCGATTGAAGGGCGGTAAAATTATTGCGAACGAAAGTACCGTACGCCTGTGATCGAGCGCGAATTGAAAACCCCCGACAAATTAGATGCCTCCAAAACAAACCTAGGTTGGTTGTTCAAGATGGCGTGGCGCGATGGCAAGGCCAGCGGTAAACGCCTACTGCTATTTATGGCTTCCATCGTTTTGGGAATCGCCGCTGTAGTCTCCATTCAGTCCTTTAGTGAAAATTTAAAAGAGAATATCGGGCTGCAGTCCAAAGCCCTGATGGGTGCCGATTTTGTCATTGATAGCAGACAGCCGCCAAACGAGAGGGTGGTTCAGATCATAGACTCCCTCGGTGGTGCCGACGCCAAAAGTGTCGGTTTTCCCTCCATGGCGGTTTTTCCAAAAAACGGGAATACCAAATTAATCAATGTTAAGGGCATCGAAGGAGGATATCCCTTTTACGGAAAATTGGAAACCGATCCGGTATCAGCCGCTACCGAATACCAGGCTTCGGGCGGGGCTTTGGTAGATGCTACCTTAATGATGCAATTCGGACTACAACCGGGGGATTCCATTTCCATCGGCAAGGTGGTACTTCCTATTTCGGGCACCTTGATTTCCGCACCGGGAAGCACGGGAGTATCCGCCTCTGTGGCACCGCCCGTTTTGATTCCTTATGAAAGTATTGAAAAAACCGGATTGGTGCAGGTCGGCAGTCGGGTGGGCTATGACTTTTATTTTGTGGCCGAGCCGAATCAGGATCTGGAGGCTTTGGACGAAAACGTAGACCCGTTGCTCGATGCCGAAAATGCGGATTTGGATACCCACACATCGACCGGCGAGCGCCTCGGAAGACGTTATGACAACTTCGGAAAATTCTTGAATTTGGTAGCCTTCATTGCCCTTCTTTTGGGCTGCGTCGGCATTGCCAGCTCTGTGCATATCTACGTTAAGGAGAAATTACAGTCCGTGGCCGTTCTAAAATGTATCGGCGCGAGCCGTAGACAAAGTTTTTTGATCTACCTGATACAAATTGCGGGTATGGGTGTTATCGGAGGCCTAGTCGGAACCTTGACCGGTCTGCTGATTCAGCAATCGTTTCCGTTATTATTACAAGGCTTTTTGCCGTTTGAGGTACAAATTTCGTATGCGGTCGGGCCCATCGTGATGGGACTATTACTCGGGCTGTTCATGTCCGTTTTATTCTCCCTTTCGCCCTTGCTGAGCACTTGGTACGTCTCGCCGCTGCAGGTACTGCGCATTCAGGAAACCGAAACCCAAAAATCTAAAACGGCGAATGCACTGGTTCTTTTGGGAATTCTCGTCTTTATATTCCTTTTCGCCCTATGGCTCTTGGGAAATTGGAAGTACGCCCTGTCTTTCAGTGCGGGTATTTTGGTGGTCTTTGCCCTGCTCGGCGGCTTTTCGGTTCTTTTTATGAAGGGAATTAAGAAGTATTTTCCCTCAGGTTGGGGTTTTACCGCCCGACAAAGTCTTTTGAATCTTTTTCGGCCGAACAATCAGACGATGGTCTTGATCTTGGCCATCGGGGTGGGAACCTTTCTGATCAGCACGCTATATTTTTCTAAGGATATTTTACTGGCCAAAACGGCAATGGAGGCGAGCGAAAAAGCGCCTAACCTTATTTTGTTGGATGTGCAGACCGAACAAGAGGAAGCCGCCGCAAATCAGATTACGGCAAAAGGATTGCCCTTGCTGAACAACATCCCCATCGTAACCATGCGGATGCAAAAAATAAAGGATCGCTCGGTAAACGAGATTCGTGAAGATACTACGTCTACCATAAACGGATGGATTCTGAACCATGAATTCCGGGTGACGTATCGAGATTCCCTTATCGCCTCAGAGACCTTAGAGTCCGGAAACTGGCCCGGTACCACCAAGACGGGCGGCGTGGTACCCGTTTCACTTTCCGATAATGTGGCCCGCGATGCGGAGGTCGAGGTAGGGGATAGGTTGGTCTTCAACGTGCAGGGCATGCTGATGGAAACAGAGGTCGCCAGTATTCGCGCAGTGGATTGGGGACGTATGCAACTCAATTTCTCCGTACTCTTCCCTGCGGGCGTCCTTGAAAAGGCACCGCAATTTCGAGTGCTGACGACCCGTACGCCAGACGAAAGTACTTCGGCGGCACTTCAAAAAGAACTGGTGAAACAATTTCCTACGGTTTCAATTTTAGATTTGCGGCAGCTGCTGAAGGTCGTAGACGACATCCTCGAAAAAATTTCGTGGGTGATTAACTTTATGGCGTTTTTCAGTATCCTTACCGGAATCATCGTACTCATTGGCTCGGTTCGTACTAGCAAATACCAGCGAATTAAAGAAAGTGTGCTCTTGCGGACTTTGGGTGCCAAAAGTGCCCAGATTCTCGAAATAACCGCCTTGGAATACGGCTATTTGGGCATTTTGGGCAGTGCCATAGGCATTTTATTGTCTTTGGTCGGCAGTCAACTATTGGCGGTATTCGTTTTTAAGACCGCCTTCGTTCCCTCTTTTGTGCCCTTTCTTGTAGTTCTTCCCGGAATTACCGCCTTGGTGCTGTCTATCGGCCTTTTAAACAGCAGAAGTGTTTTAAAGAGTCCTCCGTTGGAAGTTTTGCGAAAAGAAGGTGTCTAGATGCTCTCCGCGCTTACATTAGTTATTGTTGAAGGCACTAGTACATAGACTTAGCTGCGAATACGAATACGAATTTTGAAAAATATCCTTCTCTGACCATCGTTTAAAAGCATATCATATCGATAACCGGTTTTTTGCCCCGAAGACACTCATCGGATAAATTTTACCGTATAACTTAGTTTTTTACGTTCATCGAGAAACAGTGGTCTACAACGGATAGCGCACGGCTCAAATAGGCTTTTCACGTTATATTTATGTAACCCAAAGCAAACCTATGAAAGCTGTTATAACGTTATTTTTTGTCGTAATCTTCGGAGCTACCGCTCTTGCTAATTTGAAAACGGATGGTAAAATTGATGGTATTGAAATGGGCGTTGTTCTGGTTGACGGCACTGACCGTATTGGCATTGCTCCGCAAATTGAAATTAGTACCGAGAACCGCGTAGTTCGTTTGTATAAATTTCAAAACGCCCGTATAACAAAGGCCTTGGAATTCGCCACCAAGAGAACGCGTGCCAAATTAGTTTAATAGTTACCTCTTTAAATCCTACGCTATGCTATTGATTACTACGCTTGTTTTCGTCGGGCTTCTTCTTTCACATATATTGCTTTTTCCTAAGACAAAAGGTGTTCTCAGACCTTTGAAAAGTGATTTCCGAGAAAAAGCGCCTCGGAAGTCTATCAGGTCATGACGTTCAACTTCCCAGATATACTATCCTATTGAAGGCGGGATTCCCCCTCTCGATAATTGAAATATTAATTTCCGTTTCCAGAAGGTATCTGATCTCGAATTTCCTTGAAATTAACGATATAATGTGTTCCTTTTTTCGACAGGTCTCGACGAATGGTACCTTGTAACTGCCGCGTAAGGTTATGGATCAGTTTCAATCCGAGCGATTTCGAATTTTTATAGGTAATCTCTTCGGAGAAGCCAATACCGTTATCGCCTATACATAACTGAAACCCATTGTCTTTATCCTTCCGCAAATGAATGTATACGGTTCCCTTTTTTTCATCTACGATTCCATATTTAAGGGCATTGGTGAGTGTTTCGTTTATCAATAGTCCTAGTGGAATGGCCGTATCAATGTTCAGTTTTATTTCCGGAATGTCGATATCGAGGGTGATATTACTGCTGGTGCCCTTTACCGACCTGACCAAATATTCCGCCAATTCCTGAACATACGAGCGATATTCGATATTGGAAAGGTCTTCGCGCATATAGAGCATTTCATGGACCATGGCCATTGAAATTACCCGGTTTTGGCTGCTTTTTAAGAGGTTCTTGACCACTCTGTCGTTCGTGTTTCGCGATTGTAGACTGAGCAGACTCGATATGGTCTGTAAATTGTTCTTTACCCTGTGGTGTACCTCTTTGATCAAGGTCTCTTTTTCGCTGATTTTTTCCTCAAGTTCGCTTTTGATTTTGTATAAATTGTGATGGGCGTGCAGTAAATTTTTCCCGAATACGCCGCCGAGAAGGTATACTGAAAACAGAACGCTGAACAGTGCAAAAAGATTTTTGGATTTTTCGGGCACTACGTTGCTGACGAAGCTGAAATCTACAATGCTCTGCGAATAGATTAAAATGATAATCAGAAGATTGAGATTTAGGTAAAGTGTACCATATGCCTTGGTGGTCACATAGCCGGCCACTACGATCAGTGCAAGAATAAAAATAAACGGACTGTTGATACCGCCGCTGTAAAGCGTAATAATGCTGGCAGAGGCCAAGGTCATAATCGAAACGATATTGTAGGTTAGGGTCAGGCTGCGATGATAGGTGTAACACAGGGTGTTGATGAGATTGAGTACACCAAAAAGTAGAAATACGTAGGGTATGACCTTGGTAATATCCAAAAGAAAGATACAGATCAACCCGAATACCAAGGCAAAAACCGAACTGAAATAATTGACTTTAATGACCAATCGTGCCTTATCTTTGAGCCGGTCTTCGAGTTTATGGTTTTTTTGCATATTGGGGGTTTCTTGCATTCCCTATTAGATTTTTCAGCCCATGAAACCGAATTCATTCGCAATATACCAAAAACAAAATCAGGTAATTGCGCCAAGGTGCCTATTTACATCCTTAAAGGCGACCTGATAATTGGTGCCTTTTTCTGAAGGCTTGCGTTCTACCGATCCCCGCAGTTGACGGGCTAGGTTATGTATCAATTTCAGGCCCAATGATTTTGAGTTTCTAAAATCCAGATCTGGCGAGAATCCTACACCGTTATCATTGATTCCCAAAATATATGAATTTTCCGCTTTTTCTTCGGTCAGTGCGATGGTGATGCGGCCACCTGAATCATCTGAAAATCCATATTTCAATGAATTGGTCACGGTTTCGTTGATAAGAAGGCCGAGCAATATCGCTGTATCGATACTCAATTTGACCTCTGGGATATTCAGTTGAATGCGAATTCGCTTATTCTTTTCTTCGTTGGAATTCAATAGATAGTCGGTCAGTTCCTTAACGTAGCTATGAAACTCGATTTTCGAAAGGTCATTGCGGATGTACAGCATTTCATGGATGATGGCCATGGAAATAACCCTGTTCTGGCTGCCTTTGATCAAAGCCTTGATTTTTTCGTTGGATGAATTTTTGCCCTGTAGGCTTAAAAGACTTGAAACGGTCTGTAGATTGTTTTTGACCCGGTGATGTACCTCTCGCAATAGGAGTTCTTTTTCGGAAATACGTAGTTCAATTTCCGACTTCGATGTATTGAGGGCCAAGTGCGCCCTTAGAATGTTGCGACCGAATACACCGCCCACAAGATAGACGGCAAGAAGTACGGATATGAGACTGAAATGCGGTTGCGATTTCAGGGGCACTTCATTTTGTAACAATGGAATGTCAAGCTCTCCGACGGCATAGATCAAAAGAATTGCCGCTAAAATGGCGTATAGGTAAACCGTGCCGAATATTCGCGCCCCGGCATAACCACCGAGTACAATTACGGCCAAAATAAATATAAACGGACTGTTGATGCCACCACTGAAAAGAATGATGACCAAGGTGACGGCCAAAGCGGTGGCCGCAGCACGTATGGCCGCATATTTTAGGTTTCCGCTTTTTTTGAAAACGGCCATATTGACCATATTCAAAACCGCATAACTAAAAAGAGCCGCAGGTATTACGCTATAGATGTACAATGGATAGATACAAAGTACCCCAGCTACAACCGTCAACGCCGAAGAAATGTAGGCAAACCTATAGAACAAACGCGTTTGGTCGTTCGTTTTGTTCCGGGTTTCGTTGGTATTGGGCATCTATGGGTATTGGAGTTCGCACCTTTCTATAAAGTAAGGGAATTCCACCGATAAAAT
>JBATUY010000505.1:0-21901 GCA_049671465.1 Pricia sp. | reverse complement strand
TGACCGGGGCGCTCATGATTGCCTTTGCCTTTGCCGTAATCGGATGCTCGCCGCTAGCGATTTTATTGCGTATATCCTTATCCGTAATGATTCCGATCGGAAGTTCATTCCTCACGATCAACATCGCACCGACCTTTTTTCGGGTCATGGCCAGCGCAATAGCTTTTATCATTGTGTCTTCGCTACGAGTGACCAGTTTTTTTGAATAGTGCACGTGCTGAAGGTCAAAAATCCCCTCGGAAGGCTGGGTCCTTATTGAGGGCATTTCACCTAAAAGCTTGCCTTTGTAGATTTTGGAATATGGATTACGGGTATTCGAGGCGAAGCTCTCGATCAAAAAATTGGCGACACCCTCATATTTTTGAGTGTAGGGCTTGAAAATAGCGATCGGAACAGCATAAAGGATGCTTTCTTCATAAGCCTTCGCCTCAAGCTTGTAATTTTCGCTGGCCATCAAGGGACGAAGCCCGAAAATATCGCCTTCGTCACACAGGTCGATAACATCGTTCCCAGATTTTTTACGCAAAACAACGGCGCCACGGTGTACGACATAAAAACACTCGTGCGGTGCGGCGTCTTCTTCGAAGATGATGCTTTCTTTTGTTTTATATATGATAGCGACCTCTTGCGATAATGCTTCCAAATCGGAGACCTGCATCTCGTTGAAGGGCGGAAACTGTTTCAAAAAATCAGCCACTCTGGCCGATATGGTATTTTTCATCGAGCGGATTTCTGAAATAAATCGTTCTAACGTTCAATGTTTGAATATACTTAAAACATGCCTAAATCAAGCTTTTGGTATGAACTAAAAAAGGTAGCGCCCTCGATATTTTAAGAGGAGCTACCTTAATTATATTACAGATATTTCGCTGTTGTACTACTTCAAGTTTTTGGGCTCTGCAATGGTTGCCCTTAGCATCCATGCCATCTCTTCGTGCTCCATCATTAAGCCCGTAAGAAAATCGGCAGTTCCGGCATCTTTATAATCATCTTCCACTTTACCGATATTTTTTCTGATAAATTGGATAATGGAATCATGATCTTCCAGCAGTGTTTTGATGTAGTCATGGCTCGAATTGCCTCCCGTATGTTTCTCTGTGAGATGGGTCAATTTCAAAAACTCGCCCATGGTACCCGGGGCGTAATGACCTAATTTTCGAATACGCTCCGCAACGCTATCGGTAAAGGTCTTGATATCATTGTAATGCTCTTCGAAAAATTCGTGCTTGGTGTGAAAATCGCTACCTTCTAAATTCCAATGTGCCCGTAGCGTCTTTGTATACACTAAAAATTCATCGGCCAAAACCTTTGATAGTATATCTGTTACTTCTTGTCTGTTCTCTTCCGAGATACCTATATTCGTGTTCATATGAAGTCTCTATTTAATTATTATAACTGCAAGATAAGGGTAAGTTTTACTTCGGATGGATGGTTTCGGTCAGAAAATTGCTTGCATCAATTCGCCCATAAACTTATTCGATTTTTTGCATAAAATCTTCACGCATAATTTTCGCGAGGTAAAAGAGCAATTCCTCGGCATTTTCTCGGGAAAAGGGCATGGGCGGTTTTATTTTTATCACATTGTGGTCAGGCCCATCGGTACTCATCAAAATACCGTGGTCTTTCATTCGATTGACAAGATAATCGGCATGTTTTGCTAGAGGATGTACCTGTGCATCGACCAGTTCAAAACCCAAAAAAAAGCCCTGTCCGCGCACGTCTCCGATGATAGGATAGCGTTCGGATAATGATTGCAATCCGGATTTTAAAAATGTACCGACCTTAAGGGCATGTTCCTGCAAATTTTCCTGCTTGACCGTGCGAAGTACTTCTGCGCCAATGGCACAGGAAACGGGATTGCCGCCAAAGGTGTTGAAGTACTCCATGCCATTCGCAAATTTTTCCGCAACCTCTTGTGTACAGACGACGGCTGCCAATGGGTGCCCATTGCCCAAGGGTTTGCCAATCGTCAAGATATCGGGCACTACCCCATGCAATTGAAAGCCCCAAAACGTTTTGCCCACGCGTCCGCAGCCCACCTGTACCTCGTCGGAGATACAGAGTCCGCCTGCTGCGCGAACCAGTTCATAGGCCTTTGCCAAGAATCCTTCCGGCAGTTCGATCTGTCCGCCACAGCTGATGATAGGTTCAACGATAAGGCCACCTAGGCCGCGCCCTTTTTTATGAATGACGTCGATTTGCAGCCGGACTTCCTCGGCATAACGTTCGCCTGTATTTTCGCCCTGATATTTTCCTCGAAAGGCATCCGGTAGGGGAAAGATATGGGTATGCTCCGGTGCTCCCTGCCCGCCTTTGCCATCGAACTTGTACGAACTGATATCGACGGTCATATTCGTATTGCCATGGTAGCCGACTTCCGAGGCGATGATGTCGCGTTCCCCGGTAACGGCCTTGACCATGCGTAGGGCCAATTCGTTCGCCTCGCTGCCGGAATTCACAAAATGCAGCACCGAAAGTTGGGGCGGCAGGGTCTCTAAAAGTTCTTGTGCGAGGGCGTTGATATTATCGTGTAAGTAACGGGAATTGGTATTGATCAAGGCCATTTGCGCCTGACCCGCCTTGACAACGGCGGGATGCTCATGCCCCGCGTGCGCTACGTTATTCACGGTATCGAGATACTTTCGACCGAACTGGTCTATCAGATATTGGCCCGCTCCACGCACCATTTTGATGGGTATGTTGTATTGAAGGCTCAGACTTTTGCCCAAATGTCGTTTTCGATAGTTTATAAGCTCATTGTTCGGAGCGGGAAACTGTGACTTTAAGACTTTTGTTTTGAACAGGAGATTGGGGTTGGGGCAAATGCTTTTCCAAACCTCAATTTGTTTCAAATACCCAACACCCGGAAAATCGGTAGAATAACCGAGCATCGAGAGCATAACCTCAAAGTGGAGGTGCGGCGCCCAGTTTCCGTTCTCCTCGGGATGGCCTAAATAGCCGATGTTTTCTCCTTTTTTGAAAATTTGCCCGACTTCTGTTTTTTGAATGGATGCCGTCGACAAATGGCCGTAGAGTGTAAAAAAATGGAAGTCCTCTTTTTGGTGCTTTAGAATGATCAGTCCGCCATATTCCTTATCCCCTGCGTCGTTTATCGCCGTGACCACCTCACCATCGAATAGGGCATGTACCGCTGTTCCCGCAGGCAGCCAAAAATCCGTTCCCAAATGTATCGTTCTATTTTCGGGGCCACTGTTTCCGATGCGGCCATATTCCGATGTGGTATAGACCGTTCGAGGTTCTAAATAGCCTCCGGCGATTATTTTGTTGGGATGTTGTTTGGCCAGCCGGTCAAGTTTGAACTGAAAAAGTTCCAAATCATCAAAATCCGCCTGATGTCCGAGCCATGTACTCGAAACGCTGAGGTCTACTACCTGTGCCTCGTTTTTGTCGGTCGCTGGGAAAAGGTCCGACAGACCAAATTCGTTTTGATCGGCCCATTCGTTAAATTTTACTTCGTGGGTGTGTGCGGTAAATCCACATACCTGTCGAAAACTATAATGGGCAAAATCGGCATGAACGGCGGCCCATTTTTCTAGCACTTCCCAAGCCGGTTTTTCGCTGACCAGTAAGTAAGCGTTGTCCGGTTCCTCACGCTTGTTGATGGCCGATTTGGTGACCGAGACGACCAATCGCATGGCTATGGCGTTGTACAGATGTTCCAGTTCCCGTTCTTCCAATGGAAAAGCGGAATGATAGCCTTTTACTATGGGCAGCGCAGCTTCCAAGGGGTCGTTGTGTCCCATGATGGCATAGGCGCAGGCGATGGCCACATCATTGATAATTTGGGTATACATCGCATCTCCATAATCGATGGCCGCCTTGACCTTGGGGTATACCAGGTCTTCGGAAACAATAAGATTATTATCGTTCGCATCATTATGAATCACCGCTTTGCGAAGTGTAGCGTAAGAGGTTTCAGCCTTTTTGAACCTTTCCTGAAAGTCATGCAGTATCCTTTTCTTCTTGCCGCCGAAAAGGTCGAGGTGCGCGGTCGTCCAAAGTGAGCGGGCGACATCCCATTCAAAGTCACGATGCGCTTGCGGATGGTCAAAGCCCTGCAAGGCTTGGGTCAGCCGGCCACAGCATTCGCCCAAACTATACCGTAAATCGTCTAGTTGCGGATTGACGTCGCCCCATAATCGGCCCGGCACCCAACTCAGCAGGCGTACCATACGCTGATTGCCGGCAGTATCCAGAAACGATGATATTTTGTTTCCTTCTGTATCCGTAACGACCCTTGGCGCAATCAATCCATGGCCATTTTGGGCTACATGCAGTAACAACTGCTGTTGAAAGTCGAGGTATGCCCAATTTTCATCGGGCCGTGATATTTTAAGGATATGACCATCCCCATCATCCCCTTTTATCCTGAAATTGAAATCGATATAGCCGGGTAGGGGGGTAGCGCTTCCGTGAACATTGAAAAGCGCTAAAGCCAAGCTTTCCGCTTTCTGAGGACTTATGTTTAACGAGGCAAAGGTCATGGATACCGAAATTAGGGTATTCGATACAAAATAAGACTTTTCAACCGGCATAGTTAATGACCGGTCCTATAGACAGCGGCATCCAAAAAAAATCAATTTCGCTGAGATCGTGCGGTGGTATACTACTTGAACCCAATTGTTTTAAGTCCTTTATGGCTAATCTCAATGGCCTCTAAAGGCTTCATGCCGTCAAAAGTCTGGTCTTGCTCCACCATGTAGTACTTCATGCCCGATTTTTGCTTTTCCGCCAAGATACGGGCGAAATCGATGGTGCCTTCACCTACCGGTGCAAAACGGCCTTGGTCGTCCATATCCTTAACGTGCCAGATTTTGAAGCGGCCCGGATACTTTTCAAAATAGGCCACGGGATCGGCTCCGGCTTTGGTAACCCAGTAAAGATCCATTTGAAAATTGACGTATTTTGGGTTACAGTTTTCCAACAGGTAATCGATGGTCACGATGCCTTCGTCGTCTTTTTTAAACTCGAAATCGTGGTTGTGGTACAGTAGTTTCAATCCCGCTGCCCGGGCTTTTTCCCCTAGCGTATCCAAAATTTCGGCAAGGTTTTTAGCACCACCGGTCATGCTCATGGTACGGGTCTCTTCGTCGAACTTGAACAGGCCCATAGGCGGAACCGGAATGACAAAATATTTGAAGCCGGCAGCTTTGACATCGGCCATCATGGCTTCGGCATTTTCCATAGTTACGCTGCCCTGATGGGTACTGATAGGCTTTAGCTTTAGTTCTTTCAAAAGTGATTTAAAGGCTTTTGGCGTCATGTCGTAAAAGGTGCCCTCTTTATAACCGGCGGCCTCTATGTTTTTATAACCGGCATCGGCCACAGCCTGCAGGGTCGCCCGGGCATTCGTTCCCATATCGTCCCTGACGGTATAAAGTGCGAGCCCTCCGAAGTTTTCTTGTGCGTTGCCCACAAGACCGATACCGTTCAAAAGAACGAAAGTTAGGGTATAAATCCATTTTTTGAATTGCGTGTCAGGTAATGCGTTCATATGAGTATGTTCATTTTAAGGGTTTTGGTGTGATCGGTACTAGGTTTGCGGAATGGAATACATCTGCGCGATAAAGCTACGAAAAAGCTGGAAAAGGTTTGATACCTCTTAAACAGCGGCCAAGATATTATACGAGTTGAAATCAGCTTACTGATTTTTGGGATTGATGGCCAAACTCTTGAAAAGTTTTGCTTTTGAAAGGTAGTATTTGTTCAGTAGGCTATTGCGCTTGAGCTGGGCGTCGATAAGCTTAACTTCCCTGGTGTTTACCAAAAAAAGGGAACTCTCGCCAAATCCGAATTTTCTTTCCTCGGCATCTAGTAGGGTCTGGTAATTCTCGACGATTTCAACAATTAGTGAGTTCTGTGATTGCAGTGCTTCTTGTTCGGCATATATGGCTTCGATATCGTTTTTGATTTGAATTTCAGCATTATCTAGATCTAAGCCTGCGTCCCTGACCTTTATTTTGGCGAGTTTAAGATCGCCGCGTTCCTTTCTTAGAAAAAGAGGCATTTGAAAAGTGATTTTTCCTTTGTAATCTTCCGTTCCCAATGAATTCACATATTCGGGAGTTTCGGTCAAAAAATTATATTCTAAATCGATTTTCGGGAGTAATTTATTGGTCTTCAATCTCCTATCCACTTCGAGGCCATCCCTTTTTAGGCGCAACGATTTTAGTTTAGGATGGTTCTCTAGTGTGAAGCTATTTAAAGGATTCCCCTCTATATTCAAGGTTATGTCTATATCACCGATAAGTTCGGTATCGGGTATCGTAGTCGGTTGGAGTTCCATAGGTATATTATCCCCTATCCACAGAAAGTTCGATAGTTGCAAAGAGGCTTTTCTAAGGTCAAGTTGGGCCTGCTGCAGGTCAAGTCTGCGATTTTGAACCGCTATCTTCGCCTCCACGGTATCAATCGCGGCGATATCGCCCGAGCGTGCGCTTGTCCTGATCCCTTCAAAACGTATTTGCGCATTGTTCAAAAAGTCATCAAAAATTGTAAGGTCTAAATAGGCTTTCAACCAATCGAAATAGGCCGATGAGGCGTCGAAAAGAACCTGGTTGACCAAAATATCAAAATCGGCCGCTGTCTGTTCCCTGAAAAGTTTGGCCTGTTTGAGGGTAGCCATTCGTTCGGTCATCCAAAGACCTTCACCGAGAGATACCGAAACCCCCGCACTGTAGAGACCGTCATTGGGTACCTCCTCATCAGGATTCAAGTTCTCGCCTTCGTTTTGCTCAAAATTTCCCTTGACATCGATGCCGTACCAAACGGGTACTTTGAAAGTTGCGTTGAGCCTGTCATAATATTCCGTTCCCTTAAAATCCTTACGTCCGTAATCGACCTCGATTTTAGGATCGAACCCGCCTCGCGATTTCATAAGGTTCGCCTGGGCAGCATCAATGGTCAGTTCGGCCTGTTTGGCTATCGGGTGATAGCGTTTTACATATCCGATGAATTCGTTGAACTTCAAGACGGGCATGTCAGGCTGCTGCGCATTTGCGCAAAAACCAATCATCGTGCAAACACATAGAAAAAAATACCTCATTACTTGTTCCCTTTTGCGGCCGTATTTTGAGGCTGATAGTAGTTCGGCGGAAAGCCGTTCAGTTGTCGCCAAAGTTCGTACCAAATAGGTACGTCTTCTAGAAGGGCAATAGTATTGGCGCCCGATCCCACGCGTATGGCTTCCGGCCAGGACTGGTCTCCGGGGTCCGGAGCTACCAAGACCCTGTACTTTCCATTGCTACTGATGAAAGTTTCGACGGCTACCACGATACCACCATAAGTACCATACGACACGTTCGGCCAACCGCTGAAAACTATAGCGGGCCACCCGTCAAACTGAATCCTGATTTCCTCCCCAAGGTGAATCAACGGCAAATCTATGGGCTCGACGAACGTTTCTACGGCAAGGTTGACGTTGGCGGGCATGATACCTACTAGAGGATCGCCCTGTTTGAAGGTTTCCCCTATACCTCCTTGAATGGCCTTATTAATGTATCCATTTTGTGGAGCGCGGATGTAGTACATGTCTTTCCGCATGGCATAGTTGGTGTACTGGTTTTCTAATTTAGTAACTTGTGCTTCCGAATCGAACTGGTTCGATTCCGCCGTAAATTTATCACTTTGGGCTTTTGATATTTTGTCGGCATATTCGGCCGCAATACGTCCGATTTCTACCTGTGCATTCAAGATTTCGTTTCTTGCGGACAAGAGCTTGTTTTGTTGGGAAATTAGTTTGGCTTGGGTTTCTTGAAGCTTAAGACGTTTTTCTTCAACGTCGGTCATGGCCTTGAGCCCCTCTTTTTCAAGTTGGTCCGTACGTTCGAATTGTCTTTCCGCAATTTTTAAATTGGTTTTTGCAGCCTCGAGATCTATACTATCGCTCTGCACTTTCAATTCAGACTGAATGAGCTTATTTTCGGCCTGCTGCGTTTTGAGAACCTGTTCGTTACGCAATGCCGCGATCTGCTGGTTTAAGGCCCTGACCTTTCCACCATAAGAAATCACCGATGACTCTTTGTTTTTGATCTGTTGTCCGGTACGTTCTACCAGCCTTGGGTCGAAATATTCGTTTTTCACCTCGGATATGAACAATATGGTATCTCCTTTGTTCACTAGATCACCTTCCTGAACATACCATTTTTCAATTCGTCCGGGTATCGGTGATTGTATGGTTTGCGGGCGCTGGTCGGGTGTAAGAGTCGTCAAAAAGCCTCTGCTTCTAATATTTTGGGTCCACGGAAGAAAAAGAACGATTACCCCGAAAACCGCAGAGGCCAACAAAAAACGATTGAAATGCTTGTAGTGTCTTTGGTGAAAGACGCGTTCGGTAGACTTGAAACCGGAGAGATGCACGGTCCTGTTCAAAGGGTTTTTAGAAATGTTCAGCATGAGGTCTAGTTTATCGAAACAATTTTACCTTTTTCCATCGTCAAAATGCGGTCAAAGTGGCCTAGCCATTTTGGGTCTTGGCTCACTACGACCAAAGCCCACGGACTATCTTTGTCGGTCAGAAACTCGATTATCTGTAGCGCCTCTATTTCGTCGAAACGGTGAAGTGGATCTTTTAACAGTAACACTTTGGGTTTTCTCACGATGCTACGGGCCAAAACGATCTTTTTGGCGATTGTGTACGGAATTTGTTGACCTTCCGGATAGATAATGGTATTCAGCCCCTTGGGTTGCTCTTTTATAAAATGGGTCAGGCCTGTCTTTTCCAGTGCCCAATAGAGATCTTTTTGGGAAATGGTTTCGTCGCCGAACGTGATATTTTCTTTAATGGTGCCCTCGAAGGGACTTTCTTCGATCAACGATTGGCCCAAAAAAGATCGGTAGTGATTGGTGTTTATACCACTTAGGGAAATATTGTCGACATGAACGCTACCCTGTGATGGCTCTACAAGACCAGCAATGATACGCAATAGTGTAGATTTTCCCGAACCGCTGGTACCGATGATCAAGGTGGTGCTTCTAGGTGCTATCTTTAACGAGATATCTTGAAGAATCGGTTTTCCTGAAACTACATTATAGCTGACATCTTCGAGTTCAATGGCAAAATCGGAATTTTCGGTAAAGGGTTTTTCGCCCTCTTGACTTTCAAGTTCTTTGTCGACTACCTGCCCTAGTTTTTCGAGAGAAGTTAGTAGGTCATAGAAAGTCTCTAGGCCCCTGATCAGTTTCTCGACCGATGTGATTACCAAAAGAATAATAATTTCGGCAGCTACGAACTGACCGATGTTCATTTCTTGATTAAAGACCAAAAGTCCGCCTATCAGCAACAAGCCCAGCGTTACCAAGACTTTAAAACCGATCATTTGAATAAATTGAATAACGAGAATCCTAAAATGATTTTCACGTGATTCAAGATACTCGGATACCAAATAATCGTTTTTATTGACCGCAAGACTCGTTTTACCGGAAAGTTTGAAACTGACCAGAGAGCGGGCTACTTCCTGTATCCAATGGGCCGCTTTGTACTTGGCCTTTGATTCATCAAGACTGGTATTCATTCCTTTTTGTATCGTGAACTTGAAAACTATATAGATCAAAAGCAACAATAATATACCATAAATGATAAAGAAAGGATGATAAAAGGACAGTAAAATCAATCCAAAAATTATTTGAAGCAAGGAGGATGGAAAGTCTAATAAAAGTTTTGACAAAGCCTTTTGAACCGTCATCGTATCAAAAAAACGGTTTGCCAATTCTGGTGGATAATAATTTCGTAGTTCCGTCATTTTGATTTTGGGAAAACGGTAAGTGAACTCGAAAGAGGCTCTCGTAAAGATTTTTTGTTGAATATTCTCAATGATGCGTATTTGCATCAATTGCAAAATACCGCCGAAAGCAACCCCGCCGGTAACAACGATGACGAGAATTACCCATGAGGTGCTTATTTGGGCACCCTGAATTAAATTGATGATGGCTTGAATGCCCAAAGGCAGTGACAGGTTGACCAATCCTGCAAAGATAGCGTAATAGAATACCTGTAAAACATCGCGCTTATCAAGACGTAACAGTCCTAAAAGGCGTTGCCAAGAAGTAAGTACCGATTTAGACATGTGGGGTAGTATTTAGTCGGGTGAAAACCAAATCGACAAAATAGTTGGTTGGCTGGTTATCTTCATGACAATCCGTCAGCGAAGAAAAATGATTTTTGAGAAAGTGTTGGTGCAAAGAGCCTTCTAGAATGGTGCTGGCCATGCTCAACGGATAGGCGTAGGTACTGTTAATCGCCCGTATCATCTCGCTCAACCGGCTTACCAAACGTTTGTAGACACTAAAATAGCCTTCTTTATTCTTGGTGTCGACTTCTTTGGTGAGATACGATTTGGAAAACTCGTTGATAACGATATTATTGAGCGATTCTTCGTTTATATGGGTAAATATGGAATCATTGACCGTAGTCTGGGTGACGATTTCTATGGCCTTGGCCAGTTTTTTTTTGGCATCGGGAATACCGTTGGTGGCGAATACCAGCTTATACTCCAACCATCCCCAATACCAAGAGGATAGATACAACAACAGTTTTTGTTTATTTTCAAAATAGCGGTAAACAGAACTTTCGTTCGAGCCGATTTTTGCCCCCAATTTTTTGAACGTAAAATTTTCAAAGCCCAATTCATCTATCATTAATATGCTGTACTCTACAATTCGTTTGCCCAAATCGGATGACTCTGGATCTTTGATGTAGGTTTTTTCATTGACCGTTATTTTAATGGTCCCCAATAGTCTATCCATAGTACGATGAAAATATGTGCCCGCGCAAATATAATAGCAATACTATCGTTTGCAATAGGTTTAGCAATCATTTAACACGGGATTTAATTTTAGCTATAAGCTGAGCCACTTAAATCGAGACTCTCAGTTTCAAAGGTACTAACGAGCGCTCTGTTAATTACGTACTAAAAAAAGTATAAAGATTACGCAATGAAAATAGTTTTATATTTTTACGGTTGGAAGCTATTAAGAAAATTCCGGTCAATCTTGAAAAAAAAGAAACAAATACTGAAAGCTACGTTGGCCCTAATGCTGTTATCGGCGTTTATGCTTCCGGTCTCCATGCAGTTTTTTCATGTTTTCGAAGGGCATCAGCATGAGATATGCACAGCTACGGACACCCACCTTCACCAAGATAGTCCCGATTGTGGGGTGTGCGATTTCCATTTTGCGCCTTTGCAGTACGATATCGCCCCATATGCAGATGCGGTGGAGCCCGTTGTACCGACAAAACACCAATCCCGTTACGATCCGCGACAATTTTCTTCCCCTTTATTTTTAAATATACGCTTGCGGGCACCCCCGTATATTCTTGGTTAGATAGCAATTGTTTTATCCTACTAAAGAATTTATATGCGTTTTTATGCCCTAGTGCTATTGCTCTGTTGCAGTGGTTCAGCTATTTCACAGACCTGTACGAACCGTTTATCCGGTACGGTAATCGACGCCCACGACGGTTCATTGCTCGTGGGGGCCACCCTTATTGTGGCCGGTACCGAACAGACGGTGGACACCGATTTCGAAGGGAAGTTCAACATTACAGGTCTTTGCGATCAGACCTACTCCATACAGGTGTACCATCCGTATTGCACGACACGGGGTTTTAGAGTCAAGGTTTCCGGGGATACCGAAAAAACCTTCCGGCTCGAGCATCATTTAGAGGAACTCAACGAAGTGACCCTTCAGGGAAAAGTGCTGCTCAGTAAGACCAAGACGCTTGATGAAGACGTGATTTCCGGCGACGCCCTTGAACGTTTCAGTAGCGGCTCCCTTGGCGACGCTTTGAACAGTCTTAGTGGCGTTTCCTCTTTGAATACCGGGAATACGGTGGTGAAGCCCATGATAAACGGCCTTCATAGCAGCCGCGTTCTCATTATCAATAACGGGGTACGGATGGAGGATCAAGAATGGGGCTCCGAGCACGCGCCCAATATTGATGTGAATTCCACAGGTAACCTGACCTTGATAAAAGGGGCCGGTGCGCTGCAATATGGGGGTGATGCCGTCGGCGGTGTGATTGTGGCCGAAGCTGCGAAAGTACCTGTGACCGATAGCCTTTACGGAAAGACCATTTTGACAGGAGCATCGAACGGCCGCGGTAGCTCGGTGACCTCCCAGCTGACCAAGAGCTATGGTAGTGGTTGGTACGGTACGGTACAGGGCACGGTGAAGCGCTTCGGCGATTTTGAGACACCGGATTATGTGTTGAGCAACACCGGCACTTTTGAGCGCAACCTTTCCCTGCACGTCGGCCTGAACCGTTTTAACTATGGTCTTGAAGGCTATTATTCCTACTTTGAAAACGAGATCGGTATATTACGCGCCTCCCATTTGGGCGGGGCGGAAGACCAGATTCGGGCCATAGGCAGCGAACGGCCCTTGGTCATCAATGATTTCACGTACGATATCAATTCCCCAAGGCAAGATGTTACTCATCAATTGGCCCGGTTGAAAGGTTTCAAACGTTTTGAAGGTTTCGGAAAATTGAGCCTGCAATACGATTTTCAGCAAAACAACCGGTTGGAGTTCGATGTGCGTCGCGGTGATGATCGAGACGAGGCTTCGCTAGATCTGCAATTAAAAACGCACACGGCGATGCTCGACCTTGATTCCTATTTGACCGAATCCGTCAAGCTAAAAACGGGAGTGATGGGCCGCTATCAGAACAATTTCGCCGACCCCGGTACGGGCGTACGCCGATTGATTCCCGATTACGACAAGTATGACTTCGGGGTCTATGGGGTATTGGATTATCAGCTGAACGATGACTGGCTTTTGGAAGCCGGCGGGCGCTTTGATTACACCTATATGGATGTGTTGAAGTACTACCGCAGCTCCCTATGGGAAGCGAGGGGCTACGATGACCGGTTTCCGGAAATCGTAGTACTGGAATTGGACAATCAGATTCTGGCGAATCCCGAACCGGATTTTGCCAATATTTCGGCGACTTTGGGAAGCACCTATTCGTTTGGGGAAGAGTATAAGGTGTTTTTCAATTATTCACTGGCCTCGCGTGCGCCCAATCCCTCTGAACTTTATAGCGAGGGATTGCACCATTCGGCATCCCGCATCGAGTTAGGCGATTTGGACTTCAATTCCGAAGTGAGCCATAAGTTTGCCCTGACCCTGCAACGGGAGAATGGGATCTTGAGCTTTTCGGTCAATCCGTATGTCCAAAGCGTATCCGATTTTATCGTCATCGAGCCCACGGAAGTGCAACAGACCATACGCGGCAATTTTCAGGTCTGGGAATACCGTCAGACCGACGCGCAGCTATTGGGCGTAGATTTGGATGCCTCCTATGCCTTTGCGGACAACTTCCGTTTTAACCATCAATTTTCGTTGGTCAAGGGGTATGACCGTTCGCAAGATGATCCGTTGATAAACATGCCGCCGGTCAACACCAGAAATACGGTGGTGTATCAAAATCCGGATCTGAAAAATCTCCGGGTGCAGCTCCAGAGCGAATATGTCTTCCGTCAGAACGAATTTCCGGAGACGAACTTCGACGTATTCATCCCGGCATCCCAGACTTTCGAAACGGTTGATGTCAGCACACCGCCGGATGCCTATCATTTGTTGAATTTTGATTCCAGTATCGACATCGGCATCCGAGGAAATTCTGACCTCACGCTAGGTTTCGGTATCACCAATCTATTGAATGCCACTTATCGAAATTACCTGAACCGTCTGCGCTATTACGCCGACGATTTGGGCAGGAATTTTACACTTAGCTTAAAATTGAATTATTAATCTTTAAAATCAATAGTATGAAATATTTAAAAACAATATCCTTAGCAGTATTCAGCGGCCTTTTGTTTACGGCCTGTTCCGATGACGATAATGGTGATTTGCCGGAAGTGGTAAATGAAGAAGAGATCATCACCACAATGACGGTGACCCTTGTCCCAAATGATGATGGTGCAGAAATTATTTTAAAAACGTTCGATGCCGACGGCGACGGTCCCGGAGCACCTGAAATCACCGTTTCTGATAATTTGACGGCTGGGGTCGTTTACACAGGCAGTATTGTTCTCTTGAACGAAAGTGTGAGTCCCGCAGACGATATCACCGAAGAGGTAGAGGAGGAGGGCGACGAGCACCAGTTCTTTTACACGAGCGATTCGAATCTTGATGTCTCTACCGAATACGGCAATACCGACGAAGACGGTAATCCTTTGGGCACCGAATTTACCCTTACGGCAGGTGCGGCCAGCGCGGGCACCCTGACCTTTACCTTACGCCATGAGCCCAAAAAACCGAACGACGGTACTTTGGCCGATGCCGGTGGGGAGACCGATGTTGATGCTACTTTCGATTTAGTTGTAGAGTAGGGGCCAACTATTCTATATATTGCGGAGCCCCGTTGACACCTTGTCAACGGGGCTTTTGTTTTTGAAATTAGATTTCGAATTAAAAAGATAAGTCGGCTTTGGTCTTTGCATTGATTAAAAAGTAGACTAATTTTGGCTTATGAAATTTTTGGTCGTCATCTTGTCGGTTTATTTTTTGGGGCTCAACCTCATGCCCTGTCAAGATGAACCTGCGACAGAAGATTCGGCGCAATTAGGGATGGTTGAGATGTACAGTGCCGGTCAAGATCATGGGCCGTGTTCCTCCGACCTTTGTTCCCCGTTCTGTGGATGTCATTGTTGCCATGTTCACGTGCTATATTCCTTATTTATTCCACCTTATTTAGTACAATCCTTTTACGGTGCCCGCAATTTTACGGCCATCGATCTCTACAAAAAGGACAATGATTCTAATATGCTCCGTCCTCCACGTTTGATAGCTATTTCCTGATTTGGATGGTTTTCCCGTCCCCTTAAATTAGTTAATCAAACTCAACATTCTATGAAATTTAAAATAATGGGCCTTTGGCTTGGCCTTTTTACGTGCTTTATGATGAAAGCACAGACGCAGAAACTCGAAGTAAACGTACGTACTGAAACGAAAAAGGAACCGCTGGCTGGTGCCTCGGTATATATTGCATCCTTAAGCAAGGGGGCGACGACCGATTTTGATGGTTTAGCACTGCTGACCGATCTTCCAACCGGTTCGTATACCCTTACCGTATCCTATCTGGGATTTACATCCAAAGAACTGAATATTAGCATTCCCCAAAATGGACCGTTGACGGTATATCTGGCGGAGGAGGCAAACGAACTGGAGGAAGTCGTTTTGCAATCCGATCGCAGTACGCGTACCATCCAAAAAATCCCTACCCGAATTGAATATATCGGAGGGGAGGAATTGGGTGAAAAAGCGATGATGAACGCTTCCAATATTTCGATGGTGCTGCGCGAAAGCACCGGAATTCAGATGCAGCAGACCTCGCTTAGCAGCGGAAATTCCAATATTAGGATCCAAGGGCTCGATGGCCGGTTCACCCAATTGCTTCGGGATGGTTTTCCGCTCTATAGCGGCTTTTCAAGCGGATTGAGCATTTTACAGATTCCGCCTTTAGATTTGCAACAATTTGAAATTATTAAAGGCAGCTCCTCTACCTTATATGGAGGCGGAGCGATTGCGGGCCTGGTCAATATGATCTCAAAAACACCGGGCGACGAACCGGAATCCGCCCTGATGTTCAGTCAGACCCATGCCTTGGGCAGTACCCTCAATATTTTCCACAGTCAGCGAAACGGCAAATGGGGCTGGGCGCTCTACGGCTCCGGACATTATCAAAAAGCTTACGATCCAGAGGCTGACGGATTTTCTAACCTACCACTCACCCATTCGGTGGCGTTAAATCCGAAGGTATTTTATTATCCCTCCGATAAAACTACGGTCTGGTTCGGGGTGAACGGCACTTTTGACGATAGGATCGGGGGCGATATCACCAAGATCGAAGAGGGCGAAAACGGCATTCATCAGTACACCGAGGAAAATATTTCAAAGCGTTTTAGCACGCAATTGGTGTACAGAACGGAAATCGATTCCACCAGCTCCTTTTCCCTGAAAAACAGTGTATCTTTTTTCGACCGCCAATTGACGATTCCCGAATTCGCCTTCGCCGGGAGTCAGTGGAATACTTTTTCGGAAGTCAATTACCTCAAAAAAAGAGCGAAAGCTGATTATGTACTCGGGGGCAATGTGTATACGGCAGATTTTAAAGAAGACACGCAAGGTCTGTCGCGCAATCAATCGGAGACCACGGTCGGACTGTTCGGCAACGGTATCTTCGACCTCTCGGAAAGATGGATTTTAGAAACGGGATTGAGAACCGACTATGCCACGGATTGGGGTTTTTTTCCGTTGCCGCGGATATCGCTATTATACAAGGCTGACCAAAAATTTTCAAGTCGGGTAGGAGGCGGATTAGGCTATAAAATTCCGGATATTTTTACCGAAGAGGCTGAATCCATCAACTTTCAAGCTGTATTGCCCATTGATAAAGATGCTTTAAAGGCCGAACGCTCGTATGGCGCCAACATCGATTTTAACTACCAGACGGAACTGCTCGATGACCTGAGCTTTTCCATCAACCAACTGTTCTATGTCACGGCCATTCAAAACGGTTTGTTGTTGAACGTCGTCGAGACCAATCCGACGCAGTTCGAATATGCCAATGCTTTCGAAAATATCGTGAGCAAAGGGGCGGAGACCAATGTTAAGTTCACCTACCGCGATTTCAAATGGTTTTTGAACTATGCCCTGATCGATACGCGTTTAAATTATTTACCCGGAAATCCGCAAAAACCGCTGACCGCTCGCCACAATGCTGGCAGCGTCGTGGTCTATGAAACCGAAACCTGGCGCTTCGGCTTTGAAACCTATTATACCGGCAAACAGCGATTGTCGAACAACATGAATACCCAAGATTTTGTGACGGTGGGATTTCTGGGCATGCGGAATTTTAACTGGGGCAGCGTATATATCAATTTCGAAAACTTTACCGACAGAAGGCAAAGCCGATTTTCACCTTTGGTCTTGCCGCCACATTCCAATCCCTCGTTTCCGGATATTTATGCGCCTACGGATGGGTTCATTGGCAGTGTCGGGGTGATTTTGAGGCCTTTTGGCAACAGCGGGGAGCATTAAAATTTACTATTTTATACGGTAGGAAAGACTTCTGTTGTTGTCTTGAAATTCAGGGATTCAGGATTCCGGAATTCGGCGATTCCTAGGTTGAGTACCTCCAATAAAACATTATGGCCAAGTCAAAAAGAATCGATCCAGTCAAACTTTTTCTTGATTATCGTTTCTTTCTCCGAACTGATAAAATCAAGAAATGCCGTCGCAATGGGCGAAAGATTTTTCGATTTTAGCCAGATGAGGTTCCATGCCGTTGTGATGGGTAGTCCTCTGATCGGTACGATCTGAACGTCTTTATTCTTAAGTTCGTTTTTGATACCGATCAAAGGCATGATAGAACAGCCCAGACCCGATATAACTGCCTGTTTCACCGCTTCGTTCGAGGTAAGCTCAATTTTTTGTGTAACCGAGAATTCATTTTTTGCGATAAAGGTCTCCATGGCGTTTCGGGTAGCTGAACCTTCTTCTCGATAGATCAGTGGAAGATCTTCGAACAATTTCTTCTTAGAAGGTTTGTTCTCAAATGTCAAATCCGTACTTGCTACATAGAAAAGCCGGTTTGGCATCAATTCCACCCGATTCACTTTCAGTTTTTTGGGCAGTACCGATACGAGGGCAAAATCCACTTCGTTCCGCTCCAGACTTTTAACGACCCTTGATTTGTTGGTCACGTCCATAATGAGTTCGACACCGGTATTAGACTTCATAAAATCGGATAAAAAATAGGGCATAACATATTTCGCCGTAGACACGACTGAAACTATAAGGCGGCCCGAAAGTTGGCCCTGATAGGCCAAGGTCTTATAATCGATCGAGGCTACTTCTTCCAAAATCTTCTCGGCCGCCGAGGCAATTTCTTGCCCGAACTCCGTTACGTATAGTTTTCGACCTACTATCTCGGTGAGCGGGATAGGAAACTGATCTTGAAAATTTTTTAGTTGAATCGACACCGCCGGTTGGGTCAAGTGAAGCTCTTCCGAGGCTTTGGTAACGCTCTGTTTTTGAGTGATCTTAAGGAAAATTTGAAGCTGACGTAAGGTGTAGTTCATAAATAATATTGATATAGAGAAAAGTAAATATAAATAATATAGTATGAAATGGTATCCCAAGTTATCAATGCGCTCATCTATGTTAAACAAATTTTTTATACACTGCAACGCCTGTAAAATTTGACAGGCGGCTACTACTACAAAACGGTCCATCAAATAATGCTTCAGTACATGTTAGGGCTAAGCCAGAGCGTTTTGCCCTTTTTCCTGCGGAACATCCTCAAAAAGTTGAACCAAGTTAAAAGCCAAGGTTTTAACTTGACAAAAATTACAAAACATAAATTTTAATGATGTATTTCATTAAATATATAAATAATAATATATGTAACTATTATAGTATCTTTAATGAAATAAGAAAAATTCAACCTTAAAAAAGACGATATGAAAACGGCACTAATAGTTTTTTTGATTCCATTCTTGGCTCTTTCTCAACCTAAAGGTGTCGTTCAAGATGTGTTCTTTGAATTAGAAGTTTCGATGGAGATGTTCACTAATTCATTAGCTGTAGATAATTTGCAAGCGGTAGAAGGTGCACTAGAAATTCTAGTGACCGTAGATATCCTCATCGAGGATTATGGGAGGGAAAATAACACGCGAAGCACTTCGATACCAAAATATTTGACCTTGCTACATCTTGATAACGTATTACGCTATACCGACCCATATCTTCTGGGTATGGGCAATATCAAAAATCTATTTGCATCTAACGATTTGGCGAATCCAACGGAACGCACCTTCCGAAGCTGGCTAAGTCCTGTTCCCAAAACAGGATTTCAACCAAATGCCGAACAAATTGACATGCAGGGATTTGGCCCACGTATTACATTTTAAGAGTAAGATTTACTCAAGTGGTCCAATATCGAAGAGCGTAAAATTAAAAGCGTTAATAAAAAACCAAGAAATATGATACCATCGAAACTAAAATTCGCATTGAGCCTATTTGCCATGATAATCGCACTCGGCCTTTTGGCCGTATCCGGACACGAATTGTTCGAGGTATACCAGTCTTTAGTTTACCTATTGGTCGCTTCTTTCGCAGTGCTCTCGAAAGTTGTGGAACGAAGCTGAATATAATTGGTGATTATGTTGCCATTCGCATAGATAGACAGGCTTAGGTTAATTGGCTTATGTCCGGATTAAATGTGACTAGCCGCTTTTTTTGTATGTGGTTCAAAAACTGTTTTACCCCCGAAACAAAAAATACCGTTCCTTCAACTCCTCGATGGCGGTCTCTTTGTTCGTTGTGATATAGCGTAAAGCTTCATCCGTAAATTCCTGTCCCTTATCGGTCAGTGAAACGATGTTTTGGGATACTTGAACCAAATTGTTTTTTTTCGCCAGGTCAAGTACCGTATCCGCCTGTACTTTTTGCCAGTTAATATGTTCACGCAAATGGTTCACATGGCGCTCCTTGGTTTCCTGGTGGTTTTGTAGGTGCAGTAAAAATACGAGTAGCGACACTTCTTTGCGCTGTTGCCGTTCTTTAAAAAAAACCGAAAAGACGCCTTGCTTGGGGGCAAATAGATATACTAATAGAAAGATAAACCCGAGAACGGTGGTCATAGATCCGGCGATGGAGGCATCCAAGATATGGGCCAGCCAGTATCCGGCAATGGCGGCGAAGATTCCGAAAAAACAGCTGAGCAATAACATTCTTTTAAGGTCGTCGGTCAACAGATAGGCGGTGGCTGCGGGAGCGATGATAAGCGCAACGACCAGCACGGCTCCCACCGCATCGAAGGCGCCGACTACGGTGACCGATGAAACGGTCATCAGGCCGTAATGAATAAGTAGCGGGGAAAATCCTAAAGTAGTGGCAAGGCCTTTGTCGAAGGTGCTCAGCTTTAGCTCCTTAAAAAACAACAATAACAAGGTAATGGTGATCAGCAAAATCGAACCGATGACCCAAAGCGATTTCGGGCCGATATCCGAACCGCCGACCACAAGCCGATCGAAAGGGGCAAAGGCGAGTTCGCCCAATAATACGGCATCGATATCTAAATGCACATCGTTGGCATTTTTAGCGATCAAAATGACGCCGATACTGAACAATGCGGGGAACACCAGCCCAATGGCGGTGTCTTCTTTGACGAGTCCCGTTTTTTGAATGAATTCCACGAGCATCACGGTTACTACTCCTGTAACTGCGGCCAGCAGAATGAGTAAGGGGGAGTTAAGGTCTTGGGTGATAAAAAATCCCAATACGATACCGGGGAGTATAGCGTGACTGATGGCATCGCTGATCATGGCCATTTTCCGGAGTACCAGAAAGGTACCGGGGATGGCACAGGCGATGGCCACTAATGCCGCTATAAGTTGTATTTCGAGTTGTGCACTAGTCATGTTCGGTACCTAATTGATTGTACATGGTTTCCGCTTGGTCATAGCCTCTTTGGGTCATGGACCATTGGCTGCCCGATATGGCGATGAGCTGCTCTTGTTCGAGTTGGTTCAGTGTTTTTCGGGTAAACCCCTGAAAATTGTTGAGAATACGAATGGCATGCGGCCGAGAGATATCTTTGTGTTCCTTTACGATATGGTACATAAAGGTCAGTGTCTTTTTTTGATGCAGCTCGCGCCGATTTCTACGGAATCGAATTTCCCTGAAAAGAAGCCCGCGCCCCGGAGAGAAAATAAAGGAAACCACTACAAAAAAGGCCGCTACCAAAACGATAACGGGACCGGTGGAAAGGTTGTTCTGGCTAGCACTAATGGCCGTTCCGAAAACGCCGGAAAAGGCTCCGAACAATGACGCTAAAACAATCATCTTCCCGAGGCTGTTCGTCCATTGTCTTGCCGCAGCGGCGGGTGCGAGCAGCATGGCGCTCATCAGTACGACGCCTACGGTCTGCAAGCCCAGTACGATGGCAAGTACGATAAAGCTGGTGATCAATATGTCGAGAAAGCGTACGTTAAACCCCAAGGTCTTGGTGTAGTCGGCGTCAAAAAGTAATAGTTTCAATTCCTTCCAAAAGAGGAGCAGCACGAGTAGACTGATACCGGTGACAACGGCCATGACCCAAACATCGGATTCCACCAAGGTCGCCGCCTGGCCGAAGAGATATTTATCGAGTCCGGCTTGATTGGCGTTGGGCATTTTCTGGATAAAGGTCAATAGTAGCATTCCAAAGCCGAAAAACAGGGAGAGTATCAAGCCAAGGGCGGTGTCGTTTTTTAGGCGTGTCCGTTTTACAATACCTTTTATCCAAAAAGTGCCGATCAGTCCGCTTACCAAAGCGCCGATCAATAACAGGTTGGTGTCTTTGACTCCGGTAAGAATGAAGGCCAATGCGATACCCGGGAGGGCCGCATGAGAAATGGCATCGCCTAGCAGGCTCTGTTTTCGCAATACGGCGAAACTACCCAGCATTCCGCAGATGGCTCCGAGGATGGCAGTGCCCAACGTAATCGTACGAAGGGTGTAGTCGGTAAAAAAATCGGTTATGTCCATGTTCATATCCCGAGACGGGATTTACTTATTTTTAGTCATTCCTTTAGTCTAGATCAAATAATGTAAAGTGTACCTCGATTATGTCTGGTTGACCGCGACCTTATAGTTAATGCCGTAAGTCTTGGTCAAATTGTCATCATTAAAGATATCCTTGACCGGGCCTGAAGCGATTCCTTTTACATTGAGAAAGGTCACCCAATCAAAATATTCGGGTACGGTCTGCAGATCATGGTGCACTACGATCAGTGTTTTACCTTGTTTGCGGAGTTCCTTCAAAATGTTGATGATTGCTTTCTCCGTAGTGGCATCAACACCCTGAAAAGGTTCATCCATAAGGTAG
>JBATUY010000504.1:0-9641 GCA_049671465.1 Pricia sp. | reverse complement strand
GGTTAAGGGCGGGAAAAGTACCTACGATACCGTTCTTACAGCACTCGATTACAAGTTTCGGCCCTGAAATCAGAAACATGGGGGCCGCAATGGCGGGTAGGGACAAATTTTTTATGAAGGAAGGTTTTACAGACATACAGCTTTTTTAAGTGAGCGCTACAAATATAACGGTAAAACGCTAACGTATCCTGTTAATTACATAGGCATCCCAATAAAATCATAAAACCGAATTCCAAAAGGATAAAGATAGTTAACTTGTAAATGATGGTGTAAATCGTAATTCCGTCCGTTCAAAATACGTTATCCAAAGAAAAAGAATAGCTATGCAAAAAAGACGCACTTTTATCAAGAACACAGGCCTATGGCTCGGCGGAATCAGTATGCTGCCCCAATTTGCCTTTAAAGCGAACTTCCAAAAAAAGAAACTGGGTGTGGCCCTAGTAGGTCTGGGCAGATACTCTAGCGGCCAACTGGCGCCAGCCTTGCAGTTAACAGAGCACTGTGAACTTCGGGGTATCGTTACGGGAAGCCCCGAAAAGATTCCGGTCTGGCAGAAGAAATATGGTATATACGATAAGAACGTCTACAATTATGAAAATATGGATGGTATCGCGGATAACCCCGACATCGACATCATTTATATCGTGTTGCCTACCGGCCTACATTCCGAATATGCCATTAAAGCTGCGAATACGGGCAAGCACGTATGGTGTGAGAAACCGATGGCGAAAACGGCGGAAGAATGCCAGGCGATTATAGATGCCTGCTCCAAGAACAAGGTCAAACTGTCTATCGGATATCGGATGCAGCACGAACCCAATACCCAAAAAATTATCGAGTGGTCGAAAACCAAGCCCTACGGGAAAATACAAACGGTGAGGGCCGATATTGGATTCAATACCCCGAATCCAGGCGATACTTGGCGTATGGATGCCGAACTGGGCGGCGGTCTCATTTACGATGTGGGCGTGTACTGCATCAATGCCATGCGCTATACTACGGGGCTTGAACCAATCTCGGTAACGGCACGGCACGAAAATACCCGACCGGAAACCTATACTGAAGTTGCGGAAACCACCATTTTTGATCTTGATTTCCCGAATGGGATAAAGGCCAGCGGCAAAACCACGGCCATAGAAAATGTAAACATTCTCCGTACCGATTGCGAAAAGGGGTGGTATCAGCTGGCGCCTTTTCAAGCTTACAATGGCGTGCAGGGCAAGGCGAGTGACGGCAAACTTCTAAACACCTATATTGAAAATCAACAAGCCCGCCAGATGGACGATGACGCCCTTGCTATTTTAGAAAACAGAGAGGTGATGGTGTCCGGGCAGGAAGGTATGAAAGATATTATTATTGTTGAGGCCATAAATGAGTCTGCAAAAACCGGAAAAACTGTGAAACTTTCTTGAATCCGTTCTAAACGTTTGCTGAAACTGCGCTATTTTTGCGGTTTTATGCACGCATAACAAAATACCCGAAACATGTACTTAAAAGACTTTGAAATCCGCTGGAGCGATATCGACGCTAACCGCCATTTGGCCAATTCTGCCTATTTGAACTATATGAGCCATACCCGCATGGCCTTTTTGATGGAACTTGGCTTTGATCAGAAAACACTGGCCGCGAACGAGATCGGTCCGGTCGTTTTTTACGAGCATATCTATTATTTTAAGGAAGTGTTTCCTGGAAAACCTATCAAGGTGTCGATGGAAATCACGGGAATGAGCGAAGATGCCCAGTTTTTCGAGTTCCTACATAATTTTTATGACTACAAAGGAAATAATTTTGCCCGTTGCGAGATGATGGGCGCTTGGATGGATTTGAAGACCCGAAAGTTGACCGGGCTGACCAACGATTTTTTAATGTCCTTTAGCGGTGCCGAAAAAGCCGATAATTTTCGGGTGCTGACCAAAGCCGATACCCGAAAGTTCGCGAAGGAGCCCAAAGATTTGGTCGTGTAGTTCAAAAGACTTGCTTTAGTTTTGAAAAGTTTTCTGTACTAAAAACGCCTCGTTAATTTTACGGGGGTTGCCTATGCTACAACGACATGGACTAAAAATGACGTGAGGCTAAAAAGAAAAAGGCAGCTTTAAACGATGGTGCGACCATGAAATCATGAATGGCCCCTGTTCGGCGATTTGCTAGACTTTCGACTGGCTAAATAAACGCCCGAAAGCACTAAACAGGCAGCCGCTACCTTTAGAACGCTCAGACTGTCTTTGCCCATGGCCACGGCAAACAGAATGCCCACCAAGGGTTGTACATATACAAAGGCACTGACCGTAGAGGCTTTTAATTGGGTCAATGCAAAGATGTTGAACAGATAGGTGCAGAAGGTCGTTCCCACAATGACAAAACCGATGCGCCAGATGGCGGCAAAGGGCAAATTCGCAAAATCGACCTCGACAAACTCCCTATAGCCGAACGGCAGGCAAATAAAAATACCCAAGGTAAAAAGCCATTTCATAAAGGTAAAAGGGTGGTACTTGACAATCAATGATTTGGCACCGATCAGATAAGACCCGTAAAACACCGAATTCATCAATAATAAGAAATTGCCCAAGGGAATGTTCGGGGCATTTTCCCGAAGTGGTGGGCCAAAGAAAATGAGGGCGACCGCGCCTGCGAGTCCAATAGTGATACCCAAAACCTTGCGGCCTCCGATTTTTTCCTTGATGAAAATAGCGGATAATATCAGAACGATAATCGGTGTCGTTGTTACGATGACGCTACTATTGATGGGTGTAGATAACGATAGGCCCTTGAAGAATACCAACATATTGAAACCCATCCCTAAAAAGGCACAGAGTATCATTCTACCATAGTCTCGGCGGTCTATTTTTTCTTTCGGGCCGAACGGGGAAAGCATCCAAAATAGCAAGGCCGCACCAATGACCCGAAACATGATGAACCCGAAGGGCTGCACGTATTCGGGCATTACCCCCTTGGCGATGGTATGGTTGAGTCCGTATATCGTGGTGGCACCGATGGCCGCGAATATGGCAAGGCTTCTCTTGCTCAAGTATGAATGGCTTCCTTGGCCGCGGCGACCGTTTTTTTGCTGTTTCCGATAAAGATTTGGTCGCCGACCAAGGTTACGGGGCGTTTCAAAAAGGTATACTGTTCGAGAATAAAGTTTTTATAATCGCTTTCCGTCAGTTCTTTTTCGTGCAGTCCCCGCTGGCGGTAGAGCCGAGCGCGTTTGCTGAACAGCGCTTCGTAGCTTCCGGCCAAATCATGCATTTCAGCAAGTTGTTGCTCCGTGATGGCTTCCGTTTTGATATCCTGTAGTTCGACATCCTTTGGGGGCTGTAGTTCCTCTATAATACGCTTACAGGTGTCGCAAGTGCTTAAGTGATAAATTTTCATGGTAGATTTTGATTTGCAAAGAAACCCATTTCATCCCAATTATGCTATTTTTGACATCCACCTTAAAAACAAGACGCTTTGGAAAAAATATTCGATACTACCCTACAGAACCGTAAACTGCTCTATAAAATCTTGGACAATACCCCAAAAGAACAATTGTTGGAAATACCCACCGGCTTTCGCAACAACATTTGGTGGAATATCGCCCATGTGGTCGTCACCCAACAGCTCTTGCTATATAAGTTCAGCGGATTACAGGTGCGCGTACCCGAGGAGTATGTAGCCAAATTCAAAAAAGGAACGGTACCCGATGGTAAGGCCACGGACGAAGAAATAAAGGAAATCGCGGGGTTTCTGATATCAACGGCAGATTGGGCCAAGGAGGATTACGAGGCGGGGCTTTTCAAGGAGTTCGACGCATACACCACCAGCCTGAACGTATCCCTGAACGACATTGAAGATGCGATGACATTCAACATTTTTCATGAAGGGCTGCACTTGGGAAGTATTCTTGGCCTGCAAAAAGTCGTTGGGAAATAAAATTCAGGATTTTGTATTGGAGGCCAAAAAAGGCGCTACATCTTTAAACGGAAGTGTCAGCGCAATGGGGCCGTCGGCATATGAGGCCACTTCGTACGGATTGTACAGCAGTTCGACACCTTCTTCAGTAAAGCCGATATTCTCCGGCAAGTAAAAACTATTCCTTTCGAACATAAACCCGGTATCGTTTATCGAGGCGTCGGCGGGAATGGCTTCCTGCTCCCGGAATTTGGCCTCGGCAAAAAGCTGAAAATCTTCGCGATTTTGAAAGAGCTGCCAATTTTCGAGTTCAACGCCCTTTTTCTTGTCAAAGTTTAAAAAGCGTTTGGCCGAATACCCGTGGGCGCCTCCGGTAAATACATAAGAGTCTAATTGCAGGGTCAATACTTTTTTGTCCTCATAGATGACCTTACCCACAACCTTTGCTTCCCAGAGCAATGTTTCTTCCGAATAAAAATCCTTAAGATCGGTGTAGCCATTTTTAAAGGAGGTCAGGGCGTCGCTGAGCGTGGCGACTTCTGTATCCTCATCAAAATGCAATAGCGTTATAATTTCTTCCTGAAGGGCTGAATTTATAGTACTTGCGATTCTTGTGCTTTCGGCCGCCCGCGGAATGGAAATAGAGATTTCAGGGCAGTATGCGCACGTATCCCCGATTATGGTAAGCGGCTCAAAGGTCAGTTTATCCTCCTTTTGGCACCCGGTCAGCAGTATAAATAAAAGGAAATAGGTCAGTGGGGCCTTCATGGGTTTGGGGTATCGAATGGTTAACGGCGCGAATGAATCGCGGGTGTACTTTGGGTACTGTGAAAGATAACGATACATTTGTAGGAATAATTGTAGAAAATGGACGAAAAAAAGTTAAAATTCAATTCGAAAACGATTCACGGTGGGCAAAGTCCCGATAAGGCCTATGGTGCGGTGATGCCGCCCATCTATCAGACCTCTACCTATGCACAGACCACTCCCGGCGGGCACCAGGGCTACGAATATTCCCGAAGTGCCAACCCGACGCGAACGGCCCTTGAAAAATCGCTGGCCAGCATCGAGAATGGAAACTACGCAATGGCGTTCGGCAGTGGGTTGGCCGCTATCGATGCGGTTATCAAGCTACTGAATCCCGGGGACGAGGTAGTGTCAACGAACGATCTGTACGGAGGAAGCTATCGTATTTTCAAGCAGATTTTCGAAAAATACGGCATAGCCTTCCATTTTATTGGGATGCAAGATGCCGATACCATCGAAACCTATATCAACGACAATACGAAGTTGCTGTGGGTCGAGACACCGACCAACCCGATGATGAACGTCATTGATATCAAGGCGGTTTCGAAATTGGCCAAAAAGCATAAAATACTATTGGCCGTTGATAACACTTTCGCCACACCCTATTTACAGACCCCTTTGGATATGGGGGCAGACATTGTCATGCATTCGGCCACCAAGTACCTCGGCGGACACAGCGATGTTGTCGTAGGTTCGTTGGTGGTCAAGGATAAGGACCTGGCGGACAAACTCTATTTCATTCAAAATGCCAGCGGTGCGGTATGCGGCCCGATGGACGCATTTTTGACCCTACGCGGTATCAAAACGCTTCACGTACGAATGCAGCGCCACTGTGAGAACGGTCGCGCCGTAGCGGAATATTTAGATAAACATCCTAAAATCGAGAAGGTGTTCTGGCCGGGATTTGAAAGTCATGCGAACCATGACATCGCCAAATCGCAGATGAAAGATTTTGGGGGCATGGTTTCGTTTATCCCCAAAAGCCGTACTAAGGCTGATGCCATTGCCATCGTTGAAAAACTACAGGTGTTTACCTTGGCGGAATCTCTGGGCGGTGTCGAAAGTCTGGCCGGGCATCCGGCGAGTATGACGCACGCCAGCATCCCCAAAGAAGAGCGGGAAAAAAGTGGGGTAGTCGATTCCTTGATCCGTTTGAGCGTCGGAATTGAAGACATGGAAGATCTTATCGGGGACCTGGAACAGGCGATAGGATAGTGCCTATGACCGTTGTATGAGCCATCTTTAATCCTTAGGCAGTAAGGGGGCGAATACGCCTTTGCTACAAATTGGTCGGCAACTCTAATCGGGGCAACTTGTACGGCAAACTGGCTAAAATAGTATAATCCCTTTTTCCCAATGCTTGAGGATATATTGGTGTCTCAATTGTGATATTCCAAAAAAAGAACACTTTTAATTTTATAAATAGCATTAATTTAGCCGTACTTTTTAAATTCAACAAAATCATTCTATTCTTTAAGAGAAAAAACTAGAAACGTTTACTATGGATAAAAAAATAAAGGCCTTCATGAAAGAGGTCAAGAACCGAAACGGTCATGAGCCCGAGTTTATTCAAGCAGTACAGGAGGTTGCGGAAACCGTAATTCCGTATATCGCCGAGCATAAGATTTACAATGGAAAAAACATCCTTTTACGGATGGTAGAGCCTGAGCGTTTGATTTCGTTTCGAGTGTCGTGGATCGACGACGATGGCGAGATTCACGTGAATCGGGGATATCGTATTCAGATGAATTCGGCCATCGGACCCTATAAGGGCGGACTGCGATTTCACCCTAGCGTAAATGCCAGTATCTTAAAATTCTTGGCGTTCGAACAGGTGTTCAAGAATAGTTTGACCACATTGCCCATGGGCGGTGGAAAAGGGGGTTCGGATTTTGATCCCAAAGGAAAATCGGATGATGAGGTCATGCGGTTTTGCCACGCTTTTATGGCCGAGCTCTGTAGACATATCGGTCCGTTTACCGATATTCCTGCCGGTGATATTGGTGTCGGTGCCCGTGAAATCGGTTTTCTCTTTGGGATGTACAAAAAAATAAAGAACGAATTTACCGGGGTACTTACTGGTAAGGGCCTGTCTTGGGGAGGGTCGAAGATACGGCCGGAAGCAACGGGATACGGAACGGTATATTTTGCCGAAAGTATGTTGAAGACCAGAAAAGAGAGTTTCGATGGTAAAACGGTGGTAATATCCGGCTCCGGTAACGTCGCGCAATTTGCGGCCGAGAAAGTAATTCAATTGGGCGGAAAAGTACTTACCCTTTCAGATTCAGACGGATTTGTTCATGACCCAGAGGGTATCGATCAAGAAAAATTGGAATTCGTGATGGACTTGAAGAATAACCAACGTGGAAGAATATCGGAATATACCCAGAAGTATAAAAGCGCTAGCTTCCATAAAGACGAGCAGCCATGGCAAGTGAAATGTGATGTAGCCCTGCCTTGTGCCACGCAGAACGAACTGCAAGGCGAAGATGCCAAAACCTTATTGGACAATGGCTGTATCTGTGTGGCCGAAGGCGCCAACATGCCCTGTACCGCAGAGGCGGTTCACGCGTTTCATGAAGCCCAGATCTTATTCGCGCCCGGCAAAGCATCCAACGCGGGTGGGGTGGCCACCTCGGGACTGGAAATGTCTCAGAACTCATTACGGATCAGCTGGAGCAGGGAAGAGGTCGACGATCGCTTGAAAGTCATCATGGAAGAGATTCACCAATCGTGTATCGAATATGGTATGGAAGGCGACGACTACTGTAATTATGTGAAAGGAGCCAATATTGCCGGTTTCGTAAAAGTGGCCGATGCCATGTTGGCGCAAGGGGTTATTTAATAGAAAGAACCTCTATGCAGGTAACTACTAAGGCCATCATTCTTACTGCTTTAAAATACGGCGATACCAGTCTTATCGTTAAGGCATTTACGGCATCCGACGGTTTGAAATCCTATATGCTGAAGGGTGTTCTGTCGGCCAAAAAGGGAAAGCTGAAAGCCGCCTATTTTCAACCCATGACCCAATTGGAAATAGTGGCCAATCACAAAAACAAGGGCACTCTTGAGAACATTCGCGAAGCTAAGGTCAGTTACGCATACCAAACGGTACATAGCGATATCGCCAAAAATGCCATGACGTTGTTCTTGGCCGAAATGTTAAGCCATAGTATTCATGAAGAGGAGGTAAACCCTCCTCTTTTTGATTTTTTGGAAGCTTCCTTCCAGTGGTTGGACGTGCATAGTGAAATCGCCAATTTTCATTGTCATTTTCTCATCCAACTCACCAAATACCTAGGCTTCTACCCTGATACCTCTACCACACAAGCCGCCTGTTTTGACCTTTTGGAAGGTGAGTTCACCGATACTCCTTCGTTGCATCCAGTGTTGACTGGAGAAAATCTTGGGTATTTCAAATACTTCTTGGGCATACATTTTGATACGTTACATACCATCAAAATGAACAAAACGAACCGACAAGAGCTTTTGCAATCTTTGGTGCTCTATTATGAACTGCATCTACAAGGTTTCCGAAAGCCCAGATCCCTTGCCGTCTTGAACGAAGTATTCGGATAACATGAAGCGCATTGTCCTCGGACTTTTCTTATTGACCGTTCAGTGGCTTTCCGCACAGACCATCACGGTTCTTGATGCGGAGGGTAGGGAGCCTATTCCCAATGTGGCCGTTTACAACGACGATCGCTCCAAAACCGTGCTCACCGATGGCAACGGAAATTGCGACCTGTCACGTTTCGAGCCTAACGAACGGATTACCTTCAAACATTTAAGTTATAACGTAAGACGGGTTACTCCCGCACAGTTGGGTAGGCAGCGAAATCGGATATATCTGGTGATGAGGGCCGAGCAACTCGACGGGGTAGTGCTTTCCGTTTCGAAATGGGAGCAGCAGAAAAATGATATTCCGAATAAAATCATAACCATAGCTGCGCGCGATATCGCTTTTACAAATCCGCAAACGGCCGCCGATCTCTTGCAGAACAGCGGAAAGGTTTTTGTGCAGAAAAGCCAATTGGGCGGGGGTAGCCCCATGATCAGGGGTTTTGCGACGAATCGTCTATTGCTTTCGGTGGATGGTGTTCGCATGAACAATGCCATTTTCAGGGGCGGAAATCTCCAGAACGTTATTGCGATAGACCCGTTTACGGTCAAGAAAACGGAGGTTATTTTCGGTCCGGGCTCCGTGATTTACGGTAGTGACGCGATCGGCGGCGTGATGAATTTTTACACCAACGATGCCGCGTATGCCGACGGTAGCGGTACCAAGGCTTCGGGAACCGCCGAATATCGATTTGCATCGGCCAACACTGAGAATACCTTACATTTTGATATCAACTTGGGCATGAAAAAATGGGCGTTTTTGACCAGTGCTTCCTATTCCGATTTTGGCGATTTGAAGATGGGTGCACATGGCCCCGAGTCTTATCTTCGAAATCGCTTTGCCGACAGAATCGACGGTATCGATGTGTTGGTTGCCAATGAAAATAATAAAGTGCAAAATTCTACGGGCTACGATCAGGTCAGTATTATGCAGAAAATCGCCTACCGGCCCAATGCCACTTGGAACTATAAATTGGGATTACATTACTCCGAGACGTCCAATTTTGCGAGGTACGACCGTTTGATTCGACCCGATCGACAAGGTGACGGCCTACGCTCGGCAGAATGGTATTACGGTCCGCAAAAATGGTTTATGGGCAACTTGCAGCTCGAAAAAAAAGGGAAGGGCGTTTTTTATGACGGTGTGAAATTGACCACAGCCTACCAGCATTTTGGGGAAAGTCGAAACGACCGCGATTTTCAAGACCCAAATCGGTTTACTACGGCGGAGGCCGTCAACGCCATTTCGACCAACCTCGATTTTGAAAATAAAAAAATCGGGAATTTAAGGTTGTACTATGGCGGGGAGTATATCTTTAATC
>JBATUY010000503.1:0-4642 GCA_049671465.1 Pricia sp. | reverse complement strand
CGATGGGGCTCTCTTGGTCAATCTTTCCCGAGGCTTTGTAGTTGATATTCAAGCCTTGGCAAAAGCCTTAAAAAGCGGAAAATTGGGAGGGGCCGCTATTGATGTGTATCCTGAAGAACCTGCTAGTAACGGTGAATTTAAGACCGAATTACAAGGTCTTGACAATGTAATCTTGACCCCGCATATCGGCGGCAGCACCGAGGAGGCCCAGCGTGACATCGCCGATTTTGTGCCCAATAAAATAATGAACTATATCAATACGGGAAATACGGTCGATGCCGTTAATTTCCCCAATATCCGTTTACCAAAGCAGAACAAAGCTCACCGATTTTTACATATCCATAAAAATGTACCGGGCATCATGGCGAAAATCAACGCCGTTCTGGCCGAGTATGAACTCAATATTTCCGGACAGTTTCTTTCCACTGACAGTCAGGTGGGCTATGTGATTACAGATTTGGATAAAGAATATAATAAAGATGTGATCAAGGCCTTGAAAAAAGTCGAGCATACCATTAAGTTTCGGGTGCTTTACTAAGCCCATTACTTTCATTCGTGATGATAAGGCTCATTTCGCAAAATCGTAAATGCCCGATACACCTGTTCCACGACAAAGAGCCGCACCATTTGGTGCGAAAAGGTCATTTTTGATAGGCTGATTTTCCCGCCTGCCCTTTCGTATACCGCATCACTGAATCCATAGGGGCCGCCAATCGCCAAAACCAGTTGCTTGATACCGGAATTCATTCTTTTTTGAAGGTATTTGGAAAAATCGATGGAAGAAAAGTGTTTGCCGTTTTCATCTAAAAGCAGTAAAAGATCGGTCTGAGCCAGTTTCTTCAACATCAGTTCTCCCTCTTTTTCTTTTTGTTGCACTTCCGAAAGATTTTTTACGTTCTTGATATCGGGAATGGTCACAAGCTCAAATCGTACATAATGCTTCAATCGTTTTTCATATTCCGAAATAAGTGTCTGCAGCGGCTTGCTATCCGTTTTTCCTATGGCCAATACCTTTATATTCATGAGTTGTTCGGATGCTTAAAGTTTTAACAAATAATACAGTTTTCGTAGAACCAAATTACAATTTACTAATTTAGCGTAAACCTATCTGTTCCGCTATGATTACCGAAGCTCAGTTCAAGAAAGAAATCGATAGTATTATTGCGAACGCCATTCGCGAAGATATCGGTGACGGTGACCACAGTTCCTTGGCCTGCATTCCCGAAACTGCGATGGGGAGGGCGAAACTTTTAGTTAAGGAAGACGGTATTATCGCCGGAATAGACTTCGCTATGCAGGTTTTTGCCCATGTTGACGGTAATCTGGAACTCGAAATCGGAATTGCCGACGGCACTCCGGTAAAGTACGGCGATATCGCCTTTTACGTTTCAGGTCGATCGCAGAGCATTTTGAAAGCAGAACGTATCGTCTTGAACGCCATGCAGCGTATGAGCGCCATTGCTACCAAAACCAATATGTTCGTCGAATTGCTGAAGGGTACCGGAACCCGAATTCTTGATACTAGAAAAACCACGCCCGGCATTCGTGCGATGGAAAAATGGGCGGTAAAGATCGGTGGCGGCGAGAATCACCGGTTCGCTTTGTACGATATGATTATGCTCAAGGACAATCATATCGATTTTGCAGGTGGGATTACCAAGGCCATTCAAAAAACGCAGCAGTATCTCATCGACACCGGTCGCAATTTGGATATCATCGTAGAGGCTCGTAATCTCGACGAAATAAGGGAAATTCTAGAATCAGAGGGCGTATATCGCATTCTTATTGATAACTTCAATTATGAAGATACCCGTAAAGCGGTCGAACTGATCGGTACGACCTGCTTGACGGAATCTTCGGGGGGCATTGACGAGACGACCATTAGAAAGTACGCGGAATGTGGCGTCGATTATATTTCCTCGGGCGCGTTGACCCATTCTGTTTATAATATGGACTTAAGCCTTAAAGCGGTATAAATGTCGCAAGAAGTCGAGGATAAGCTGGACAAAATTCCCGTTGTCAAAAATCTGGCGCGCTATCTCAAAGGGGTGAAACTGTCCGCCTTTGAAGGACTTTCCCTCTACGACTTATTGGAAATCTATATCTTCGGAATTTTAAAAGGCACCCTATCTACACGGGCCAGTTCGATTGCCTTTAGCTTATTTTTGGCGCTGTTTCCGCTTCTGATTTTTCTGTTGAACCTAGTGCCCTTCGTAATTCCCTATGTCAGCGTAGGCGCAGAGGATTTCGATTTTCAGTTCCTTCTCTTTCTAGAATCATTTTTGCCCTCGGCGACCAGTGATTATTTCCATGAAATTTATCAGCAGATCAAAGGCCAGAAGCAAGGCGGGTTGTTGTCCTCCGCTTTTTTGATATCCATATTTCTAATGGCCAACGGCGTGAATGCCATATTTGGAGGCTTCGAGAATTCGTATCACGTTGACCTTCTTCGCAACTTTTTTAGGCAATATCTGTATGCACTCATGGTGGGCATAATCCTATCTATTCTATTGATCGTAGGTGCGGTCGCCTTTGTCTATTTTGAGTTTTATATTTTGGACTACCTCAGTGTTTGGGCCTCGAAAACAAGGGGGTATTCCCTTACGGAAAGCGATATCATCGGCGCACAGGTCGGTAAAATACTCTTTTTTATCATTTTATCTTACCTCACCACTGCCATCTTGTATTATTTCGGAACCGCGGAGGGTAGGCAAGCCCGATTTTTCTCCGTAGGTGCTTTGATGACCACATTACTTTTTATGCTGACATCGTATCTTTTCGGTGTTTACGTTGAAAAATTTGCGCGGTACAACGAATTGTACGGTGCCTTAGGGGGATTATTGATTTTGATGGTCTATATATGGATAAATTCCAATATATTGCTGCTTGGCTTTGAGCTTAATGCCACATTGAATTCCCTTAGAAAAACCTATAAAAAACAGGATGACCGCGAACAGAACGACAGCGAATAAATTACGAATCATTTGCCTTCTGTTGATGGCTACACCTACGCTACTGGCGCAATCGGTTTTCGGAAAGTGGAAGACCATAGACGACCGTACCGGAAAGCCCAAGGCCATTATCGACATCTACAAAGATGACGACGGACTGATGGATGGTAAGGTCATTGAAATCGTTGAAGCCGGAAAAGAGAATTTTATCTGTAAAAAATGTGAGGGGGAGCGGAAAAATCAGCCGGTTTTGGGCATGACGATTATCGAAGATGCCGAACATCAAGGCGAAGGCGTGTACAAGGGCGACACCTTGTTCGATCCCCAGCAGGCCATGACCTTTCGTTGTAAGATATGGCTGAATCCCGATAATCCCGATGAGCTCATGGTCAGGGGATATTTGGCCTTTATCTACCGTACCCAAACATGGAAGCGGGTTGAAGGCTAAATAAAATATTTGATTGTTTCGCTAGCTGTCGACATCTTGTTTCGTTGTATCGTCTTTATCATTACATTGTTTTCTTTCTGTTTTTCCGTTTCATTCCTTTGCACTATAAAAACTACAACGTCCAAAATAGTATATTGCATATCACATGGAATACTTCATCAATGCCATTCTACCGATTCCCTTAGAGAAACTTTTTACATACAGCGTCTCTAAATCCGAAGCCGAGTTTTTAAGGCCCGGCATGCGAGTGGGCGTTCCATTTGGGAAGTCCAAGATGTATACAGCCTTGGTGCATGCTATCCACAATACCCCTCCGGAGGTCTATGAGGCTAAGCAAATCCATCGTATCCTAGACGAGCATTCCATCGTTACACCTCAACAGCTTGAACATTGGCAATGGATTGCGGATTACTACATGTGCTCCCTGGGAGAGGTTTTCCGATCGGCCGTACCTAGCGCGTTTTTACTTGAAAGTGAAACCCTTATCCTCCGTAACGAGGCCGTCGAAGTCAACGATACCGATTTAGATGATGATGAGTTCTTGGTGTACGAAGCCTTACAGCATCAATCGACCTTGAAGGTGCACGAGGTAAGTTCCATCATCGACAGAAAGAATATCCTTCCCATTTTAAATGGGTTGCTCGAAAAAAAAATCATCCTTTTAAAGGAGGAAATGTATGAGCAGTACAAGCCCAAATTGGTGCGTTACGTGAAGCTGGGTGCGGAATATCTATCCGAAGAAAAGCTGGAGGCCTTGCTAGAGACCCTCTCCCGCGCCCCAAAACAGAGTCAGGTCGTGTTATCCCTTTTCCAGTTGCAGGCCGTCAAGAAAAAACCCGTCAAAGTTTCAGAGCTGGAGGAAATCAGTGGGGCCTCTATATCCGTCATCAAATCATTGGTGGACAAAGCGATTCTGGAGGAATATTTTATTCGTACCGATCGGGTGAACTATGAAGGGGAGGAAGACAACTTTGCCCTGAAATCCTTAAATGAATACCAGTTGGAAGCGCTCAACGACATCAAGAAAAGTTTTGAGGCCGATAAAACAACTTTGCTGCACGGTGTTACCTCATCGGGAAAAACAGAGGTCTATGTCAAACTGATAGAAGAATGCATCCAGTCTGGCAAACAGGCGTTGTATCTCTTACCTGAAATCGCCTTGACCACCCAGCTCATTTCGCGGTTGCAGGACTATTTTGGAGAAATGGTTTCGGTCTACCATTCCAAATACAATGTTCAGGAG
>JBATUY010000502.1:0-5053 GCA_049671465.1 Pricia sp. | reverse complement strand
TCCACGCTCCCTTGGCGTCGAACCACAGCGATTGTAGGGCTTTGGGCCATTCAGTCGAAGGTTTGTCGTCGCGCAAGGTCTTCTCAAAATCTTCGTAGTTCTTTGGTTTTGCCATAAATCATTATTTTCCCGATCCGCACCGGGCCATTCCTGTTCAAAAATACCTAAATTCACCGGGAAAATCGACATCCGTTGCACTTGCCCAAAACACCGCACCTCTTGAACTGGAAGCCCCTACCCTATCTGGTGGCACTTCTCTTTACCTTATTTATTCTAAGCTTGCACATGCTGCCGAATATGGATAGTATGCTGAACGAAAACAATACCCGTATCTCCCACGGTTTCTTAAAATCGCAAATTGATTACCACCAAGAAATCGCCCCATTTGCACGTAGGCCACTGACCAGTTTTTTGATTGAGAGCTCGGCTGACATTTTCAAATTCAGACTGGGACACGGCTTTATTCTCGTCAATTTCAGCTTATTGTTTTTAAGCGGGTGCCTTCTATTCAAGTTATCGAAAATCTTGAAGGCGACCACCCGACAGGCCTTGACCAACCTCACTGTATACTTCCTTTCTTTCTCGGTGCTTTTCGCCTTTTTTCCACCGGTTTTCAGTTATGACGAACCGCTGCAGTATTGTTTTTTGCTGCTGGGCTTCATCGCCTTTGTCCAACAAAAATGGGTGTGGTACGTTCCGGCTTTTACCTTGGCCCTCATTGCTAGAGAAACCTCTTTGCTACTGTTGCCGGCCTTGTTGCTTTTCGCACCTGGATCAAGCGAATTCGACCAAAAACCATTTTCAAGGGCGCACTTTAAAGTTTCCGCCTTTATCTTACTTCCCACATTGCTTTATGGTGGCTATCTTATCGGATTCATCTCTATTTTTAATCAACTGGAGGCCACACGTGTGGAAATGGCCAGTAGATATTCATGCTTTATCGAAAATTTTGAAAGCCTAAAAAACACGGTGGAATCATGGACGTCTCTGTATCTGGCTTTGGCTCCACTTTTATATCTGACGGCCGTATATTTTAAAAAGGACGACTTGCGGAACGGGAAGAAAAAGTGGATATACGCTTTTTTACTGAGCGCCCTGATCAACTCCCCCATCGTAATGTTCACCGCCTTCGCAAGGGAAACACGACTTTTCGCCCTTCCCCTATTTTTTATCTGGCCGATGTTCGCGCAGCTTTTCGGTGATGAAGTACGGCTACTCTTTTCCACTGACCTGTACGTACGATTAGTACGAAAATGGATGTATTTGCTTCCCTTTATGGTCTTGAATCTGATCAATTATTGGTTTTGCTTCCTTTTCTATAAAAAATTAGGCTTGGGCGCCAATACATTTTTTGCAGAATATCTGTTCGCCCTCAATGGAATTATCCTCCTTCACTTTCTGCTCTATCGAGTTTCCGACCGTGGCCGTTGAAAAAGTGTGCCGAATTCTAAAATTATCAAAAGCTAACACCCTTAGGTTCAGTCTCACCGAGTAGGTGTATGGGCTATCGGGTCATTTTGTATCTTTGATGCGCTAATAAAACCATCAGCTTACTACTAATTTTAAGACCCAATTGAAAAAGAGATACGCATGGAAGACAAAAAGATAGTAATCATTGGCGGAGGTTTCGCCGGCATCAATCTCGCCAAGCATTTGGGCAACGAAAAGGGTCTGCAGGTAACGCTGGTCGACAAGAACAACTACAATTTTTTTGCGCCCCTGCTCTACCAGCTCGCTACCGGTATGCTCGATGTTTCAAGTATATCCATTCCCTTTCGCATTCTCTTTAACGGTAAGGACAACCTTCATTTTAGGCTGGGAGAACTGGAGAAGGTGGTCGAAAAAGAAAACAAAATTATTTTATCGACCGGCGAATTGTTCTATGATTATCTGGTTATCGCTACGGGCACACAAAGCAATTTCTTTGGAATGGACAATATCGAAAAAAATGCCCTTCCGATGAAGACCGTAAACGATGCCATCAAACTGCGGAATTATTTGATTATGGAAGGTGAAAAATATTCCTTTTGCACCGATGAGGATGAAAAACGCAAGATGCGTAATATTGTCATCTCCGGTGCCGGGCCCTCCGGAGTAGAGATCGCCGGTATGCTGGCCGAAATGCGCAACCGCAAACTGCAGAATATTTATCCCGCGTTGACAGACGAATCCCTAAATATTTACTTGGTCGATGGTGCCCCATCCGTCTTGCCGCCTATGCGGGAAAAATCCCAAAAATATTCCAAAAAAAGTCTAGAAAACTTAGGAATACACGTCAAGCTCAACAAAATGGTGGCCGATTACAAAGACGATAAAGTCATTTTTAAGGATGGCGAAAGTATCGAGACCAAAACCTTGATATGGACGGCCGGGGTTACCGCCATAAAATTCGATGGCATTTCTGAGGAATATTACGAAAAAGGGGGAAGGCTTGAAGTAGATGCCGTGAACAAAATTATAGGTTCCGAGACTATTTATGCTATTGGGGATTCCTGTATTCAAAGGACCGATCCCGATTGGCCTGAGGGACACCCTCAATTGGGAAGTGTCGCCCAACAGCAGGGAAAAGCCTTGGCGAAAAACTTTATCAGAATGGTCCAAGGTAAAGAAATGGAGCCCTTTTCGTATTTAGACAAGGGCACCATGGCTATTATAGGCGATAAAAAGGCGGTCGCCGATATGACGTTTCCAAAAACCACATTGACCGGCTTTTTGGCTTGGTTCGCGTGGCTTTTCGTGCATCTCTTTTTGCTGGTAGATTATCGAAACCAATGGAAAACTTTTTGGAACTGGATGAATACCTACATCGGAAAAGGTAATTCGCAGGGTATCATGGTCGGTGAGAACGTATATGAAAATTTGGTGCTGACCACCCCTATGGAAATGAACGAAGGAAAAGAAGGCTATGACGTCAGGGATTCAGGTATCGCCGCAAAAAGATAAGGATGCGCGAACCACGTTCTGCCAATAGTGTCTCGTATCAGGTCAGATTCCAATATGTATAAATTGTATTGCCCTCATGCTGAATACCTAAATAATTTGTTACCGGTTTGTGGAACTTTTGCTCCCGCACTACGCTATTATCAAGAATCTCTCTCGGACATAAAAAAAGACCGCAACTAACGGTCTTTCATGAGGGATTCATGTAAATGATTATCCTTCAATAGCATTTCCTTCCGCGTCCATCATCATGGTAGCTTCGGTTCCATCTTCCATTGTAGCTTCCAATTTGTACTGCATCGCTTCGTTAACATGAACTTTGTTGAGCGTCGCATCAGGATAATTTTCCTTTACCGTATCCATGATAGGCTGGGGTACTTCATCCATAGAAACCTCTGTAAAACCCTCTTGGGCATCTGCCGCCATCGTTTCCTCTTGTGGCGCTTCTTCTTCCATGGTTTCTGTCTCTTGTGCGAAAGCAGTCATAGTTGCTAATGCGAATACTGCTGTAAGTGCTAAATTTTTCATATTTCAGTGTTTTAAATTAATTATATAGGAACTCTATGGTTTCCATTATTATAACATGAACTTAAGTGTAAATCGGGCGGCACCTTGGCCCTATCGGTGAATTTATTGATGCATCCTGAAGATAGCGATTAAATTTTTATGGTCTGTAATAGCCGTTTTCTTGGGGTTTGGATTAAAAATCAACCGATTTAAGTTACTGTAAACGCATCGTATTAATTACTTTCTCCAGTATAGATGATGCTATAATTCAAAGTAATTAGCATCCACGAGTTTAAAAAGGTTTAGTAACACTAAAAATTTGATTATGAGCGTAGACAAGCGAAAATTTAAAAGAAAAGAAAAGCAGAGCAACCCTACCAATCCATCGGGTAATACTGAAATTGATACCAATACATTTGACATCGATGAAAAAACCATAAAAGATCAGCAGAATAAGAAATAGTTTTATGAGCTGCAATGGTCAAACAAAAGGTCGACCAATACGTCGGCTTTTTGTTTGATTTTTTTTCCTTTTATTGATTATCCCTACCCTCACGTTGGGTAAAATTTCAATCACTTTTATAACCCCCAGCCTGAAGTACCACCTAAAATCATGAACGACACAACCCATCAACAAAGATTCAAATGGAGCCACGTTCCTTCCTTGATTGTTGATACCTATAAAGGATGGATGGCGGACGAACCTTTTCGCCTCAGTGCCATCGTTGCCTATTATGCCGTCTTATCGCTTCCCGCCCTATTGGTCATTATTCTCAACGCCGTTGGTAGTATCTGGGGTACCGAGGTAGTACGTGGGGAGCTAACCGGGGAATTTACACAAGCGCTGGGAGCGGACACCGCCGAGGCGATTATAGGTATGATCGAGGAGTCAAGCAATGAAAAAAGAAACCTGATTTCTACAATTATTGGTGTAGCTACCCTAATCTACGGGGCGACCGGAGTTTTCTATCAATTGAAAATTTCGCTGAACCAAATTTGGGATGTCGAACCTAATCCTTCGGCGCCCGTCAAAAAGATAGTTATCGATAGAGCCCGCAGTTTGGCCTTTATTCTCGTAATCGGCTTTCTTTTGCTTATCAGTTTTATCTTGACGGCCGCGATTGCCGTTTTAAGTAATTTTATATCCGCGAATCTGCCCGAAGTTGTGTTTTATTTGACCTATGTTATCGACAGTTTGGTATCAATAGGTATAATTTCTGTACTATTCGCCTTGATGTTCAAGTATTTGCCCGACGCCAACATCAAATGGAAAACCGTTTGGAAAGGGGCTATTTTGACCGCCATTCTTTTCGCCGTAGGCAAATTACTTTTAAGCCTTTATTTTTCCCAGATGGAACCCGGTTCTACCTACGGCGCTGCGGGCTCGATTATATTAATACTTCTTTGGGCTTCGTATTCCTGCTTGATTTTGTTTTTCGGGGCCGAGTTTACAAAGGTATATGCCAACCGATATGGCGATGGTATCAAACCCAGTGAAATAGCCGTGAAGAAAAAAACAGGCAACCAAAAAGCATAACATTTAGAATACTCATCATTAAAATCAGTAGATATGAAAAATAACAACGCAAAGCACGAAACGGAATAT
>JBATUY010000501.1:0-18655 GCA_049671465.1 Pricia sp. | reverse complement strand
GGGTGAAGGTTTCCACAAAGGCACCGCCGCTTATTTTATTCGAATCGGCGGCTGCGATGTAGGTTGCCACTGGTGCGATGTAAAGGAAAGCTGGAATGCAGAGACCCATCCACCGACCGAGATAGGGCGCATCGTCGAGAATGCCGCCAAATACTCCGACACAATCGTCATTACGGGCGGGGAACCCTTGATGTGGGATATGGGGCCCCTAACGGAAGCGCTGAAGGCCAAAAACCTGAATATCCACATAGAAACTTCCGGTGCCTACCCCATGACGGGCATTTGGGATTGGATCTGCCTGTCCCCCAAAAAAAACAAATTGCCCGATGGACGCATTTATGAAGAAGCCCACGAGTTAAAAGTCATTGTTTACAACAAGCACGATTTGATTTTTGCCGAACAGGAAGCCGCTAAAACCAACAAAAACTGCATTCTTTATTTACAGCCCGAATGGAGCGTTCGGGACAAGGTTACCCCAATGATCGTTGATTATGTGATGGCCAACCCGAAATGGAAGGTTTCTTTGCAGACGCACAAGTATCTGAATATTCCTTGAGGGAATCTATTTTTGAGTTATGGAATCCCTTTTTAGGATGGCTCACTTTGTTGTAGATATTCTTGTTCGATTTTCTGCCAATAGTCCCGAAATGTCGATTTCATGCACAGATATTTGACCTCGAGAATGCGTTGCTGAAAATAGTTGCGTTTTTTAATGCGCACGGCTATTTTCTTTACTAGCCAATCGGTATCGAAGCCGCTCCAAACACCAGTTACACTAAATACATTTAAGTATAGAATAGGAAAGACCTCGTATTTATCGATATTTCTGACCTTCTCGAAATCGTAAGGACTAGCATTGATCGTACGGGCGATGTGCCTGAATTCATAGTCCTGAAGTTCGGTGTCTAGATATAGGGCGGACAAAGCTATCCAAATCGGTTCCCGTTCTTTAAAATCAATTTCCAATAGGTATCTTTGATTTCTTTTACGTATGGATTTCAAAACAATTCCGAAAGCAAGTGCTTACCAAATGCACGACCTAGCGCTAGAATTATCTTCCGCCGTTGGTTCGTAAATCTAAAATGCACTCGCTGTCGAGACCGGGGGCAGAGCCTCCCTTTGCAGTTTGAGCGGACAGCATGTTGAGCACGCTTTTGCCGCTCAACCGGCATCCTGCTTCAGGTCCGTTTTCATTTTTTGCGGTCAAGGCCGTACTTTTCCCCGTAGGGTCACCGAATCGGAGTTCAGCATTCATGAGACAGCCCGATACATTACAGTGGTTATTGCCCGAAGTATTACCGTTCTCATCTAGAATAGGTTCTCCCGCATCGTCCTTTTGAAGCTCTTCATGGTCGTTGACGGGTGTAATGCCCAAATTGACCAATCCGAAAAGATGTCCGAATTCATGGTTCAAGGTCGAGCTTTCGACATCTTCAACGCGTAAAAAATTCTGATTGGCGAGTCTGCGAACCGTGGCCTCGTGAATGATCATGGAGGTATTGCGGTAAACGGCGCCTAGGGTTACAAGGCCTTCCTCAGGTTCGTCATCTTCGGCAGGGGCATCTGAAAAATAGATGTAGATGGCCAAAGTTTCCCCGTCGTTATAGAGGGTTCTGTTCTTTTCCTCCAAATCGTCAATTTCTTGTAAAGTCAGATCTTCTTCCTCTGGCGAAGCCAGTTCGTTGTAGACGAGCTCGATGTTCTCTTTAAAAGTACGCTGTTTGAGGTACCCGACAAACGCGTCCATAGCTGCCTGCGTGGGCCTGAAACCTGCAACATAGGCTATTTCAATCTGTAAATTCGTGAATTTGTCGTTGGTTAGCAGATCGATGGCCGAGTCGCCCGTACGCTGTCGGTTCGGCACTTTATCAATATTCCGTTCTACCTCGGGTGTAGTCGGCTCCGAATCACTGGAGCATCCTAACAAGGTTATTAGGGCCAAAATATAAAATAGGGGAAAACATTTCTTTTTCATAAAATGGTGTTATCTATAGTCATAACGTAAAAATACGGTCAACCGTATGTACGGTGTAATCATTTAAAAGGATGTTCATAACCATAATCGGGCCAAATAGTCGTAATGATCTCCTTTTTCTATCATTTCACAGTTCAAATCGCTAACGGTCGCCGCGTTCTTCAAAGTGCTATAATCCAAATAAAGCCACGGAAAGGGTTTACTTTTCAGGTCTTTATAATGCATGGTGAACCCCACCTCCCCATAGTAGCTTCCGGAATCGGGTACCCATCGGCCTCCGTCGTCATCTTCTTCGAACATATAAATAATGTCACTGGAATCCAACAAAATCTGTCCGCCCGGTTTTAGCAGCGATTTCAAATGGGTTAGAAAGTTCCCTAGGTTTTTGAGATAGCCGACGATACCGATGCCGTTCATAAGCATCAACAGCGTGTCGAATTTCTCCGTGGCGAAATCGAGAATATCGGCGTGTATCCTTTTTTCGACACCCCGAAGCCTACAGGTTTCAATGGCACCTTTGGAGCTGTCAAGCGCCGTGACCATATAGCCTTTCTTTTGTAAATAGAGACTGTGACTGCCCGCCCCGCATCCGATGTCGAGTATGCTTCCTTTACAAAGTGATAGTGCCTTTTGTTCCAAAGAGGGCATTACCCCAAAATCCCGGAATAGGTAGGGTAGGGGTATCTTGTCCTCTTCATCCAAAGAAGAAAAGGTAGCGATATCCTCCGTATAGGTTCCGTTTTGATACTCCAATAGGGCTTTTCCGAGAACATCGTTCATAGTGTTGCAAAAATCGACTTTTAGCGGCAATACCTGAAATTCTGGAGTATGAACTTTACTGCGGTCTCATCAGAAAGGTCTCGCTACCATTTGCCTTCATCTGAAAAAGGCCCTGCTCCATCGCCGACCGCCCTAAAATGATTTTTACTTCAAATACCGTATTTCGTCTCCGGACTTTTCTTGCTTACTTTTGAATGGATAATAATAGGATGGAAGAAACACTGAAACAGCTCCCCCAAAAAGCCGGGGAAAAGCACGCGGAGAATAAAAAATTCTTCAAAAATCTCAAAAGGAAGCCGCCCAAAAATTTAGACTATATCATGCAAGAGCTGCATGAAGCGGAGTTTGAGCGAACCGATTGTCTCGAATGCGCCAATTGCTGCAAGACCACTGGCCCGTTGTTCACCAACGCCGACATCGAGCGAATCGCCAAGCATTTTCGGCAAAAACCACAGGCGTTTATCGAACAGCATCTTCGCATCGACGAAGACAACGATTATGTGTTGCAACGGGTACCGTGTACGTTTTTGGGAGCGGACAACTATTGCTCCATTTATGACGTACGGCCAAAAGCTTGCCGGGAATTTCCGCATACCGACCGGAAAAAGTTCCAACAGATCTCGCATTTGACGCTGAAGAATGTAGCGGTCTGTCCCGCTGCCTTTAATATTGTCGAGGCTATGAAAGAAAGACTGGCCAATGGCAATCGTGGCAGGTGATAGTGCGTTACCATTCGTAGGTATCCATTACGATAATTGCAAGCAAGTATTTGCTGATCCATTGGCAGGTTAACAAATCTTAAAGCGGTAAGTATTTGGCAGCAGGTATTTTAAATTGATACGCAGACCCAAATTTGTGTTTTTTGAATTCGTATCTTTAACATCTATTTGAGCAAAACAGCTGTGTCAGAACACCGATTGCCGGCCGATACGTTGAAGATAAAAAATCGTTTTTTGAATGGAAAACTTAAGACCTAAGCCATGGAAACTATCATTACCTACTTCGAAACTATCCCCTCGCTACACCGCTCATTGATATTGGTAGGCGGTATCAGTTTCTTTTGGATTTTGGAAGGCGCCGTTCCATTGTTCAAATTCTCGTACAAAAAATGGAAACACGCCCTGCCCAACCTATTTTTCACGTTCACTACCATACTCATAAATTTAGCTCTCGCCTTTTTGCTCTTAAAAACCGCGGATTGGACCGCCACGAACGATTTCGGTATCATCAACTGGCTTCCTGAGATGCCGCTATGGCTATATGTAATTTTGGGAGTGCTTTTACTGGATTTCTTCGGTGCTTATCTGGCCCACTACGTAGAACACAAAGTAAAACCGCTGTGGATGATTCATCTCGTGCACCACACCGACCATAACGTCGATACCACGACCGCGAACCGTCATCATCCGTTGGAAAGTATCATCAGGTTTACGTTTACACTCGCCGGCGTATTTGTCATCGGAACGCCGATAGGTATCGTGTTTCTGTACCAATCCCTTTCCTTGATATCCACACAATTCACACATGCGAACATCAAGTTACCGGTAAAGGTCGATAAGGCTATTAGTTGGGTACTCGTGTCCCCGGATATGCATAAGGTGCACCATCATTATGTACTTCCCTACACCGATTCTAATTACGGAAATATCTTTTCCGTCTGGGACCGTCTTTTCGGAACTTATATGGAATATGATCGTGACGCCCTTGTTTACGGAGTGGATACTTTTCCCGATCAAGTCGAAAACAGCAGTATTTCAGGACTTCTCAAACAACCGTTCCACAAATATCGGAAGCCGACGGGTACCCATTGATATTTTACTTTAAAAATGGAGAGACGAATGCACGGGTATTCCCCATAAATTTGTCAAATCAAATCCCGTAACCGGACCTTGAATGAAATTCACTTCCTTTCTGCTTTTTATCGCTATTGCATTTCCTCAAATTTTATCCGCCCAGATTAGCGGAAAAATCATGGATGGCGACTATCCTTTGGAATATGCCACGGCAGCACTTTTTAACCAACAAAACGAGGAGCTGGTGACGGGGGTCATTACCGATATCGAGGGTGTTTTCACGATTCCGGACGTAAAAAAAGGAACCTACTATTTGGAAGCTTCCTTTATAGGATTCCAGACCAAAACTACACGCGATATTCAGGTGCGCAGTAAAAATACCCCGGTAAACCTTGGCAGCATCGTGCTCGCCGTTGGGGAAAATCGATTGAGCGAAGTAGTCGTTGAAGGCGAAAGGGCGACAGTAATCAATAAAATAGACCGGCAGGTTTTCGATGCGTCAAAATTCCAAAATAGCCAAGGCGGGAGCGCGACCGATGTGGTCCGGAACATCCCTTCGGTAACGGTAGACGGCCTTGGGGAAATTAGCGTTCGCGGTAGCACGGGGTTCGTGGTACTGCTCAACGGGAATCCCGTGCAGGGCAATGCGTCGACGTTGTTGAACCAGCTTCCGGCAAATGCCATCGAGCGGGTTGAGGTGATTACGGCACCATCCGCCAAGTATGATCCCGAAGGCAAGGCGGGCATCCTCAACATCATCACGAGAAAGGGAGCGGTCGATGGCGCCTTTGCGCAGGTCAACGTAAAGGGTGGTTTTCCATCCATAGAAAAATATGACAATGCCGACGCCCACCAACGATACGGTATTGACGCTACCTACAATATCATCAAAGGGAACTGGAATATATCCCTCGGGGCCAACTACCAACGAAACGATGTGGGCGGAAGGCGGGAAGGCGATGTATTTACTATCATCAACGATACCCTGACCCAATTTCCGTCTGACGGGGAGCGTAGTTTTGACGAGGAGAACTACAGCGGAAGGTTTACGGTAGACTTTACGCCCGATACCCTGAACACCTATTCCTTAGGCTTTTACGCCGGAAAACGTCAAAAAGACCGCTTGGCCGACATCATCTATTTCGACAATCACGCCATCACTCCCGCGGTAGGCGGTGAAAGGGTCTATACTTTTCAATATTTCAACCATAACCTCCGTACCCGAAGAAGCGATTTTGTATTGGGCAGTTTTGATTATGCCCATACGTTTCAAAATAGTTCGAAGCTATCTACATCCTTTTTATATGAATACACCTTGTTGGGCGGCCCGACCGAGAACGACAATCTGGGCTTCCCCGACAACGATATCATCTATCAGCAAGAATTCAATACGAACGACAATCCCCTGAACGGCATCCGCTTTCAGTTGGATTATCTCTGGAAACCCTTTTCCTTCGGACAGCTAGACACCGGATATCAATACCGAAACCTAGATCATAAAGGAGATTTTATATACGATAGAAGAAACAATGCCACGGGCGAATTCGAGCTGTTTCCGGAATTTTCAAGTGAAGTAGATCTGGTACGTGACCTGCATTCCGCCTACGCCCAAGTAACGGGTGAAAAGAATGCTTGGGAATATGCCGCCGGGTTGCGCATGGAGGCGATGGACCGTACCTTCGACCTTCGCGATAAGGTGGGAGGTATAGATACGACCTATACCTATGATTATATCAAGCCCTTTCCCTCGGCCTCGCTGCAATACACATTTGAGAACAATACTAAGGTGAAGGCGGCCTACAGTAAACGGGTAGAGCGAACGACGACCTTTAAGATGAACCCCTTTCCGGAACGCGAGCATTCCGAAACTTTGGAGCAAGGCGACCCTACTTTACGGCCTGAATTTATCGACCTTGTTGAACTGGGCGTCACCAAGAATTTTGATGGTGGAAATTCCGTTTACGCGACCGCCTATTATCGCGATGTTAAAAACTTGGTCAGCCGGGTCAATACTATTTATAACGATACCATCTTGAACCGTATCTATTCCAATGTAGGAAAAAGCCGTTCGTTGGGCCTTGAAATCGGCACCCAATTGAAACCGACCAAGAATTGGTCTAACTTTATCGGGGCCAATCTGTACAATTACGCCATCGACGGCTCGTATGACGGGAGAAATGTGGATAGTGACGCCATCATATATTCCATAAATGCCAATAGCACCGTCGATTTTTCCGATACCGCTTCGGCGCAGTTCAGTTTCAACTATATTTCGGCACAAAATACGGCACAAGGGGAAGATTCCAGCTTCTATTCGCCCAACTTGACGCTTATAAAGACCTTTTTCGACGACCGCCTCGTTGCGACCTTGCAATGGCAGAACATCGATATGGGGCTGTTAAAAAGCAATGAACAAAGCATAACCACCTTTCGGGAAGGCGAGTTTTTTACGACCACCAACTACGTGTACGAAGTCGACATTGTTCTGCTGAACCTCTCTTATGTCTTCAATAGAAATAAAGATAAGTCAAAATTTATCGAAAGTGAGTTCGGAAAGCAGGAGTTCTAATTGTGAAAGTAGTTTCTACACCATTTATATCTAAACAGAAAGTAAGCTAATCATCGAAACGGATCAATTTAAGGATTCACTAAAATCGGATGGTACGTACATGCCACTTAGAAAATCTTTATTTCTCTCCTTTGTCATAACTGTTATCACGCTTGGTATGGATAATTAGGGCAATGGCAACGATAGGTACGACAATGCCGGGAACGAGGGGGAGAAGTTCTAACATTTAGCTAGCAATTAGTATTCATGGCGTGATGATCGTTCTCTATTAACAATCCATTTCACACGTAATACTAAGATAATTAGTAACTTCGTAAAATCCAAATTCGTTAATTATTTATTCGAATTCGTTAGAGGCAAATGAACACTGTTAGATTTGATCTGAAAAGTTCCTGAGTTTGTAGGAATCGATATCGTCTGTTTTTCTTCAGAAGCAAACTTGAAAATGAGTACTAATTCAATCAAAAGGTGACATATAAGTACAGCATAACTAAAAGCAGGGCAAACACGAAGAAAAGTAGGGATGTGATGAAAATGGAAAATATTTCATCTTTAGGCTGATAATCATCACCCAAAAACACCCTTTTGAAACGTTGAAGCATAATACGAGTTTTAAAGAATTTCAAAAATATTCAGAGAATTGGGATACTTATGTCGAAAACCGTTCGAATATTGATGAAATTGAATAAATTGTTTGAAATTCAGTAAAATAGGATTCAAATACCGGTATTCTAATTTTGTTTGGCGCTGAATTTTTTGGGGAGTCGGAAGAAATTATTTTAGAGTGATAGTTTAAAAATTTATTTTAGTTGTTTACAATAGTCAAGAAATGTTGAGAATTGAAGAAAAAGGGCCGATAGAGCAGTTACGAATGTTATCTGTGCGGCTCGGGGGGGATTTTCATGAAGGAAGAAATGCCGCTTTTCTTCGTATCGACAATGCCAATGCGACCGGAAGGGTCTTTGCCTATGAGATGTTACCGGGACTTTCGATGAGGTCTTATGATATCACGTTCAAAAAAGAGGTCAGCTTTCGAACTGGAGGGGGTACCGACGCCCCTATTTTTATGATTTATTGTCTTAAAGGTCATTACTTTCACGAATTCGCGGAACGTGATGATTCGCAAAAGGTCTCCAGAGGTCAGAATCTTATCTTATCGCCCAAGGATAATGAATTGGGTTCTATAAATTTTCCGCCCGATGTAGTTTTGGAAATCAGTATTATAGTTATTGAACGATCAAAAATTAATGGAGAAAAAAAGGATAGGCAGAGCAGTCTCGATTACATTTTACGAGATCTTTTTTTAAAAGTGAAGCCTAATGGTTATTTCAAGGATTTTGGAGGCCATGAGTCCAAAGTAGCCGACCATGCCAAAGTGCTCATTCAAAACAAAAGAACCGATGTTATCGGTAGATTGATTACTGAAGCCGCTATATTGAATACTATGGCCGCTCAGCTTGATTCCCAAGATAAACGTGAGAAGGCTGAACTCGAACCGGCACCATTGGTCGAAGGAGAGATGCAGCGGATACTTTCCGCTGTTTCAAATATGCAATCGAATGTACACAAGCATCACACTATCAAGTTGTTCTCGAAAAGGGTCGGACTTTCGCCAAAAAAAATACAAGAAGGTTTCCGCTATCTTTTTGGCCGGAGTTTTGCCAATTTCTTGAAAGACGTAAGATTGGAACTGGCACGTGAACTTTTAGAGACTACAGATTTACCGATTTCGCAAATAGCTACGAACGTAGGCATAGCCAGTAAAAGCCACATTTCAAGAATATTCAAAGAGCGGTTCGGCCTTCCCCCTCGTGATTATAGGGCGTCTTTGACCAACTCCTTGCGAAGTTTCGAACTTACTTACCGTTCGAAAGCATCAATGTTCATCGGAGAATCTGATGTCACTGCTATAGTAGAGACCTCAAATATTAAAAACCTTGAAAACGGGCTGACCGGTTGCCTCATTTATTATAAAGACTATTTTTTTCAAGTACTCGAGGGTCCTAAAAAGAAAGTATTGAAAACTTTCGAAGCCATACGCCAAGATTCTCGGCACCAACATGTCGAAACCCTTTACAAAGGCCTACGAAATAGACGAATTTTTACTCAAAACGGTATGATTTTATTATCCGATAAGGAGATTGCCACAAAATATTCTACCGGAAGAAATCTGTCTGTAGATATGAAGACTCTTATTGCCGACGACAGTCATAAGGGTATAACAAGTAAAATGTTTTGGGAACGCATTCGCAACAGAATTCTTACATCAGAAGTAGCTTGATACCAAAGAGACAGACTAGTTTACATGGGTAATAAGGGGTAGTAATGATGTATATATTTGAATATACCACTCAATAAAGTAAATATTTACCCCGGACTTTTTTAAACTTTTCGAGATCGGCCTGCCAGCTTGCTTTAATCTCTTCCTCGGTCTTTCCGGCCTCGATCTGTTGCTGTAGCTTTTCTGTGCCGGCATGTTTGGTGAACCCACTGGTATTAAAAACTTTGCTTTTGTCGACGGCATTGGTATAGGCGTCTATTACCCATTGCATCGAAACCTCTTCCATTCTCGGCATTTCGGATAGGTCTTTGCCAAAACATTTTTTACCTTCTTCCTTCGGGCTTTTGGAACCGAAATTCGGCATGGGCGTGTAGGTAAAGCTATACTGTGTGCTATCTAAGAAGGAAGCGCCGTACCGCTGGAATTGGAATTCCGTGCCACGCCCGGCATTGATGTTCGTGCCTTCAAAAAGCCCGAGGCTCGGATATAAGGTGATGGCGGTGTCATTGGGCAGGTTCGGCGACGGACGTATCGGTAGGTGATATTCGGTATCGTGGTTCCAGTTCAATAAAGGGATTACGGTCAGGTCTGCTTTTCTTTTGCCTTCGAGCCATCCTTCCTCATTGATCATCTGGGCGTATTCCCCGATGCTCATTCCGTAGACGAGTGGAATTTCGGTCATGCCCAAAAAGCTGGTATGCGCGGGTTCCATGGTAGGTCCGTCGATATAGTGTGCATTTGGGTTGGGCCGGTCGAGAACGAGTATAGGCACGTTGTTTTCGGCACAGGCTTCCATGACCAATTGTAGCGTGGCGATATAGGTATAGAAACGAACGCCGACATCCTGAATGTCGAAAATGACGATATCAAGGCCTTTTAATTGTTGGGCGGTCGGTTTTCGGCTTTTCCCGTGAAGGGAAATTAAGGGAAGGCCCGTTCGTGTATCTACGTCGTCTTTCACTTTTTCACCTGCGTCGGCAGCCCCGCGAAAACCGTGTTCGGGAGCGAATACTTTTTGTATGTCTACGTTCAAAGTCAGCAGCGAGTCTACCAAATGGGTAAATACCGGCAGGGGGGCTTTATCTTCCATTGTCGGCCTTTTACTTTGGGGCAAGGGCCGTCTACCATCCATCGGTTCTCCTTCTTCCTTAAAGATTACACTCGTCTGGTTGGCCACTACGCCAACTTTTTTTCCTTTTAGCAAAGGGAGGTATTCCATAGTTCTATTGGCCCCTACGATTACCGGTTCGGGAAGTAGGGAATCGGTTTTGACCATCGCTATCTTAGATTCCGAATTTAGCGACTTGGTGGGGTTTCCACACGCACAGACCATCAAAAACAAAATGAAAAACGTACTTTTGAAAGGATATATGTTCACGATAAAAACCTTGGATTGAATTTTGAATATTTTTTGGCCAAGCGCCTTATCAAGGGCGCAGCGCATAAAGTTAGTATTTCCGCCCCGATAATAAAAATAGCGATCGCGGCTATCGCATTGGGGGTGATTATGATGCTGGTAGCCCTATCTACGGGGGTCGGACTGAAATATAAAATCCGCGAAAAAGTAGCCGCGTTCAACGGGCACATCCAAATTTCGAATTATGACAACAATGCTTCCGATGTTTCGGTGTTGCCGGTTTCGCTAGACCAGGAATTTTATCCGGAATTTAAGTCCGTCGAGGGTATTGCCAACATTCAGGCCGTGGCCAGTAAAGGGGGTATCATCCGCACCGAAAATACCTTCGAGGGGGTTATTGCCAAGGGAGTAGGCAGCGACTATAACTGGTCTGTGTTCGAGGAATATCTGGTAGCCGGTAGATTGCCGGATTATTCGGGAAAACTGAACGAAGAGGTACTGATGTCCAGGTTAATGGCCAATCGTTTACAGCTGAAAACGGGCGATTCGTTCTTTTCTTTTTTCTTGAAGGATGACAATGTCTACGATGACGATACCGACGTCGACAAACTACAACTGCCCAACCAACGGAAGTTTACCATTACGGGACTTTACGACAGCGGCTTCGAGGAATTCGATGGCTTATACCTTTTCACCGATATCCGCCACATTCAACGGATGAACAATTGGGATACCGACCAAGTCGGTAATTTCGAGGTCTTTCTAGACAGTTTTGACGATATCGATGCAAAAAGTAAGGAAATCTACGGTAAAACCCTGTCTTCCTTGGATACCCAGACCATTATCGACAAGTATTATAAGATTTTTGAGTGGATCAGTTTGTTCGATTTCAATATCATCCTTATTATAGGAATCGTAATTATCGTCAGCGGCTTTAATATGATTACCGCTTTGTTGGTCTTGATTTTAGAGCGTACCCAAATGATCGGTATCCTCAAAGCACTGGGTTCGGCCAATTGGAGCATCCGAAAAACGTTTCTGTACAATGCCGCTTATTTGATCGGTATCGGCCTGTTTTGGGGCAATTTGATCGGCTTGGGCGCCATTTTTGTTCAGGATAGGTTCAAGGTCGTCAAATTTCCGAATCCCCAAGAATATTATATCGATTACGTTCCGGTTCATATTGATGGCGTTACTGTTCTTCTATTAAATATTGGAGTTTTGGTATTGTGTCTGATGATGCTGTTGCTGCCATCGTATATTATCACCAAAATTACGCCGGTAAAAGCTATAAAATTCGAGTAGAAGCGCGATGGATTGCGTATGTACGCTCTTCATAACGAGCGTTTAACATCTCAAATCTAACATCTAAATGGAATACGCAGAAAATATATTGGAGACCATAGGCAAAACGCCACTGGTAAAGTTGAACAAACTGACCGCCGACCTACCATGTTTGGTTTTGGCCAAGTACGAGACCTTCAATCCCGGCAACTCGGTAAAAGATCGCATGGCGTTGCAGATCGTGGAGGATGCCGAGGCCGCGGGTATCCTAAAGCCCGGTGGCACCATAGTCGAAGGTACTTCAGGTAATACGGGTATGGGCCTGGCTTTGGCGGCCATCGTAAAAGGATATAAGCTGATCTGTGTGATAAGCGACAAACAGTCCAAAGAAAAAATAGATATTTTAAAGGCCATGGGCAGTGAGGTGCATGTTTGCCCTACAGATGTTGCGCCCGATGATCCCCGCAGTTATTATTCCACCGCCAAACGTCTGGCGGAGGAGATTCCGGGGGCCTGGTACGTCAATCAATATGATAATCCCAGTAATTGTAAGGCCCATTTTAAAAGTACCGGTCCCGAAATTTGGGAACAGACCGATGGTAAGATTACCCACTTCGTCGTGGGCGTCGGTACCGGGGGAACCATATCCGGGGTAGGGTCATTCTTAAAATCCAAAAATCCCGATATTAAGATTTGGGGCGTCGACACCTACGGGTCAGTGTTCAAAAAGTACCATGAAACGGGTGTTTTCGACGAAGATGAGATTTATCCTTACGTCACGGAAGGTATCGGGGAAGACATTCTTCCGCTAAACGTCAACTTTGGCATTATCGATGGGTTTACCAAGGTCACCGATAAAGATGCCGCCATCTATACACAAAGACTGGCAAAAGAAGAGGGCTTCTTTTTAGGTAATTCTGCAGGGGCGGCCATTAAGGGACTTTTACAGCTCAAGGAGCATTTCACCGAAAACGATGTGGTGGTGGTTCTTTTTCATGACCATGGCAGCCGCTACGTCGGAAAGATGTTCAACAATGATTGGATGCAGGAAAAAGGATTTTTGGAATAAGCTTTTTGGCTACCTTTGAAACGGTATTATCCTATTAAGAAAAATCAGATTATGCGTCGAAGACCCGGAAAATTACGGAAATTAGTTCAAGCGGTATTGCTTATCGCTATCTTGCAATTCACTGTTTCCTGTAACGAAGACGATACCCCGCAGTTTTCCACTCCCGGTGAAGAGGTCGCTGGGCCGGAGCGGCCCGACATTCCTTTGGATAGCCGGCTTCCCTTGTTTACCATCAACACCGGTTCGAATACGATTGTAGACGAACCTAAGGTAGACGCTATGATGACGATAACCGAAGGGGACACGGAATCCTACAAGGGAGCCATCGGCATCGAATTCCGCGGGGCCACTTCACAGTCCTTCCCAAAAAAATCCTTTGGTCTGGAGACCCGAGACGAAAATAATGAAGACCTTGACGTATCCCTTTTAGGGTTTCCCGAAGAGGAAGATTGGATACTTTACGGTCCTTACTCCGATAAGTCACTAATACGCAACGTGCTGATATACGATTTGGCCAGGAAAATGGAGCACTATGCTAGCCGAACCCGGTTTGTTGAACTTACAATAAACGACAGCTATCAAGGCATCTACGTTTTTATGGAAAAACTCAAACGGGACGATGGCCGAATCGATATCAGTAATCTGAAGGAAGACGAAACAGCTGGCGAGGATCTTACCGGTGGCTACATCCTAAAAATCGATAAGACCGCCGGCACGAACCTTGGCGAAGGGTACAACGATCAGAACTCTTTTGGATCGGCCTATAAACCATTGAACGCCGCCAGCGGGCAAGAAATAAATTTTCTCTACGAAGAACCCGATGCCGAAGATATCGTCGCCGAACAAAAAAGCTATATTTCAAACTACGTCGGGCAGTTCGAAGATGCGTTGGCCTCCGATGACTTTGCAGATCCTGAGTTGGGCTATGCAGCCTACATCGATACCCAAAGCTTTATTGATTTCTTTCTGCTCAACGAACTATCGAATAATGTCGATGGCTATCGCCTGAGTACTTTTATGTACAAGGATAAGAACGAAAAGCTGAAAATGGGGCCGATATGGGATTTCAACCTTGCCTTCGGAAATGTAGATTATTGCAGCGGCGGAGAAACCGATGTTTGGGCCTATAGGTTTAACGAAAGATGCCCCGAAGATTTTTGGCTTGTGCCGTTTTGGTGGGACAGGTTGCTGCAAGACCCTAGCTTTGCGCAGCAGCTGAAGGAAAGATGGACTACGCTGAGGGGTAACGTTTTTTCGGAGTCCGCAGTGCTATCGCAAATAGATGGGTATATAGCTACCCTGGAAAATGCAGGTGCCGTACAACCGAATTTTGACCAATGGTCCGTTTTAGGAACTTACATCTGGCCCAATAATTTTATCGGCAAGACCTATATGGAAGAAACCGACTATTTAAAAGGATGGGTCTCGGATAGAATAGCGTGGCTTGACGGGGCCATAGAAGGACTTTAAAAATCGACTAAATGTTTCGGGCCCAATGATTACACTGCAATATAGGAATCAAAATCTAAAAATCGACGCTGGTGAACTGGTGGGCTATCAAGTCGACGGTCATGAGTACATTCACCAGAAAGGGAGTCCCGGTTGGCGAAGTTCCGACACCGAGATGTTTCCCATTATCGGGCCGACCTCAGAAGCAAAATTTCAGGTGCAAACCCCGAGGGACATTGCCATTCAAGACCAGCACGGCCTCTTACGCGAAATGGAATATGAATTGGTCTCGCAGACGGAGACGGAAGTACGTTTTCAAAAAAAGTACACGGCACGAACGCCTGTAAAGAATTCTAAATATCCTGAAAAATCCAATAAGGAATACCTGTTCTGGACTTACGATTTTCTATTCCAAAAGCAGTTTTCCTTATCCGAGGCTGGACTTGAAATCTCGTTCACTGTTTCCGGGGATCGTGATACCCCTTTTATGTTGGGCTACCATCCCGCGTTTAAGCTTCACTCCGAGAATCCATTGATAGTCGCAGGGGAGCGGACTATCTCGTTGGAGGAAGTTTTGGCCGTAGGTAGCCGGGCTTTTCAAGTAGCCGATTGCGATGAAATATGGCTCAAAGACGAGAAAGAGCTCCGAATCAAAACCGAGGGCTTCGGGCAATTTATGTTGTGGACCGAAGTACCGAACATGGTCTGTATCGAGCCGATAACCTTTTACCCGTACGCTGTCGAGCAGCGGAACCTACATGAAGGTTTTCAGTATTTGGGAGATGAATCGGAGACCTTTAAAATTTGGATTCAATCATGAGAAAAAGCGCCGAAAATCAAAATAAATTCCATCCGCTCGTTAAGCTTGCGGGGTCAGTTAAACCGTAATTCAATCTTTCCAGTATTTTTATCAGATGCAACGATTCCTTCCGTTTTTGCAGTGGTTACCGACCTATAAAAAAAGCTGGTTTACCAAAGACCTGGTCGCCGGTTTGACCGTTGGCATATTGTTGATACCTCAGGGTATGGCCTATGCTATGATTGCGGGTATGCCCCCTGTGTACGGCCTATATGCCGCTTTGGTGCCGATTCTGGTCTATGCTTTTTTGGGAACTTCGCGGCTATTGGCGGTGGGGCCGGTGGCGATGGATTCGTTGTTGGTCGCGGCCGGCCTGGGTACGTTGGCGCTTACGGGGGTGGAGAACTATATCGCTATGGCCCTGCTGTTGGCCTTTATGGTCGGGACCATTCAGTTCTTGCTCGGGCTGCTCCGGATGGGATTCTTGGTCCGTTTTATCTCCAGGCCCGTAATCAGCGGTTTTACTTCTGCCGCCGCCGTAATCATAATATTCAGTCAGTTAAAACATTTTTTCGGGGTGAATATTCCGCAGACCGGCCAGTTCCACAAGTCCGTTACCAATGTTTTCTTAGCCATTCCGGAGACCAATGTCTACGACCTGATAATCGGTATCGTAGGAATCGTGCTAATATTGGTCTTCAAATGGTGGAATAGACGAATACCCGCTATACTCGTGGTCGTCGTGTTGGGCATTTTGGCCGTCTATTTCTTTAGGCTAGATACGAACGGGGTGCATATCGTTGGTGAGGTGCCGGGCGGATTGCCCTCTTTTACGCTTCCCGAGTTCAGTTGGCCCAAGTTCAAAGGTCTAATTTCTATGGCCATTGCCCTCGCGCTAATCGGGTATACCGAGGCTATCGGTATCGGCAAGGCGATTGAAGAAAAAAAGAATACGGCAACCATCGACCCCAACAAAGAATTATTGGCGTTGGGGTCCGCCAATATTTTGGGCTCCTTCTTTCAATCGTATCTCGCGTCCGCCAGCTTTTCACGGTCGGCCATCAATAACGCCTCAGGTGCAAAAACGCCGGTCGCTTCTTTGGTTAGCATGTCGCTGGTGGCCCTAACGCTCTTGTTTTTTACCCATTTGTTCTATTTTCTGCCCAATGCGGCCCTGGCCAGTATCATTATGGTCTCCGTCATCGGCCTTATCGATATCGCCTATCCCAAAGTACTATGGAAATATCGGAAAGACGAGTTCGTAGTTTTAACGGTTACGTTTTTCTTCACCTTGTCCGTGGGCCTTCCCGAAGGTATTTTGTTGGGTGTACTACTTTCGTTACTGTTGATGGTATATAGAACCTCGAAACCTCATTTCGCAGTGTTGGGCAACCTTAAGGGCTCGGAATATTATAAAAATGTCGATAGGTTTGGCGGTGATATTGAGCTACGTTCCGATTTGCTGGTGCTACGCTTTGACTCGCAATTGTATTTCGGGAATAAGGACTATTTCGAAAAGCAGCTTTTTCGATACATCGATGCCAAGGGCGATGGTCTAAAAGGCGTCATTTTAAATGCCGAACCCATTAACTACATTGATTCTACCGCCGTTGAAATGCTGGCCAACGCCATTCGGGAGATACAGGAGCGCAACATTAAATTCTACGTTGCCAGTGCGATCGGCCCCACACGGGATATCATCTTTAACAGCCGTATCATCGATGTGCTGCCAAGCGAGCATCTTTTCGGACGCACCAAAGAGGCCGTTGACTATTTCGATAATCCAGACTCGCTGACCCAAGTCGGGGAGAAAGTGGCACACGAGCGGCGGTAATCTACTGAAGGTTGATCGCTCAAAATTCAAGAATCGCATATTTAATCCACTATAACCTCAATACCCCATTATTGAATTTACGGATGTAACAAAATATTAATGAAATGTGAAATTTAATTGGGCGGTATAATTAGTTTTAACTATCTTTAACAAGAATTTAGTCACGTTAAATTAAGAATATTTAACTTCTGAAATAACGTAATGTATTGTAAAAAACTTCCCCGATTTAGTAATGAATCAAGTGTATTGCCCAAAGCACGTCCCCAAAGATTACTTGATTTTAGTACCCTGTATGTATGGATTTTCTATGGATATATTCCGGTCTTGTAGCAGCTATAGTGATGGTATGGCTATTCTTTGTCGTGAGGATGTACAAGAAATTAGATAAATAAAGACCTCGATTCAACCGATTTTTAGGTACTTCGTCATCTCGGTTTTAAAGTTCATTTTCTTCAAAAACTTCATCCGCAAAGTATACCTGTTTTTTATGGGGATGTCTGGTGAGGTAAGAACGGATAATAGCTTCTGTTTCAATAGTATTTTTTTTAGGGATGGTGAAGGCTTCCAAATCGGCATACGACTGAAGGGCAACCTCCTTGTTTACAAATCCATACCCTGCGTAAATTTGATTGCGAACGAGCACGAAGGCTTCTTCGTCGGTATACCGTCCCTTTTCCTTAATGATAAAATTCTCTTTTTTTGAACCCATGTGCGATAAGGCCGAAGTAACCTTTGCGTTGTAGTCGGAAACCCTTTCGGTTTCCCTACAAATACCGCTGCAACTGGCAATACGAAAATGCGAACAGGTTTTTACGTTTTCCTGCAAATGGCAATATTTGGGGCAGAGTTCGAACGCCGCGCATATCTGTTCGAGATACAGCCGGCAATCGGTCGGGTTATAAAAAGTGATCAACGCATCGGGCGCCATTTTTAGCTTGTTGAAGGCGAGGTGCAGTATACCGTTTCGGTCTTCATAGGCGAAAATACCATAAGCTTGAACCTTCCTTTTTTGCGCGCGATTGTAAATGGGATAGTGATGTTTGATGGCGGCCGATTCCATCAAAAGCGCAATCAGATCACTACCGGAGAGTTCAAAATCAATATCCGCAGTATCCGCACAAAGGCGGACTTCCTTAGTAGTCTTGTCATAAAAATGGCCGAGTACCCTTTTTTTCAGGTTGATGGCTTTGCCCACATAGATGATTTTTCCCTTCGCATCCTTAAAGTAATAGATGCCCGGTTTGGCGGGAATTTTTTCAAAAACCTCCCTAGGTAATCCCGCGGGTAATGTGGCCTCTTGGGAGCGTGCGTTCAAAAATGTCTTGAACACCTTATCGGCGCCATCGGCACGCAACAATCTGGCAAAAAGTAGGGTAGTGGCATGCGCATCGCCCCGGGCACGGTGCCGGTCGGTCAACGGAATGTTCAAGGCGGAACAGAGCTTGCCCAAGCTATAGGAGTGGTA
>JBATUY010000500.1:0-14354 GCA_049671465.1 Pricia sp. | reverse complement strand
ATAGTTTACGGTGGTCAACATTTAAAATGGAATTTTCGTTTAAGAAACTGTACATATCGTCAATTCTTTTGACATTACCCTTCTTCAGCTTTCTGAACCGATTTGGAATTTTATCTTCGTAAATACTGTGTTTGTTCGGGTAGACAGTTGCCATAAACACATAATTTTGGCTTTTGGCCAACTCATTTACAGCATTCATTTTCTTGCCATATTCTCCAAGGTTCTTATCAGAAAATGGATTTTCATTTAGATATGAGGTTCTAATCACATCTTTCCAGTAAAATAGCCAACCTTCTTTCCCGACGATAACGCGTTCGGATTTTGGCGAAGTATTAAAAAACTTCACTTTATAGGTTGCGCTCAATGAGACCATCTTTTTTCGAAAACCAAAATTTTCGTTATAGTAGTCTTCAAACTGTATCGGGTACTCCTCTAAATGTTCCAAGTTCAATTCTGGCATTTCCAATAAATCCCTTTTTTCAGAAGTAGTTGTGTCATCTAGCGGATGAAGCTCGTCTAAATGTGGCAATAACAAAACGCCGAAAAAACAGAAGATAAAAACTAGGGAAATCGGCTCTTGGATTTTATTTTTAGAAAGGTAAACGCGCAAGGCAATGACCGAACATAGGGCAAACAATAGTGATAAGATTGTATTAAGACCTAATCGTGTATAATTTGGGTTCGTTTTCAGGGTTTCGATTGTCTCTCGAAGGTCTATGGAGGAAAAGAAAGGGTCAGATCTCGTGCCGATTACTTTTCTAGTATAATTTGTTCCAGACGCTTCTGTGAAGCTATTCGGCTTAAAATACTTTTCTAAATCTTTAGCTTCAATGATTTTCTCATTCCCATCAAATGAAAATATGACGCTTTTGAACGTTATTGGTGAAATACGGAATTTATTACCAAAATCAAATCTGAGATGGGAAATGTTCGAGCCGCCCGGTATCTGAAAATGCAATATTTGAAAGTCGTCTGCGGCTTCGACTTTCTCAGTCTTGGAGAACTGTTCACTGAACTTGGTGGTCGGCTCTCTATAGAATAATTGAAATAGGTCGTCTTCACTTGCCCTTAACTCAAAGGAGACCTTAAGCCTTTCCGGCTGAAATGTATTTAAAATATAGTTCTTATTGAACAAAAAAAACATCCAAAAGAAAATGAGAAAAAGAGCCGTATTGAGAATGCCGTTTTTCATTTAAAACCTAAAATAGATAAAAGGATTATAGTTACTTTCCGCCAATTCGAAAACACATGCTAAAAATAGCCCCAAGTACAACAAGTAACTGCCCACAAGCATTGGTTTTGTTGTTGTTTTTGAACTTGAAATACGCTCTTTGAGGCGTTTTTTAAAATTGGTGGAGAATAGTATGGCCAGAACAGTGATAAACACAAAATACAAATCAAAATACTGATATACCATTTGGTTTTCCGCAAAAATAAAGCTGAACATTCGCTTAATATACCTCATTGCATCCGTTAAGGTTTCTGCCCTGAAAAACACCCATCCTACCAAAATTACGAGCAATGCGTAAATATGACCAAGAAATTTCTTCTTTGTCAACATATGCCCTAGCCATAGTTTTTCCAATATTAGAAAAAGGCCGTGATAAAGGCCCCAAACAATGAAATTCCAGCTAGCGCCGTGCCAAAGTCCGGTTATGAAAAATACAATGATTAAATTAACATAGGTTCGGGAGACCCCTTTCCTGTTTCCGCCCAATGGAATATAAAGATAGTCTCTAAACCAACTAGAGAGTGAAATATGCCATCTTCTCCAAAATTCTTGAATAGATTCGCTGATATACGGGTGGTCAAAATTCTCTAAAAAATCAAAGCCGAACATTTTTCCAAGGCCAATCGCCATATCAGAGTATCCTGAAAAATCGAAATAAATTTGAAAGGCATAACAAATTATGCCAACCCAATGTGAAACAGCGCCTAAATCGGAAGTATTAGAAAATACGACATCAGCCAAGAAGCCCATTTGATTTGCAATAATCACTTTTTTGAACAAACCGGTAATGAATCGCTTGATACCCTGCTGAAACTGTAGGATCTTAAATGGACGAAAGGCATCGATCTGTTTGGATATATCGATGTACCGAACAATGGGGCCAGCGATCAATTGGGGGAACATGGAGATATATAAAGCCAGGGAAATCAGATTTTTTTGAGGGTTTACCCTTTGGTAGTAAATGTCTATCAAATAGGACATCCCCTGGAAGGTGAAGAACGATATTCCAATCGGTAAGATTATTTCTTCCAAACTTGAGCCTCTGAGAATACCAAGATTGCTCACACTCTCTATTAAAAAATTGGTATACTTGAAATATACTAGTGTCGCAACATTGATTAAAACGAAAAAGAGTAGAAAAATTTTTGAAGACCTTTTGTCTTTTTGTTGGCCGATCAATAAGCCTCCCAAATAATTTACTGCTATTGAAAAAATCATTAGCATGACCAGTTTCTGCTCTCCCCAAGCATAAAAAAATAGACTGGCGAATGTGAGAAATAGATTCCGGAATCTATTGCCCAATAGATAATAAGCAATCAATACCAGAGGTAAAAAAATAAAGAGGAAGGTTACCGAACTAAACACCATAGTTTCACATAGTATTGATGTTCAGAAAACACTTTTCTAGACTTTTTCGCCATAAAGGAATCGCTACCTGAAACGTCTTAATGACTTTGGTCTTGTCGAGGGCACTGTTTTTTGGTCGTTGTGCCGGGGTCGGATATTGTTTGGATGAGATGGGCTCAATTTTTATATGGCTATCGGCATTTTTAAAAATGTCAACCGCAAAATCGAACCAACTAATCGCTCCCTCATTACTGTAGTTGTAAAGGCCATATGCTCTATTATCATTGCTAACCACATACAGAATGAATTCTGCTAAATCCCTTGCATATGTAGGCGTGCCTATCTGATCATTCACTATACTTAAATGATTTCTCTCCCGACCTAATCGTAACATGGTCTTTAGAAAATTGTTTCCGTACTCGGAATATACCCAAGAAGTTCTGATAATATAATGGTTGGGTAGGATAGTCTCGACATATCGTTCTCCTTTTAACTTAGAGCTTCCATAAACATTTATGGGGTTGGCAGTGTCATCTTCGTTGTAAGGTTCGTGCTTTGTTCCGTCAAACACAAAATCTGTCGATAGGTGAATTAAAGTGGTTCTAAAATCGTGGCAAGCTTCCGAAAGAACTTTCGGTCCTTTGGCATTTATTTCAAAACAGCGTTCGCGTTCCTTTTCCGCCCTATCAACGGCTGTATATGCTGCACAATTGATACAGTACTCAAAACCATGTGTTTCAAAAAAGTCGCTTACCGCCAAAGAATCTACGATATTTAATTCTTTAAAGTCCGTAAACATGAACTCTATTTGCGGATGTTTTGCGGCCAAGTCCCTTATGCAAGTTCCCAATTGCCCGTTTGCCCCCGTAACAAGTATTTTCATCGCCCGTATACTTTTGCAAAAGAGGGTAATACAGCATCTTTATCGGAGATGACCGCTTCGCTATCGTCAACTTGCCAATTAATTTTTAAGGTTGCATCATTGTAAATTATTCCACGCTCTGCTTCTTTGTTGTAGTAATTGTCACATTTATAAAGAAAATCTGCCGTCTCACTGAGCACCGAAAAACCATGTGCAAAACCACGGGGTATGAACAGTTGTTTTTTATTTTCTTCGCTCAATTCTATGGAAAAATACTGTCCAAAGGTCGGCGAACCTTCCCTGAGGTCGACCGCTACATCTAAAACTTTACCCTTGGTTACCCTAACTAATTTAGCCTGTGCAGCATTTCCAATCTGGTAGTGTAGCGCACGAACAACTCCAAACCTTGAATGTGATTGATTATCTTGAACGAATTTTATTTTTTGACCTATGGCTGAATTGAAAGTTTTCTCGTTATAGCTTTCGTAGAAATGGCCTCTCTCATCTTCAAAGAGACGTGGCTCAATAATAAAGCATCCCTTAAGTTCGGTTTCTACAGCTGTCATGGCTCACTATTTAAAATACCGAGCAGATTTTTTCCGTAGCCACTTTTCATTAAGGGTTCGGCCAAGTTTCTGAATTGCTTTTCATCAATATATCCCATTTCAAATGCCGCTGCTTCTATCGCCCCTATTTTTAACCCTTGTCTTTCTTCAATTACCTCGACAAACTGAGAGGCTTGCATTAACGATTGAAAGGTTCCGGTGTCTAACCATGCCGTTCCTCGATCTAAAATACTGACTTTTAAACATCCTCTTTTTAAATACTCTTTGTTAATGTCAGTAATCTCTAATTCGCCTCTGGGGCTTGGTTTTATGTCTTTTACTATTTGTAGCACCTCGTTGTCATAAAAATAAATTCCGGGAACGGCATAGTTCGATTTGGGATTTTCAGGTTTTTCCTCAATGCTAATTGCAGTTCCATCATTATCGAAATCGACCACCCCATACCGTTCGGGGTCGTTTACGCGATAAGCGTAAATAATGCCCCCTTCAGGGTCATTGTTAGATTGAAGCAACGTCGCTAGACCTGTTCCGTAAAATATATTGTCGCCTAATATCAGTGCCACTTTATCTTTTCCTACAAAATCAGCACCTATAATGAACGCTTCCGCCAGACCATTGGGTGCATTCTGGACCGCATAAGAGAATGTGCATCCATATTTTAGACCATCCCCTAATAAATCCTTGAATATCGGCAAATCTTTCGGCGTACTAATGATTAGAATTTCTTTTATCCCAGAATACATTAAAGTGGCCAAAGGGTAATAGATCATTGGCTTATCGTAGATGGGCATAAGCTGCTTACTGACAGATAAAGTCAATGGATGCAATCGTGTTCCGGAACCGCCTGCCAGAATAATACCTTTCATTAATTATAATTTATCAACTTTTGTTATTTGTACATATTGGAATAATATTCCCGATATGCGCCACTGGTTACCTGATTTAACCATTCGGGATTATTTAAATACCAATCAATCGTCAATTTCAGCCCTTCTTCAAAGGTCACAGAAGGCTTCCAACCCAACTCACTTTTAATTTTACTTGCATCTATAGCATAGCGTAGGTCGTGCCCAGGTCTATCAGTAATATAAGTAATCAGATTTTCGGCACTGCCTTTGGGCCGATAAAGTTTTTCATCCATCGTTTTGCAGAGTAATTTAACAAGGTCTATGTTCTGCCATTCGTTAAATCCGCCAATGTTATAGGTCTCCGCCGCTTTTCCCTTATGAAAAACCAAATCGATTGCTGCCACGTGGTCCTTTACGTACAACCAGTCGCGAGTATATTTGCCGTCGCCGTAGACCGGTAGGGGCTTTTCTTCGATGATGTTATGTATGAACAAAGGAATTAATTTCTCAGGGAAGTGATTGGGACCATAGTTATTGGAACAATTTGTAATTACATACGGAAGTCCGTAGGTTTCCCCGTAGGCTCGCACAAAATGATCAGAGCTCGCTTTTGAGGCGGAGTAAGGGGAGTTAGGATTATATGGAGTAGTCTCCGTAAAAAGACCTGTTTCAGCCAACGATCCATAAACCTCGTCAGTGCTTACATGATAGAATCTTTTGCCATTGTAATCGTCTTTCCAATTGGCTACAGCAGCGTTCAAAAGATTTACCGTGCCTATAATGTTCGTTTTTACAAAGGCTAATGGATCAGAAATAGACCGATCTACATGAGATTCAGCGGCCAAGTGAATTACGCTTTCAATTTGGTGACTTTTAAAAATACTACCAATCAACTTTTCATCCTTAATATCCCCTTTGAGAAAACGGTAGTTAGACTCATTTTCTATTTCGGTAAGATTTTCTAAATTACCAGCATAGGTGAGTGCATCTAAGTTATAGATTTGATGATTCTTATACTTATTTACAAACCTTTTCACCAAATGTGATCCGATAAAACCCGCCCCCCCAGTAATTAGAATATTCATTTTTTACTAAATTTATTCGATACTACTAACAACAAAAAGTACCTTTAATGGTGTTCAATTTATATGTCCATTTCATCAGCTTTTCTGTTCAGAAACCTTATAGAAGAATATAAGAAGAAAAAGAATAATAGAATCAGGGGTATTATAGCTACCCCCTGTGCATAAATTGGAACTTTTACTTTTTGGGTTTTCCCGAAGTTGATTACCTTGACTACCTCCTTCTGCTCAACAAGCTCTAGTTTTTTAATCTCAATTTCTTTTATCAAGCTGTTTTTAAGAGCTAAAATTCCTGTGATATCAAGACCTTTTTCGTTATCTACAATCATTGTTCCTTTATCTAAGCTTCTTTGTTTGGAAAGATTCTTTGCATATCCCGAAATCAAGCTATCAATCTGTTGAATGAGCTCACGATTTCTCTCAATTTTCGATTGCGAGTTTTCATTGTAGACTTTTTTTATTTCGTTGAAATACGAATTATTTTCAACGTATTCCATCAATTTTAACGTAGCGGCCCTACCTGCCAATATATTTTTATAGAAGAAAGTAATACGGTGGTTCATGTTACTCTTCTTCTGAATTTCAGATTTTACTGCATCTAAAACAAATCCATTATCTTGAAAATTTTGTAGTATTTCTAGATACTTCATATCGTTTTCCAAATCTTCTTCTTCCTCTATTTCTTGAATCGGTTCTATTTCGATTCTAAGGCTTTTCAATTCGGACACGACTATTCCCAATTCCCTAAAAAAAGTGGTGTCTTTCATTTTTAGATTAGACTCAATTTCTTCAACTACGTTATATAGGTAGTCCTTGCTATCGAAATTGGGTTTTACGATTACCTCAGTTTTTAATTCATCTAGAATAATAAATTTTAAAGCAAATCCAATCGCAAAACCTACGAAAACCAAAATAGCCAACTTAACGAAGTTAGTTTTCAGATACAAAAAGAAACGCAAGAAGCCTCTGAAAACGGCCATGAAGCCGTTTCCTATCATTTTAAACAACTGCCCCAAATCAATCTCATCTGAAGACTGCGGGTTATTTGGCGGTACTTGCTCTGCCATATATCAAGAATTGAAAATCTGTTTTAATATCTTATCCGTAATCAAATAGGTCGGCTTTACCCCGGTCGTTCCCAATCCCCCCGAAGCCAAAGTACTTCCGGTTACCAAAGGGTTGTCCGAAGCATAGTAGGCGTACCGCACTTTGACGTCTTCCCGTATGCTCTTGCGAATCTTCGAGGCAGACTGTACGGCTTTCTGGTAATGCACGCCTTCCATTTCAAGCCCGATGACGTTCCAGGTGCTTTGCTGAAAAAACTTCAATATATCTTTGTTCTGCAACGAGGTGCCCAAGACCGTTACCATGGTGCCCTCGAAAACTTGTAGTCCGTGACCCTTAAAATCGTCTGCACAGAGTTCGTTTTTAAAGGGATAATTATCGGCCGTACCTTCAAAAATATGGGCCGATGGTATCATCAAATCACCTTTGCCGCCATCTAAAATACCGGCCTTCCCCATAATGGATATCGAGGCTACATTTAAAAGCACTTCCTTTTTCTTGCCCTCTTTGTAGGGCTTTAAGAGTTCGTCAATGGTCTCGTAAGCTTGCTCACCAAACGCATAATCCATCACAAATATAATAGGTTTTTCGGCATGTGGGGTATCTTTCGGCAGTTCGTAACAGCAGACCCCGTTATCCATCTTCGCGGTGTCGAACAATTGTACGTCGATATTGGTGCCTGAAAAATCGTTGATGGCGACCATTCCGTTCTTTTTAGCCATCTGGGTTACTTTTTCCCGAAATTCCTGATTTAGCGAAGAGCTTAGAGCTTCATAGATCTCCAAAGATTCGGTGTCGGGAAACTCTTTGCTCAACGCGTTTCTGGCGAACAAGGAATTCATGACACTGTGCATGTTGGCGCTTATGATATGTATCGGGCGATCGAGGAGTCCGTTTTTGCGTAGGGTCTCTTTGATGATATCGGCCCAGCGCTCGCCGTGAATATGGTGGCCAAGACGCTCGCGTAGCAGGGCGCTGAAGGTTATGGCCCTTTTTTCACCGGTAATTTCTTCTTCTATGGCCAGCTTTCCAAGCCAATAGATGATTTCGAGAAAACGTTCGGGACGCTCTTTGGTCGAGAAACGTTCGTGTACGGCCATGATTTCCACGAACGGGCGCGCTAAGATATTGGCGGTGTGAATTACAGCAACTTCTCTCTCGGCTTGAGATAGCTCTTCCTTTTGAACGTAAGCCTCAAGCTTTACCCAATCGCGGATGGTCTTACCTGTATCTCCTATCAGTACCTTTTTGCTGATTTTTTCGGACTCTATAAACAGGAAGGTCAAGTGAGTGAGAATATCATAGATATCCGATCGGCCGCGTGTGATTTCGATGTTCATCTGTTCGTCGTCGATACGGTAACAATTGCGGCGACGCTTCGGGGGAACGATAGGGTCGAAATGGGACCGCCCATAGCCCTCGTCGGAGGTCAGGTTTATGAATCGGCATTGTTCGATACCTTCGGGAAGCCTTTCCAGTACATAAATCAGACCATTGAGCTCGGCCTTCTCTTCCCCGATCGACCCATAGATTTCGGGGCGTAACTGCAGCAATGCCAATTTTAAGGACTCGCCGGAAACCCCGGTAGGCTTGTAAAACCCACGGTTGAACAGGTGTCTCATGGTGATGTAGAGCCGCTCAATGGCATTGGTCGATTCTTGAGCGCGTGTAGTTGTAATGGTCTTGCCCATAAACGGATTTCGGGCAAAATTACGTTTTTTTTGTAACCTTGTCCTTTAAACTTTAAATCGAGAAAGCCCGTCCGCGACGGAGCGGTCGTTCGCCAAGCGTTGCACTTTATTCTGACCGCCCAATTTACCTTTCGATTTCATGTAGTCGTTGAAGCCGCCGGGCTTGATGGAGGTCACTTTTAGTCTTTGGAGGATTTTGCCATCTATCAGATCAAAGTAATAACTGTTCTGTTTTTGGAGGACGGTGTCTAGAATTTGGATGAATCTCTCTTGATCGGATGGTTCTTTTTCAAATTCCACCAGCCATTCGTGATAGGGGAGTTGTTCGCCGTCAGGATTTATCTGTGGCGCAACGGTAAATTCGTTGATACGGGCATCGGTGCCGGCAATGGCCTGCTGCATGGCCTCTTCGACCTCCTTGGCGATGACGTGCTCCCCGAAGGCAGAAATAAAGTGCTTGATTCGGCCGGATACCACAATCTTATAGGGCTCCAATGAAACAAACTGAACGGTATCTCCTAGATTATAGGCCCATAGTCCGGCATCCGTAGAGATGATCATTACGTAGTTGACGTCGAGCTGCACATCTTTGATGGTCAAGCGTGTCGGATGGTCATCGAAGAACTCATCGGCCTTAACAAATTCGTAGAAAATACCGGCATCCAAAAGCAGCAACATCCCTTTTTCGGTCTGGGAATCTTGATAGGCGAAAAAGCCTTCGCTGGCCGGGAAGAGCTCGATACTATCTACTTTTCGTCCGATCAGGTTTTCGAATTTCGCGCGATAGGGTTCGTAGTTGACCCCACCATAAATAAACAGCTGAAAGTTTTCGAACAGGTCGCCCACCTTTTGGCCGGTCTTTGCCTGTAGGCGTTCAAAATACATCTGTACCCACGAGGGTATCCCTGCGATAACGGCCAGATCTTCATCAATGGTCTCCTCGACAATGGCATTCACTTTGGTTTCCCAATCTTCGATACAATTGGTCTCCCAACTGGGCAGACGGTTCTTTTGCAGATAATTGGGTACGTAGTGAGCGCTAATACCCGAGAGGCGGCCCAACTTGATGCCGTTTTTCTCCTGCAAAACGGGACTACCCTGTAAAAAAATCATTTTTCCGTCGACGAAATCCGCATTTCCGGTTTCGTGGATATAGTTGAGAATGGCGTTCCGCGAGGCGTTTACCTGATGTTTGATGGAAGTTTCGGTGATGGGAATATACTTGGCGCCCGAGGTCGTACCCGAGGTCTTGGCAAAATAGACGGGTTTACCCGGCCAGAGGATGTTCGCTTGGCCGGCGACCACCTGTTCGATATAGGGTTTTAGTGCTTCGTAGTCCCGAATCGGTACGTGCTCGATAAAGTCTTGGTGGGTAGTGATTTCCCCAAAACTATGGTCTTTTCCGAACTTGGTGCTCGCCGCCGTTCGAAGCAGATCTTGAAAAACACGTTCTTGTGTTTCGACGGGGGCGTCAATCCATTTGGCCGTTCTGCGGGCGATGTAGCTGGCGAAGATTTTGGCGGAAAAGGATTTTAAGGACATGGCGGGCGTTTACGGATTATTAAGTTGCAATTGCGGGCCTTCATTTCAAACTTTGCAAGGCGGTACGCCCCTAAAAGTCAATATAATTCAACGGATTTACCGTATCCCCATCACTCCACAGTTCAAAATGTAAGTGCGGCCCTGTGGTCAGCTCTCCGGTATTTCCAACGGAGGCAATGACTTCTCCGGCCCTTACGATATCACCTTGTTCCTTGCTCAAGCTTCCGTTGTGCTTGTAGACACTGAGCAGGCCTTCGTCGTGTTCGATGATGATGACAAAGCCGGTATCGGCCGTCCATTCCGAGAAAATTACGGTGCCGTTGGCTACTGATTTTATAGGGGTATTGATCGGAGCGGTCACATCTACCGCAAAATGTTTTTTACCGGCATCATAGGTGTTGCTGACAACGCCGGAAATGGGCGGAAACAAGATGAGTTCGGAACTGCCGGCCTCCCGCTCGAAAAGATTGTACTTGTCTTCAAGTTCTACCTCGGCCCTTAACATCGAATCTTCCTTTATGGGCGTCAAATCAATACTTGAGGGGTCCAGTTCAAATTGCTCGCGAATAGAATCCAAGTTCGTTTCGCTGTTCTTGATGTCGCCCCGAAGCACCAAACGGATGTTTTCGAGATACCGATTGGTATTGCCCAAGGTGAGCATTAGTGAGTCCGTTTTATAGGTCAGGTCGGTGGCCTGCTTTTTGAGTTTGGTCGAAGAGTATCCGGGAATGTATTCCCGCAAGGGTGTAAAGGCAATCAATAGGGTGGTCAAGCCAATTAGGCCGATAATACAGAGCGAACCTGTCACAAATACGTTAAGCCGGCTCAGTTTAAAGGAAATCTTTTCTTCGAAAGTACTCTCGTTGAGAATGACCAAACGGTACTTGTGCAAAAGCTTCCTTTTGATTTCCTTTCGTTTCTTGACTTTCTTGGCCATGGACAAATATACGGATGGATTTGAAACCTTGCATCCTTCTTTTAAAAATTATACCAAGCCTAATACTGAACCCTCTATATCTTCGTTACGTATATAATTTAAAAGTCGGAAGTCTTTCACTGTTTTATGATTCCAAGAACTTCCGCAACCTTAATGAAGGATTGAATTACTTTTTTAGTACATTTGTTATCCTGCAAAAAATGTAAACTATGATAGCATCAAATATTTTTTTGGCTTTTGGGCCTTGGCAAATCGCAATCGTCGTACTGGTGGTCCTTTTATTGTTCGGAGGAAAAAAAATTCCGGAACTCATGCGAGGTTTGGGAAGTGGTATCAAGGAGTTTAAGGACGCCTCTAAAGAAGACGATGAACCACTGAACGACACTTTGGAAGACAAGAAAAAATAAATCTATTGATATTCGTTACAAGAAAACCTTTGGCCGAGCCAAGGGTTTTTTTATGCCCGAAAACTAAAATTGTTAAAATACCAATTGGTTTGTATTTGGATTTTATGGGTTTACCGCCCCTTTATACTTCCTATTTACTCGATAAATTCATCCCTCGAACTTGGTTCACAACACTATAGCATCCTTTCACAACAAATCTTATCCCAAGAAAAGCAATTGCACGAATTTTACGTTATATAAAATAGATAAGATACCATTCATTTCATATGATACTGTATCCGGTAAACCATCCGATACTTCTTCAACCCAAGTTTTTACATCCCAAACCATGAGGAAACTAATCCCAAGCCTATTTATTTTTCTTTCGCTCAGTGCATTTGCACAAGACCTTCAAGAACTGAGCATCGATGAAACGCCGGCTACGGCAAGCAACGAGACCAAAAGTCGCACATCGTACACAGCACCCCCGGTCTCGATCAACACCTCTTTTGAAGAGGCGGCCGAAACCAACGCTATACCTTTTCGTACGTTCAGCGGTCTTGAAAACGTTGAGAACGGCTATTATATCATATCGGGTGTTTTTAGCAAAGGAAAAAACAGCGAAAAAACCGTTAAGAAATTAATCCGCAAAGGGTTCAAGGAGGCCGGCTACGTTACGAATCCCGAGAATGACCTGAATTACGTGTACTTGGCCTACTACCCTTTTGGACTGGAGGCCGTCGACGCCTGTATTTCAAAATTGGATGGCTCCTACACCGACCAGGTCTGGATCTTGGAGGTCGAGAACAGTATGACGATCGGCGGACCGGAGATGGCGGTCGTGGAAGTCGAAGAAACCGAAACACTGGTTGCCGCCTATACGGCCAATGAAAATCCCGAAAACAGCAATCCCCTCGAAGCCTTTCGTAGCCCAGAATCGGATGCCCCAAAGGTTACCGAGACCGAAAGCAAAAGCAAGACCATAGAAAAGGCCGATGCCTATTTCAATAAAATGTGGTACGCCGAAGCAGCCGAGCTTTATGAGGAAGCCCTTGCCAAAGGCACCAAGTATTACACCCGTGATAATCTTCAAAAAGCGGCCGACGCCCATTATTTCAATACCGATATGGAAAAGGCCTATCAGTGGTACAACGTGCTGTATGAAAACTATGGCAAGGAAATGTCGGAGGACAATATGTTTAAATATGCCCACTCCTTAAAAGGCATTGGCAAATATGGTCGCGCAAAACGTCTTATGCGCCTGTATAACCGTAAGGATGCCGGAGCAACAAGCGAACGCAACAGTACCAAGGTAACAGCGAACGAAAGCGTTTTGGATGCCATTATGGCCGCGGAACAGGATTTTGAGCTCAAGAACCTATCGATTAACACCCCATATTCCGATTTTTCGCCGATGTTCCTCGATTCGAACCAAATCGTATTTTCATCGGCAAAGGATTCGTCCTTTTTTAAGACCCGTAAGTACAAATGGAACGATCAGCCCTATCTCGATCTCTATGTTGCCCAGATCAACAAAGAATCTCAAGACCTCAAGGATGCCCTGAAATTTTCAAAAAAAATAAACACGAAGTACCATGAAGCCTCTGTAGCCTTTTCGCCGGACAACAAAACCATGTACTTCACCCGTAACAATTACAGCAAAAAACTGAAGCGCGATAAAGAAGGGGTGAACCATTTGAAAATATACAAGTCGGTTAAAGAAGGTTTGGAGTGGACGGAGGCCGTTGAAGTTTCCTTCAATAGCAACGATTACTCTACAGGCCATCCGGCCTTGAGTCCTGACGGCAAGCAACTTTATTTTGTATCCGATATGCCGGGCAGTGTCGGCAAGAGCGATATTTTCGTAGTCGATATTTTAGAGGATGGTAGTTTTTCCAGCCCTCGTAACCTAGGCCCGGGCATCAATACCGAAAAGAGGGAGATGTTTCCTTTCTTTAACGGCAAGAAACTTTATTTCTCTTCGGATGGCCATACCGGTCTCGGCGGTCTCGATGTGTTCGAGGCGGCCTACGATATGGAAGAAGGTTTTGGGGAAGTCATCAATCTGGGTAAGCCCATCAACAGCAACAAAGACGATTTTTCGTATATCGTGAACGATGATAACGTAAAAGGATTTTTTGCCTCCAACCGCGCCGGTGGCAAGGGCGATGACGACATCTACTCGTTCAAACGACCGACCATCGAAGAGATACCCGCCAACAACAATGCCATTGCCGGCGTGGTTACCGAAATGATTACCGGAGATTTTATGCCACAGGCTTTGGTACAGCTATTAGACGAGAACGGTATCAAACTTAAAGAAATACTTACCGACGAGGAGGGAAGCTTTATGTTCGAAGATCTGGAAAGCAGCAGGAAATATACCATCAAAACTACGCAGGGTGAATTCTTCGACAATGAAGAGTCGGTAGCTACCGTAGATAACGAACTGGTCAATGTTGACATCGCCATGAAGCGGCTTGAAGATATGATTGCCGTAGAGGAGGGCATCAAGAAACTAAAGACCGAAATGATCTATTTCGAATTCGATAGATCTGATGTACGGGCAGAAGCGGCCAAAGAGCTGGACAAACTGGTCAGTGTCATGCAAGAATATCCGGGAATGGCAATAAAAATCGAGTCGCACACCGATTCGCGCGGTAGCCGGGTGTACAACGAGTACCTATCTGACAAGCGGGCCAAGGCCACTAGGGATTACATCATCGCCCAAGGCATTGACGCCAGCCGTATCGAAAGCGCTCTTGGCTACGGTGAGAGCAGACTGCTCAACGAGTGC
>JBATUY010000499.1:0-6002 GCA_049671465.1 Pricia sp. | reverse complement strand
TTTGTGGACATCCCGATAGGGTCAGGTCATCGTGAAAATGGTTCAAATGGCCCAAGGCCGGAACCACGTTGACATCGTTACAATCTATCCCTGAAGTCGCCGTCGAACCATCTTCGGTATCCGTCACGGTAATATCAAAAGAGATATCATCGTCCCAATTGATCAACGCCCCTCTTGGCGGATTGTTATAGGTGAAGGTAGCCTTATTGTTGCCCGCGAAAATCGTGATATTTTTAACACCTCTTCCTCCATTGCCATCTTCTACCACCAATTGGGCGTTAAAGTTTCCGGCCGTCGTATAGGTAAACGAAGCGTTCTCGGTTGTTGCATCGGGCGTACCATCCGAATTAAAATCCCAACTGTAAGACAACGGGGAGTCGCCATCGGGATCGGTAGTACCTTCACTTGAAAAGTTTACGGTTAGCGGCAGGGATCCATCGGTCTTATCAGCGGAAAGCTCGACAACAGGTGACGAATTGGTCACCTCGCCGGTATAGCTCACCTTGATCAATTTTCCCGAACCGGTGGAGTTTTGTGGGCAGCAGCCTGTGCCGTAGGCTAAAACATACATAAAACCATCAGGGCCAATCTGCATGTCTAGAAAGCCATCTCTCGAAGTTGGAAAAACAGATGGCGCAAATTGTTCATCAGAAAGAATATTTCCCTCCTCGTCCATCTCAACGGCAAATATTCTACTGGTGTTAAAATCAAAGTAAAAATAGACCCCATCGAAAATAGAAGGTAGTCGTTGTGCATCGGTCAATGCGGGATTATACGTGTAGCGAGGACCGGAACAATACGATCTGTGAAAAAAGTCGATCCACGAAGGTTGCGCCGGAGGCAAATTCTCCAATCCATTTCTCCATCTTGAGATATTGACGGGCGCCTGGGGGTCGTAATAAAACCGTGGATTGCTGTATGTATTTTGATAAGGGATGTTCTCGCCTGCAAAATAAGGCCAACCGTAATTACCGGCCTCCTTGACCAAATTTATTTCGTCACGGCCTTCGGGACCTTCCGCTGAGGCCTCGTTGGCATCGGGACCTACCTCGCCCCAGAACAACCAATCGTCGTTCTCTTTATCCACAAAAATACGATAGGGATTTCTAGCGCCCATCACATATATTTCAGGAAGGGTTTGCGCCGTTCCCGGAGGAAAAAGGTTGCCGGGCGGTATGGTATACGTACCGTTGGGCTGTGGGGTAATTCTTAGGATTTTTCCACGGTAGTCGTTCGTGCTCGAAGACGTATTCTCCGAACTGTTGTTCTCTTGACCGTCTCTTTCGTCTAGATTCGCATATTGTGAATGGTTCGAATTATCACCGCTTGCGATATAAAGATTGCCCTGGGAATCGAAATCCATATCGCCGGCGGCATGGTAGTATTCATCACGCTGGGTGTCCCATTCCAAAAGGATAACCTCAGAGCTAAGGTCTAATTGGTCTCCGTTCATCGTAAAACGGGATACCCTGTTCTTTACCACGGCCTCAGGGGAAAAATGCAGGTACACGTAGTTATTGGCAGTGAAATTCGGATCGAAGGCCAACCCGAGAAAACCGTCTTCAAGTTCGTGAAACACCGGAAGCACGCCCGCTGATGTAGTGAGATTGGTGTTCGGGTTATAGATAAGCAGTTCCCCGTACCGGTCAACGATAAAGATACGGCCATCGGGTGCGAACTTAAAGGTCGTGGCGTTGGAGAGACCGGTTACGATATCGGCACGTTGAAAAGAAGTAGGCAATTGTGCCTGGCCTTGCACAAACCCGATCAGCGTAAAAAAACAGGCTAAAAGAAATGTATGTGTGGGGTATAATTTTTTCATAATCATAGGTTAATTTTTTCAAATAGGTGTCTAGGCTATTCGTCGCAAAGATAAGGTAATAACAGTTTAAGGAGGGAATACCCTACTGAATTTCGATAAAACCGAACCGAACATCGATTAAATACAATATGTGTTTTTGAGCTGATATACTACTTTTTATCCATTTCGGATAAAGTAGCTATCAAAGGGGGAAGTACTAAAATTTTGTCCAAAGCTCTAAAGGACAAAAATTAATCAAATAAAGTTACAACACAAATTTGAAATACATCTTTAAATAACAAAAACCTTGAAGTTCGTTCAAGGTTTTTGCAGGATATATTTGAGGATGGAATACTAAAACTTCCACCATTTCTTTTGGGTTTTACCGTAGCCATAACCATATTTACCACCATAACCAAGATTTGAAGCCTCTACATCGTTCACCACGAATGATAGGCCTTTGATCTTTCCTTCCTCCTGCAATTTAATCGGATAGTTAAGAGCTTTGGTTTCCGTAACTCCTGCGCGGGTAACATAAATCAGCAAATCGGCATAATCGCTAATTAATAAGGTATCGGTTACCACCATTAATGGCGCTGTATCAACGATGACATAATCATACATCTCCGACACCTTTTCGAACAACTCGTTTACGCGACTGCTCATTAAAAGTTCGGCAGGGTTGGGCGGTATTCTACCCGAGTAGATCACATCGATGGTGTTGTGATGAATCAACATCGGGTTCACGATATCCCTGACTTCAATAGTATTGTCATATAGATATTCGGTAAGACCAGCATCCTTATTTCGTGCAGGTTTTGCCATCTTATCAACGTCGCTTCCGGTAAAGAAAGTGTATAATTTAGGATTTCTAATATCGGCACCGATCAATAGCACCTTTTTGTTGGTGCTGGCCAATATCATGGAAAGGTTAGTCGACAAAAAGGTTTTACCCTCTCCGGGAACACTTGACGTGACGTAAACGATATTGCTCTTGCCCGGTTTTGACTGCTTAGATTTAATCAAGTAATCTAAGTTCGTACGGATGATACGCAGGGATTCTGCCAATACCGAACGATCTTCTTTGATAACGAATTTGTTTTCCTTTTTGGTCAATTTCGGAAGCTCGCCGAGTACCGGTGTGTTCTGCACGAGTTTTTCGAGGGAATGCATGTTGTGCACTTTATTATCGAGCAAGTCGTTGGCGTAGATTATGGAAAAGGGCAGCAGTAGACCTAAGATAAATGAAGCTAAATATATTAATGATACTTTGGGTGAAACCGGAGTTTTACTCACCGCATACGCTTTGTCGATAATATTGGATTTTGGCGAACTCGAAGCCGCATTTATTTGAGCCTCCTCCCGTTTTTGTAATAGATAAAGATAGAGGGATTCCGTTGTTTGTTGCTGTCGTGTAATATCCCGTAAAGCTCTTTCCTTGGCAGGCGAAGAGTAAAGTTTTGAATTAAAACGTGCCTGTTGCCCACTTAAAGAGGAGACCGTCATACCTAATGTGTTAACACTGTTGCTCAAACTTTGCTGCATACTGCGTTTTAATCCCGCAATTTGCTGATCCAAGTTTACGATGACGGGGTTCTTCTCATTCGAACTTTTTAGTAGTCTTTGGCGCTCTTGCACCAACTGGTTGTATCTATCGGTTGTACTAGCAATCGTCGGGTCTGATAGGCCTATATTCGTGGGCAGCACTTCGTAAGAATCCTGGCTTGCGACTAATTCTTGCATCGATGAAGCCATATTTAATTGATTTCTAGCATTGGCTAATTCTTGTTGATTAGCTACACCCACATTGAGGTTTACGTTAGCCTCAGCGGCTATATCCGATACCCCAGCCTCGGTTTTAAAATCCTGTGCAGATTGATCCACACTAGATAAATCAGTTGAAATATCAGCTATACGCTCATTGATAAAATTGGAAGTACGGTCTGCGATTTCTTGTTTGTCTTCTATGGCATTTTTATTGTAGACACGAACGAGTGCATCAAGAATTCTAGTGGCTTTTTCCTGAATGGGGTCTTCCAATGTCAAATTTACAATATTGGAAAATTCTCCAGGGTTTGACACTTGAACTTTGGTTCTATAACTTTGGGCAACGTCTTCAATAGGATTAACGGATACACGTAGCTTTTTATCTTTATAATTTTCAAAGACCTGAACATTGGGTGTTATAATAATGTCACCAATAGGTGTAGGAATATTTTTTCCGAACGCATAAATTTTGACCGGTTTATCTTCCTCTTCGGTATAACCAAACGTTGTTGAAGATGAAATGGTTATGAAAAATTCAAATTTGGATTTGTTCACTATAGAATCGGCCGATATAAAGTTGAGATTTACGGGCGGACTCGTGTATAATTCGGTTTCTATGATATTACCCTGTACCATTATTTTGGTATTCAGGTTGAGATCTCGAACGACTTGGATAAAGTTCGACCGTGAATTTACAATCTGTAATTCGTCTTCGACCTTATTTTTACCGCCTCCTAAAAAGTTCAAATCTTGAAAAACATCGAGTTCAGAACCTGAGGACTTATCCTCTAAAATTTGAATTTGGGTCTGAACGGCGTAGTTGGGGATTGAATACCTGATATATATATAAGCAAGACCAAGTGCTAGTATAGCACATAAAACGAACCATTTCCAATGAGCCGTATATCTGGAAATTAGTTCCTTATAATCGACTGAATTATTTGCGGTCTGTGTTTTGGGTGTAGTAGTCATTGATGAATTTTCGTTTGCCACCTGAAATTAATTTTAATTAGTTCTCGTAATCAACAATATGGTAGAAGTTATCAATAGAGAGGCGATGGAAACCGCAATAGTGGCACGATTGTCAAGGGCAGAGGCCGTAATAGCCGATTTGTTCGGCTCTACATAAACAACATCATTCTGCGTGAGGTAATACACTGGTGAACTCATGGCCTCTTTACGTTTAAGATTGATGCGGTGGTATACTTTGGTACCATCAAAATCACGAATGACCATTACGTTTTCTCTTTTTCCCTTAATGGTAAGGTCGTTAGCCAAACCTAAGGCTTCCATTATAGTGATTCGTTCTCCGTTCACAGGATATGTGCCTGGCCGATTGACTTCACCCAGAACGGTAACCGTAAAATTCCGTAAACGGATGTTAATAATGGGGTCTTTGAGATAATCAGAAAGCTTTTCCCGAAGCAACACTCGTAATTCTTCCGAAGAAAGACCGGCCACTTTTATTTTCCCGATTACGGGAAAATCGATTTCACCGTCTTTGTCTATCAAATAATCAACCTGTTCAGGACGCATACTGCCGCTACCTGTGCCACTCTCCGAAGCAGCCCTGAATAAATTAAAAGGAGCACTGGCAACGTTATCCAATGTAGAAACATAAATGCTCAACACATCATCTACCTTAAATTTTGGCGTAAAACTATTCTCACTGACCAAAGTTTCGAAGTCTCCCGTATTTTGAAAATACACCACATCCTTTTTGGTGGCACAGGAAGCTAGTAATAATATAAGCAACGACATAAAAGGAAGTTTCATTCCCGATAGTACATGTCTTTTTTCACTATCACTATTTTTTCTAGAAATCATATTTTTAAAATTTAGTGTGCAATATTACTAAAAATTTAGACTAAAGGTTTTCAAGTGCCATGAGTTTTCTTATAGGGATGGTTTTTGGGGTAGTCACTTCAAGATTAATAAAAACCTCTAGAACGAGCCATCAAACTTATAACACCTTTTTTAGAGCTGAAGTACTTTTGACCCTGGCTTTTTTCTTATCCAATTTACAGAGGTCGGAATTGTTCGAAACGTATTCAGGTACGATTTCTTTCATTAAACTGACCGTACTGCCATTGAAGAACATGTTCGAAACACAGAGTTCATCAATTTTCGAGCGTACTTCGACATAATCGAGTGCACGGGTTTTGCCAATCATAATCTTTTTATGATAGGTTGGTAAAGTATTCTCGCCGTTGGCCAACAACTCTTCGTAGAGCTTTTCACCGGGGCGAAGACCGGTAATTTTGATATTAATGTCCTCAGGGTATCGTAGACCGGAGAGTTTGATCATATTTTTGGCCAAATCGAATATTTTAACAGACTCCCCCATGTCAAAGATAAAAATCTCACCGCCATCACCCATCGCACCAGCTTCGAGTACCAACTGAGAGGCTTCGGGAATGGTCATAAAATAACG
>JBATUY010000498.1:0-5373 GCA_049671465.1 Pricia sp. | reverse complement strand
GTAAAATATACATCATGAGCAATACCACGAATATCGGAATCAAATAGGTGACAAAGGTGTTGAGCAATATACGCCTTAAGTCGATATTGTAATGTAACACCGGCACATCTTCAAAGCGCTTTTTCGAACCGAAGCCGAAATCGGTATTGTAGGTTTCAACGGAATAGTTGAAGTAACTTTTAATGATGTTGTTGCCCGATATGCGCACTTTCTTGTTCAGGCCCGGTTTTTTGGTGGGGTTAGTGAACTCATAGCTACCGAGGTCGGGCGTGAAAATGAGATTATCCTCCGAATTTCTGGGTACCAACTGCACGCTGATATGGCGTTTGTCGAAGGGAAAATTCTCATAATTCAGGTACTGCTGCAGGGTGACGCGAAACTCCCAACCGATGAGCAGATAATCTTGGCCGCCCTCCTTGCCTTTTACCTCCTTCCGGTAGATTTCATCGATATATGAGGCTTCGGCGAAGGGGGAGGTCTGCGGAAAACGGAAGCCTGTTTGTACCTAATCGGCGATTTCCAATGGATATTTTTGCCAGACCGTACCTCCCATATCCAGATTATAGCTGTCTTGAAAGGCGAGACGCCGTACAAAGACCCCCGTGGGAATGGGAATGGACTTCTTCAATTTCAGCTCGTCTAGCCGGGTGTGCTGCTGGGTTATAAAATTGCTCAGGCTGGTCATGTCGGCAATGGGAAGGCTTTCGTCGGCATTGATTCTACGGTTTCCGGTGTGCTCTAAATACCCGATAAAAATGTTATTTGAAATCAGTAAGAGGGTAGCTAAGCCACTCAATTGCCAAATTTCCTGCCTGTCCAGATAGTCTTTATTGAAATAAATAGCAATGATGATTAAGAGAAAGGCGGATATTAAGAGCGCCAATCTAATGTAACGGTGGTTGAAGGCGGCGCGGCTGCCGAGCAGTTCATCTTTTGAGAAGAGCAGACCGATACCCCAATCCGATGTTGCAATTTTATCATAATAGAAGATTTCGTTACCACTTCCGATTTCCCTTTCGTATTCGACTTTTCCGGTTTCGCCCTTCATCAAACCTTCGTAAGCTTCTAAAAGCGCATTGTTCTGTTCGGATCCCATGGTGGTACGCAAGTTCACCGTACCTATATAATCGTTAATAGGATGGGATAGAAAAGTACCCTTGCTCGATACCACGATTCCGTATCCGGTCTTTCCGATGCTAAGGGAATGCACGAGTTTTTTAAAGCCGCTGGTGAGTAGGCTCATGGCAATAGTTCCCTTGACCTGTCCTTTTTTTGGACCATCGGCGTAATAAATGGGGATGCCATAATCGATATACCAATCTTGGCCTCCAGATGCATAGTAGGGCTCTATCCATTGGGCACCTTGGTCACGGACATCGGTATACCAAGCGGTACTTTCGGCACCCTCGGTAGTGTAATCATAGCTGTCTCCTATATTGGTAAATTTTTTGGTGCCTTTGTTATAGTACGGACAATAGAATTCTTGTTCTTCAGAAAAGGCATAGGGCTGAAAACATGCGGTAACCCCTTGAAGTGCAGGTATTTTTAGGGCACTTTGCTTGATGATGTTTTCGATTTCTTCGGCCGTGTAGTCTTGGGTGCTCAAATCTTTGGCAAGCCGTTCACCTTCGCGCGCGATTTGCGAAAGAACGGTATCCATTTGCCCGATTAACGTAGCCATGGTCTGTGATCCTTTTTCCTGTACTGTTTTGTTACGTTTTTGGGTAAAACTGTAAAGCTCGTAGGCATTGTAAAGTAGCACCAATAGAAGTACCGCCGCTACACCATAAAGTAGTTTTTTTAGCATATCAATAATAAAGCCCGATATTGATGTGAAAGCGACTTTCCATTTGCTGTCAAGTTAGCCCGTTGCCAATGCGTTTTCAGAGTCCGGGCCCAGTCAAGGGTGGTTCAGGCTACTGGCATACTCAACGTAAATATACACAGGTTTCATTGAAAGTAATATCCCGGACTGGCTTCCAGGTTGAAAATGTTTGGTTCGCAGGCACTTCGCAATTTCGAAAAAGTCAAAAATACATCCGATAAAACGGAATGTCCTTACAGGCTTGTCCTAATTTTATTCACTAACTGTTATCGAATTTAACAAACAGCATTATGAAGACACTAAACACTACGACCACAAACGACTCGGCCAAAAGTCCGTTAAAAAAAGCTTTCCAAAGCGGCACTATTATATTTATGGCGATTACGTTCACGCTGCTCGCCGGTCTTGCCACCGGGCAAGCGCAAAATTTCGAAAGGGGCGATGTGATGCTCGGTTCCGATTTGGGTAGCGGTTTGGTAAATACGGCTTCCGATGGTCTCTTCGGTATTAACGTGGGTCTTAATGACGGCGCGGGATTCAATTTGGGCCTCAGCCCGAAACTTGGTTATTTCCTGAATGAGAATTTTATGGTGGGTGCGGCCATAAATCTCGGATTTTCCAAATCGCCCCAAGATGAAGCGGGTGAAGCTGTAGAAACCTTTGGCTATGGGCTACAGGGGCTTACGCGATTTTACATTACGCCGGGAGATGTCGGCGCCAATGGTTTGCCCCCGCGAAGTCGGTTTTTTGTGGAAAATAACTTAGGAGTGGCCGGCCTATCGATTAATAACGGTCCTTCAACGATCGGATTTGCCTTTGGTTTTGGGCCGGGACTTGCTTATTTTGTCTCTGAAAATGTGGCCTTTGAAGCTACTATGAAATACAACGGACTGCTTGGCAAAAGCACCGATGATTACCAAAATAGTCTTGGCCTTAATATCGGTGTTCAAGTATTTTTAGACCGGGATAGGGCCAGGGATATAATCGATAGGGAAGAGGGTCAGCAGTAAGATTACGGATAAATTGAAAAGGAAAAGAGGTTGTCTGATTAATCAGTACGGCCTCTTTTTTATTGAGGTAGATATCAGAGGCTTTTTTTCAAATTTAAAGTGTTCTAAAGCTTCGTTTTCTTTATAGACATCTTTCTTTTTACAGACTGCTTTCCTTTGCACTTTTGCTTATGTCGATCAATTTAAATAAGCTGTTATTAAAACATCAATAACTCTCCGCGATAACCTTTTGCGCCAGTTTTTCCGCTCCGCTAAGTCCGAATTCATTTTTACTGTCCTTGAAAAGGTTGCGATTAGGTAATTGTTTTTTGTCTATCTGATTAAACAGTGCGGGATGCACGTAGTAATTTCGGCAGACACTGGGGGTGTTGCCCAGCTCGGCCGCCACCATTTTAATGACGATATTGCTGAATTTTTTACGGCTTCCGTTTTTCAGTTCCTCTAACGCCAGCGGGTAACATTCAACGGCAATACGGTTGGCGGACCAAGTCCTAAAATCCTTGCTCGAAAAATCGGGATGCATAAATTCCGCGATATACGCATTTACGTCGTCACTGTCGACATCATGGAATCGGTTCTTCTCGTCTCGGTATCTAAAAATCTCATATCCCGGCAAATCTGCCGCTTTCTTTACGAAAGGTGCCAGTTGTTCGTCATCGATATGCACTTCTTGCTCTTTATGGCTTTTGCCTATAAAAGAAAATATGATTTCATCGTCTTCTACGGTCAAATGTTTACGCCGCAGGGTCGTGAGTCCGTAAGATTCGTTCTGCTTCGCATATTCCTTATTACCTATGCGAATGCCGTACTCATCCAAGAGCAATATGATTAAAGCGACCAATTTGTTCTTACGCCATCCCTTTCCCTCTAAGTCGGAGTGCGCTTTTTTACGAATGGTTGGAAGCTGTTTTGAAAAATCGATCAGCTTTTTGAACTTGGCCTCCTGCTGCTGCCTTTCATACTCCGAATGATAGATGTACTGCTTCCGATTTTTTGCATCGCGCCCTATCGCCTGTATGTGTCCATCGTCAAAACGACAGATCATCACTTCTTTCCACATCGGGGGAATCACCAGATTTCGAAGTCTTTTTAAAACGGTTTTGTCCTTTATCAACGCCCCATTTTCATCGTAAAAACTATATCCCTTTCCCCGCTTCTTGCGTGAGATACACATGGCCGAATCGTCAATTTCCTTAATTTTTGTCATCCGTATCCTAAATTTTCAAATGGTCATGTTCGCCAATGCTAATCATGGCCAATCCTTTTATTTTTACCCTAGCGGTTACGTTATTTAAATTTTTCTCGCTCATTGAATCCTTTTTTTGTTAAAATTAGTATAGCAGCATCTGGTAGTTTATCCCGAAAAGGCGATGTTTTAGCTGTATCGAAACCTATGTACATAATTGGAAAGTCATTTCATTCTTAAACAGGTATGAATTTGCTACCTTTCGCGTCTTTAAGCCGCAGTTCGTACCACAATTAAAACTACCCAATGGCCTCAGGATTTTTCGCTTTACTCGACGATATCGCAAGTATGATGGACGACGTGGCCGTCATGACCAAAGTGGCAGGCAAAAAAACCGCTGGTATATTGGGCGACGATTTGGCCGTCAATGCCGAAAAAGCATCCGGATTTATGGCCTCGCGCGAAATTCCCGTGTTATGGGCGATTAGCAAGGGATCTCTGCTGAACAAACTGATTATTTTACCAGTTGCCTTTCTGTTGAGTGCCTTTTTACCTGCGGCGGTCACGGTAATCTTGATTCTCGGAGGCCTGTATTTAGCCTATGAGGGTGCCGAAAAAATTTACGAATGGATCGTGCCGCATGAGCATACCGTCAAAGCGGTCACGAAAGACATGACCGAAGCGGAAGTTTTGGCGGTCGAAAAGGATAAGATAAAATCGGCCATCGTAACTGATTTCATCCTATCGGTGGAAATCGTTATCATCGCCTTGGGCACCGTGGTCAATGAGGATATATGGACGCAAGTTATCGTCGTTTCCATTATTGCACTGGTCGCGACCGTAGGTGTTTATGGTATCGTCGCGCTTATCGTTCGCATGGACGATTTCGGGGCCAGACTTATCGCCTTGAACGAAGAGGAGGATAGTTTTTCGGATAAAATCGGACATTTTCTGGTGATGGCACTGCCTAAAGTGGTCAAGGGCCTTTCGATAATCGGTACCATTGCCCTAATCTTGGTAGCCGGTGGAATTTTTGTGCATAATCTGCATTTTATCCACGAGTGGCTACACGCGCTACCGAGTATCTTAGCGGAATTTCTAACCGGCTTAGTGGTAGGTTTTGCTTGTTTGCCTGTTGTTGCGGGACTCAAAAAGGTTTGGAATAAAATAAAAACCTAAAATAAAATGCTCTGAGCGAATCATAAAAAAAGCCCGCAATATACATTGCAGGCTTTCTCGGTGTATGACGTAAAATCACATCTTATCTATCTCCTCTTTTAATTGTTCCTTAGACTTTCCGGTCTTTTCTTGGAGCTTTCCCAACATCTCGTCGAACTTACCCTCACTATGGG
>JBATUY010000497.1:0-2389 GCA_049671465.1 Pricia sp. | reverse complement strand
ATCCATCATAGAGGTTGAACGTAAGTACGGGCACGTAGAATACCTGATTGTAATACGGGTTTTCGGCGTCTTTGAAAAAGGTGAACTTCAGTTTTTTATTACTCGATAAAAAGCCGCCCAACGACTTCCAATTGTCCCGCTGATTAAATTCCGGTATCTTTTGGTCATAATTAAGAACCAGTCTTTTTTCGTCATTTTTGGGGATGGTCACTGTTTTCTCGGTCTTTATATCCGAAAACCAATATTGTGATACTACGGAATCATTGCGTAAGCCAAATAGTGATATAGGTACATCGGTGCCTGCTTTATTCTTTAGGGTCACCCGGAGCGAATCTTTTGTTTTCTCCACTTTTTTGATCTTAAAATCAATTTTCCAATCCGTAGTGACATATCCTCTGAAAAACCAGTTGATATCTAGGTTTGTAGAGCGTTTTAAGATAGATTCAAAGTCTAAGATCTTGGCACGGCTCAGTTTGTAATACTGGTAAAAGGTTCTGATGCTATTGTCGACCTTTTCTTTGCCGATATAGCTTCCGACATAAGACAGGCCGAGTCCGGCTTTATATTTATTCGCTATTTTTTGATTGAATCTGGTGAGTGAATCGTTCGGAGTGTTCAAGGATTGGTCAATGTTCTTTCGGGCCATCAACATATAAAACAATGGATACTGCTCGTTGAAATCAATTTTGGCAAAATTAAAACTTCGAATTCCCCAAATTTTTGAAAGTTTGCCCAGCAGCTTTTGATCAGGATAGTACTCTTCGACGTAGGCGATCATGATATAGTTTGCAATTGCATCGCTCAGCCATTGTTCTTTTCTTGGGTCTAGAAACAAGGTTTCCTCTAAAATATTGATCAGAGCCGTTTTCAAAAATTTCATCTCGAACTGAAACTGCTCTTCATAGGGGCGGATAAAGGAAGGTAATTGATTTATGCCGTACAACGGGTTCTTGTCATAATCTATTTCACTTACCAGCAGCTGTTCGTGCGGGTATTTGCCCAAATGGTCTTCTATAAACTGCGTGACCCGATTTATCGATATGCCCTGTGAGATTTCACTATATTTCGAGGCCTCGAGATCGGTTATGACCGTCATTTCCTCGGTAACATGGGTCGTGAACCGATTTTTCGGTGTGAGTACAAGCTCACTGCTCTTTTGATTGACACCCCGCAATTGTGCCGTCTGCCCGTTCGGCAGATCGGTGTTAGACAAGACTCTGTAGTTCGAGGCAAGATAAAGGCTATCGGGATAGGTGAAGTTGATTGCCGTATTCGTAATGTCGGTGTAAAGATCTTCGAGGTTTTTATTGGAATACAAATGCCATGTACCATCATAAACGGCAGGCGTCAGATACCAGTCTTTTAGGTAATAGGTGTTGTTCTTGCCGTATCCGTAAGGTGTAAATTTATTTTCGGGAAGCTGCACCGTATAGCTGAGAAAGAGTTTGGTCGATGCTCCGGGGGGTAGGGGGGCGTTCAATTGAATCTCGAGAATATCCTCTTCCTTGGTTCGTTCCCATTTTAGCCCGCGATAGGCATCGTCGACGACAGACATTATGGTAGTGTATCCCCTTTCTTCCTTCTTGGCCAGGTGAAGGCTTTTTTTGAACTCCTCTTCGAAGCGTTTGGCCAGCCCTGTGCTTTTACTGGCGTAGGCATTGGCCCAGTCATTAAAATAAAGAACCTCGAGCGTTGTACCAGAGGTATTTTCGTAAAGAAATTCTTGTTGAATGCTTATCTCCTTGGTTTCTCCATCAAGGCTTGCAGTAAGCAAGTTCTCGTGCTGCGCGGATAGTCTTGCGACACCTAAGAGCATAGGCAGCAGAAGGATGATTACCTGTATGGGGGAAGACTTTTTCAAGAAAGCTATTAAAAATTAGGACTAAGCGACCGGCCTTTATAAAAAGAGTCGATGATATCGACCACCGCTTCCTTGGTATCTACAATGTGAATCAGGTCTAAGTCATGCGCGCTTATATTTTTGGCGGTCAGCATGGTGTTTTTTACCCAATCAATAAGTCCGGTCCAGAAATCGGTACCAACAAGAATGATAGGAAACTTTTCTATCTTATTGGTTTGAATCAGGGTAATCGCTTCAAAAAGCTCATCCAACGTACCAAAGCCACCGGGCATGACCACAAAACCTTGTGAATATTTGACGAACATCACTTTTCTTACGAAGAAGTAATCAAAATCAAGGCTTTTATCACCGTCGATATACGGATTGTCGTGCTGCTCGAAGGGCAGATCGATGTTTAAACCTACCGAGGTTCCACCAGCGAGATTGGCGCCTTTATTTCCTGCTTCCATAATGCCGGGGCCGCCTCCGGTGATGACGCCGTAACCGGCTTCGGCAATACTCTGGGCGATATTGACCGCTAATTCATAG
>JBATUY010000496.1:0-9852 GCA_049671465.1 Pricia sp. | reverse complement strand
CCCTTATAAAGTACGCCGTTTCAACTGGTTCTTATATAACAACAATGACGAGTTCGATTACCATATGAACAACGATTTGGGCAAGATGGTATTGAACCCCGATGTTAACGTACGTTCTCGCGGGGTTATCGAAAAATGCTCGATGTGTATTCAAAAAACTCAGAAGACGATTCTCGACGCGAAAAGGGATGGCCGTGTTATTGAAGACGGGGAATTCCAGACCGCCTGTTCGTTGGCCTGTGGCACAGGAGCGATCGTTTTTGGTGATGTCAACGACAAGGAGAGTAAAGTTTCCGAACTCGCCGAAAGCGATAGAATGTACCATTTGCTGGAATATGTAGGTACAAAACCAAACGTCTTCTATCACGTAAAAGTGAGGAACACGACCGAAGCATAAACCGTATTTAAGTAAACAACTATAACAGAATTTTATGGCGTCGCATTACGAAGCACCTATTCGAAGGCCCTTGGTTATCGGGGATAAAGGCTACCACGATGTAAGCGTGGATATTGCCGCTCCGGTCGAGGGAAGGGCCAACAAACATTGGTGGATTGTGTTTTCCATTGCCTTAATTGCTTTTCTTTGGGGTGTAGGTTGTATCATCTATACGATATCAACAGGTATCGGAACCTGGGGCCTCAACAAGACCGTTAACTGGGCTTGGGATATTACCAACTTCGTTTGGTGGGTAGGTATCGGTCACGCAGGTACCTTGATTTCCGCGGTACTCTTACTGTTCCGTCAAAAATGGCGTATGGCGATAAACCGTTCTGCGGAAGCGATGACCATTTTCTCGGTAATTCAAGCGGGACTTTTCCCCATTATTCACATGGGTCGGCCTTGGTTGGCCTACTGGGTGTTGCCCATTCCCAATCAATTTGGGTCGTTATGGGTCAACTTTAACTCTCCCCTACTCTGGGATGTATTTGCGATTTCGACCTATCTCTCGGTATCCTTGGTTTTCTGGTGGACGGGCCTTTTGCCCGATTTCGCTATGATTCGGGATCGTGCCGTTTTACCCTTTCAAAAGAAAATTTATAGTCTTTTGAGCTTTGGATGGTCGGGACGCGCTAAAGACTGGCAACGCTTTGAAGAGGTATCCCTTGTTTTGGCAGGATTGGCCACGCCGCTGGTACTATCCGTACACACCATTGTATCCTTTGACTTTGCCACATCGGTAATTCCCGGATGGCATACCACGATATTTCCGCCCTATTTTGTAGCCGGGGCTATCTTCTCTGGATTCGCCATGGTGAACACCCTTTTGATTATCATGCGGAAAGTGTGCCATCTCGAAGCCTACATTACCGTGCAGCACATCGAATTGATGAACATCGTTATCATGATTACAGGTACTATCGTGGGTTGTGCCTATATCACTGAGCTTTTTATGGCTTGGTATTCCGGAGTGGAATACGAACAGTATGCTTTCTTGAACCGTGCAACCGGACCCTACTGGTGGGCCTATTGGAGCATGATGACCTGTAACGTGTTCTCACCACAGTTTATGTGGTTCAAAAAATTGCGGACCAGTATTATGTTCTCTTTCTTTATCTCGATTGTCGTAAACATCGGTATGTGGTTCGAGCGTTTCGTGATTATCGTTACTTCGTTGCACCGTGATTACCTACCATCATCATGGACCATGTTCTCGCCAACTTTTGTGGATATCGGGATATTCGTTGGCACTATCGGGTTTTTCTTCGTACTGTTTTTACTGTACGCAAGAACCTTCCCCGTAATCGCACAGGCAGAGGTCAAGTCTATATTAAAAGCCTCGGGCAGCAAGTACAAAAAATTGAGGGATGCCGGAAAGCCTTTATACAGCATTCAGAAAATGAAAGTGTCAGACGCCGGAAAAGAACCTAAAAAAGAAATTATCACCCAAGATGTGCTTATGGGCGAAGTAGTACCGGCTAAGGACAATAAAGACGGAGTTTCCGACCTTTTGAGTACAATCGGTACGTTCGACGCCGCGACCGAGAAACCCGACGATCTTAAAAAAGTCAAAGGTATAGGCCCCCAGATGGAGGCTACCTTAAACGAAATCGGTATTTATACGTTTGCGCAGGTAGGTCGAATGACCAAACGCGAATATGATTTGCTAGACTCCATCACCGAGTCCTTTCCCGGCAGGGCACAACGTGACGATTGGGCGGGGCAAGCGCAACTATTGAGCAATAAAAACAGAAATAAGTAGGCCGACAAGGTTTTAACTAATAGGAACAAAAATGGCATCTAAAACCATACATGCATATTACGACGACGACGATATATTGATGCTTGCCGTTAAAAGGGTGAAAGCAGCCAAACATCATATCGAAGAGGTTTACTGTCCGTTTCCGGTGCACGGGTTGGATAAGGCTATGGGGTTAGCTCCGACACGACTGGCCATTACCTCGTTTCTATACGGATGTGTTGGCCTTGCGGTCGCCACGGTCATGATGAACTATATCATGATTGAAGACTGGCCACAGGATATCGGTGGAAAGCCCAGTTTCAGCTATTTGGAGAACATGCCGGCCTTCGTACCGATTATGTTCGAGTTGACCGTATTTTTTGCGGCCCACCTTATGGTCATCACCTTCTACCTAAGAAGCAGGTTATGGCCGTTCAAAGATGCTGAAAACCCTGATGTACGAACGACCGACGACCACTTTTTGATGGAAATCGACATCCACGGTGACGAAAATGAATTAAGGGACTTGTTGATCGATACCGGTGCGGTCGAAATAAATATTGTAGAAAAAGAAAGTCATTGATGATGGATAATTTCAAAAAAATAGGATTGCTGGTCGGTATGTTCGCCTTGTTTGCGGCGTGCGGAGACGATGTTCGAGAGCCTAGTATTCAGTATATGCCGAATATGTACGAACCTGTGGGGTACGAAACCTATGAAGAGGTCGATTTTCTTCCGGAAGGTACCGAGGCCCAAAAGCCGGTAGAGAATACTATCATGCGAGGTTGGATGCCTTACGGCATTGAAAATACCCCTGAAGGAAAGGAGAAGTCGCGTTTGCTTGAAAGCCCGTTAATCGCCAATGATTCCATAGCAATCGCCGAAAACGAGGCCAACGGCTCTCAGTTGTACACGATTTATTGCGCCATTTGTCACGGTGACAAAGGAGATGGTAAAGGCTATCTCGTAGAGCGGGAAAAGATTTTGGGCGTTCCGAGTTATGACGATGCCGCACGTAACATTACCGTGGGAACCACGTTTCACACTATGCAATACGGCCTGAATTCCATGGGTTCGTATGCATCCCAGATGAACACCAAAGAAATGTGGCAGGTTTCGCAATATGTCATGAAACTGAAAAGCGAGTTATAAAAATAATACATAGATAGAGATATGTACACGTTTTCAAATAGATTAAAAATCGGTTCCTTCATTCTAATGGCGGTCGGTATTCTAGGTATTGCCATAGGCTTTATCTCCGCACCCGGCACGGTCGAAGAGGCGAAAGCCATGGTGGCAAGCCACGATGATGGCCATGGTGATTCGCATACCGGAGAGGAAGCAGCGTCAATGCCAGCAGAAAAAGAAGAACACAGTGCCGCGGCAAGTCACGATGGCGATACCGCACAGGCGCATGGAGACACTGCGGAAGCTCACGGCGAGGAACATGGCGCTGAACATGATATACATCTTTTGCATCAACTGCAGAACAAACCCTGGGCGGCACTTTACGTCGCTGCCTTCTTTTTCTTTATGATCGCGCTTGGGGTCTTGGCGTTCTACGCCATTCAACGTGCTGCACAGGCCGGTTGGTCACCCCTACTCTTTCGGGTCATGGAAGGCATAACCGCGTACCTCGTTCCCGGGGGAATCATTGTATTCGTGATACTACTTTTATCTGCCTTGCATATGAACCATCTTTTTGTATGGATGGATGAGGATATCGTAGCTACCGACGAAATCATACGAAATAAGTCAGGCTATCTGAACCCAACGTTCTTTTTAATTCGTGCTGCCATTTTTCTTGGAGGATGGATCGCCTACCGCGAATATTCCAGAAAGCTTTCGTTGGCGCAAGACGAGTCGGACAACAATTCAAAATTTAAGTTGAATTTTAGGATTTCGGCCGCCTTTTTGGTATTCTATTTGATATCAGAGTCCATGATGTCTTGGGACTGGATCATGAGCGTTGACCCCCACTGGTTCAGCACCTTGTTCGGATGGTACGTTTTCGCCAGTATGATAGTTTCCGGGGTTACCGTGATAGCCATGGTTACGATATATCTTAAATCAAGGGGCCATCTGCCCGACGTCAACGACAGCCACATTCATGATTTAGCCAAGTTCATGTTCGGTTTCAGTATATTTTGGACGTATCTTTGGTTCTCGCAATTTATGTTGATCTGGTACTCCAATATTCCCGAGGAAGTGACCTATTACGTGACCCGAATTGCGGATTACAAATTGCCGTTCTTCGGTATGGTGGCCATGAACTTCTTGTTTCCTGTGCTTCTATTGATGAACAGCGACTATAAAAGAATCAATTGGTTCGTTATCATGACGGGAATCGTCATTCTCGCGGGTCACTATATGGATATTTTTAATATGATAATGCCCGCAACGGTAGGTGACCAATGGTTTATAGGCATCCCAGAGATCGGTGCCATACTTTTCTTTGCCGGAGCATTTATCTTTTGGGTCTTCAGGGCACTCACCAGTGCGCCGTTACAACCCAAGCGAAATCCGTTTATCGAAGAGAGCAAACATTTCCATTATTGAGAACTTAAAATCATAAGTTCATTAGTAATTTTAACGTATAATAGTAGAACATACGATGACTACAGTTTTAATTTTAGCGGTTTTGGTTCTTGTGGCAATTGCTATTTGGCAAATGACCAAAATATTCGAATTGTCGCAACTAAAGACCGAAAATTCCCAAGTTGCCAATGATTCGGACAACAAGACCCAAGGCTATTTGCTCTTCGCCTTTCTGATTTTTATTTATGGCATTACCATTTTCAGTTTTTGGAAATACGGGAAAGTACTTTTGCCCGAAGCGGCATCGGAGCACGGTTCGGAATACGATAGCCTGATGTTGGTATCGATGATAATCATTTTTATCGTTCAGACCATTACCCAAGCCTTACTTCACTACTTCGGTTATAAGTACAGAGGTGAAAAAGGGAAAAAAGCTCTTTTCTATGCCGACAACGATCGGTTGGAATTTATTTGGACCATCATACCCGTAATCGTTTTGGCGGGATTGATTCTTTGGGGCCTGTATACTTGGACGAATATCATGGATGTTAACGAAGATGACGATCCCTTGATCGTCGAGCTTTACGGCCAGCAATTCGGATGGACTGCAAGATATGGCGGTGAGGATAACGTACTCGGCCAGGCCAATGTTCGTATGATAGATATCAATAATGCCAATGTTCTGGGTCTAGACCAATCAGATACCTATGCCGCCGATGATATCATCGTTAAAGAATTACATCTGCCCGTGGGAAGAAAGGTAAATTTCAAAATCCGGTCTCAAGACGTTTTGCATTCCGCATACATGCCCCATTTTAGGGCGCAGATGAATGCTGTACCGGGTATGATTACCGAGTTCTCTTATACTCCGATTACCACCACCGAAGCAATGCGCCAAAACCCTGATGTCGTTGACAAGGTAAAACGTACCAATGAAATCAGAGCGGAACGCGCTGCCAATGGCGAGGACAATTCAGATCCTTGGGAATTCGATTACATATTGCTATGTAACAAAATATGCGGCAAATCACATTACAACATGCAGATGAGAATTATTGTGGAGAGCCAGAAGGAATATGACGCTTGGATCGCCGAACAAAAGACTTTTGCCGAGACGGTGACCCCGTCGGAGGGCGAAGCACAGCCCGCTTTCAATACCACAGAAGCCGCAAGTACGGGAATGTGAAGAAGTAGGTACCTAAAAATAGCTATAAAAGAAAATTAATAAAATCAAAAATTATGTCCGTTACAGCACACGCACAGGTAGATGAACATGCGCATGACGATCATGCCCATCATCACAAACAGACCTTTATAACAAAGTATATATTTAGCCAAGATCATAAAATGATCGCCAAACAGTACCTGATTACAGGTCTGATCATGGGCTTTATAGGTATTGCCATGTCGCTGCTCTTCCGTATGCAGTTGGCTTGGCCGGGAGAATCAAACGTTTTCTTTGAAACGCTACTGGGCAAATGGGCCCCGGATGGTGTTATGGATGCCGATGTATACTTGGCGCTAGTGACCATCCACGGTACCATCATGGTATTTTTCGTGCTGACGGCGGGTTTAAGTGGAACCTTTAGTAACCTACTGATCCCCCTACAGATCGGTGCCCGCGATATGGCCTCCGGCTTTTTGAACATGATATCGTACTGGTTGTTCTTCCTTTCCTCCGTGGTCATGATCAGTTCGCTCTTCGTAGAAGCAGGCCCAGCAGCCGCTGGGTGGACGGTATACCCACCGTTAAGCGCATTGCCCATGGCCCAGCCCGGCTCGGGCATGGGAATGACCCTATGGTTGGTGTCAATGGCCATTTTCATAGCCTCATCGCTTATGGGCTCCTTGAACTATATCGTTACGGTTATCAATCTCCGAACGAAAGGCATGTCTATGACCCGACTACCTTTGAGTATTTGGGCGTTTTTTGTAACTGCCATTATAGGTGTTGTATCGTTTCCGGTGCTATTGTCCGCAGCGTTATTACTGATTATGGACCGGAGCTTCGGAACATCCTTCTTTCTATCGGATATTTTTATTCAGGGAGAAGTGCTGCACTATCAAGGTGGCTCGCCCGTATTGTACGAACACCTGTTCTGGTTCTTAGGCCATCCCGAGGTATACATTGTAATACTCCCAGCCATGGGTATTGTATCTGAAGTGCTAGCGGTCAACGCCCGTAAACCGATTTTTGGATATCGCGCCATGGTGGCCTCGATACTGGCAATCGCTTTCTTATCTACCATCGTTTGGGGACATCACATGTTCATTTCAGGTATGAATCCGTTTTTGGGATCGGTATTTACCTTTACGACCCTGTTGATTGCCATCCCGTCAGCGGTAAAAGCTTTTAACTGGATTACGACACTGTGGAAAGGTAACCTGCAGCTGAACCCGGCCATGTTATTTTCCATTGGATTTGTATCCACTTTCATCACCGGAGGCCTTACCGGGATCATACTCGGTGATAGCACTTTGGATATTAATGTACACGATACGTACTTCGTAGTGGCCCACTTTCACTTGGTAATGGGTATATCGGCCTTATATGGCCTTTTCGCGGGGGTCTATCACTGGTTCCCGAAAATGTTCGAGGGCAAGATGTTGAACAAGAATTTGGGCTATGTCCACTTCTGGGTTACCGCAGTCTGTGCCTACGGCGTATTCTTCCCCATGCACTTTGTGGGCATGGCGGGCGTGCCAAGACGGTACTACCAAAATACCGCTTTCCCAATGTTCGATGACTTGACCGATGTACAAGTATTAATGACCGTGTTTGCGCTAATTGCCGGACTCGCTCAATTGGTATTCGTCTACAACTTCGTTCATAGCATGTTCTACGGAAAACAAGGCGGTAAGAACCCTTGGAAAGCGACCACTTTAGAGTGGACTACCGAAACAAAACATATTCACGGTAACTGGGAAGGCGCTATTCCCGAGGTACACCGCTGGGCCTACGATTACAGTAAGGTAGACGAAGACGGGGAATATATCATCGCCGGACAAGATTATGTACCGCAGACCGTACCTCTACAAAAGGATGAAGAAGAACTGAATCACTAGATGTAATTTGAAAACAAATAGAAAAGCGCCCGACTTACTCAAGTCGGGCGCTCTTATTTTAACACCGCTTAGCGGAGTAGCCGCAAGGTAGCAGTCACTAAGATTTCAACCACGCATTGCGGAGCTCTGCCTGTTCAGCGCTTAAACTATTGACCGGCACTATAGTTTCTACCTGCAAGATCGGAGTACCCGCTTTACCCGTCAACACAATAGCTTCTCCGTCGCGAATAACAGTCATAGTAATCTCTTTGTCCGGTGCCCAACCAAAACTCTCCCCGATAATTGGGCGAATGGCCTCTAAGCTTATCGGGGTGCCATTGATGCTTTGTATAACGTCGCCGCCCTCTGCACCCATATCATTGAAAAAACTGTTCAAGGTGATACCCTTTCGAATAAAGATGGCATTGTCGTTCTTTGGGTCTACATCGATAAAAGGCACGTCGTCATCTAGAAAATAGCCCGTTTGCTTTTCACCTTCCTCTAGGGTCAAGCCGACCTTTGCCAAATAGCTACTATAATCAATTGGCGTTTCGCCAATGACATGCTTGTCAAAAAACGTCCTGATTTCAGGATAGGTCATGGCTACGATTTCATCGATCAGCTCATTATCTTCAAAAGGTACATCCTTACCATATTTTTTTGAAAGTTCTTTCATCAGCCATAATACCCCCCGCTCTCCGTTGCTGAGTCGGCGCAGCTCGATATCAAGCGCCATATTGATGAGCGCTCCTTTTTCATAGACATTGGCATAATTTTCCTCGTAGGGTTCCTCGAGTATCTTTTCGCTCATGACCGTGAACGACATGGTATCATCGTATGATTTGGCATTGGTGATTTTATCCATCATTCGCTGATAAAATTCCGCTTCATCGATCAAGCCCTGCTGCACTTGAAACAAATTGGCGAAGTATTCGGTAGTACCTTCGTACATCCATAAATGCCGTGACATTTTGGGGTCGTTAAAATCGAAATATTGTACTTCTTTCGAATGCACGTTCAACGGAGTTACCGTATGAAAAAATTCATGGGAAACCACATCGATCATCGCTTGCTCAAGACGATCCTTGGGCATGGACTCTGGCAAGACGACAACAGTGGAGGTATGATGCTCCAAAGCCCCGAAGCCGCCTGCATCGGTAGAATCCAATTTTGATAGGTACAATAGAATGTCATAGTTCTTCGTACTATTCACTTCTCCCAAGAAAGCTTTTTGCGCCATCATCATTTTCTCCATTTTCGGTTTTAAATCTGAGGCCGTGTACACCCCGTTCGGTGAATAGACACTAAGCCTAACCTTGATGTCGTTCAGCTGAAACGATTCGGTGTTCGGTTCGGCGTATAAGATAGGGTTATCGATGACCTCGAAATACCGACTGGCCGTAAAAGTATCGGTTCCCGTATTCTCCGGTGAGGTGGGTTTTAGGGTCAAGGTCGTAGTAGGCTCAAGATTATCCGGGGCCGTAATTACAATTTCGTAGGGCACTTCCTTTAAATCTTTGAAATAGCCGATAAAACCATGCAGGTTAAGCATGAAGTTTTCATCCTTTAAAATATTCGTCCCGGCCGGAGAGAAAACGGCGGCATCCATTTCAGACTCGGTGTCGTAGGTATCATTGACATAATAGGTCACCTTATCCAAGGTTTTTCCATCGGTTATGACCCACGTATTATCGTCGCTTTTCGTAGTCTTTATTTCGTTTCCATCGTAATCGATGGCCTTAAGACCCTCGATGTACTTCCCGTAATTATCGGTACTGTAGGTGCCGGGAACCGTTTTTGGAATATAAAAAGACACTGTATCCGTAGTAAAACTACCGGGGTCAATCGTTACCATCACCTTATCGTCTACCACATTTACCAAATCCATCGTGGCCTTGATCGGTGATTTGTCGGCCGTCACCAAGCCCTTCGTCGATCCGCAACCATATAGTAAAAAACCGGTTGTGATCATTGCTACCCATTTTTTTATCCTATTCATTTTTCAAATATTTATGCGGCTTCCCGCTAGTTATCGTAACACTCGCCCTATATCACTGTTCAATACGAACATACCAAAGCGAATTCATAC
>JBATUY010000495.1:0-2574 GCA_049671465.1 Pricia sp. | reverse complement strand
GTATTCGAATGACGGGTTCTCTGCGGTCGAGTCTACCGTGGTATCTCCGTCAAAGTCCCACGCATACGATAGCGGGCTATCGCCATCAGGGTCCATCGTTCCCTCGCTCGAAAAATTAACGGTCAGGGGCAGTGAACCATCGGTGACATCGGCAGATATTTCAATGACCGGAGGTGAATTTGTGACGACACCTGTGTACAGGACCTTTATGAGCTTTCCTGATCCAGGAGACTCTTGACTACATGGAGGACAACCGGACCCGTATGCCAAAATGTACATAAAGCCATCGGGGCCGATCTGCATATCGAGAAAACCATCTGGACCCGAAGGAAATACCGAAGGTGCCAATTGCTCATTGCTTAGAATATTTCCTTCTTCGTCCATTTGCACGGCCCAAATCAAACTCCTGTTAAAATCGAAGTAGAAGTAGACTCCATCGAACTCCACCGGAAGCCGTTGTTGATCGGTCAGGGTATTATCAAAATAATATCGCGGTCCGGAGCAATACGATCTATGGAAAAAATCGAGCCATGAAGGCTGTGCCGGAGGCAGATTTTGCAATCCGTTTCTCCATCTCGAGATATTGACAGGGGCAGCGGGGTCGTAATAAAAAGGTGGATTGCTATATGTATTCTGATAGGGAATATTCTCGGCGGCAAAATAAGGCCAACCGTAATTACCGGCCTCTTTGACCAAATTGATTTCATCCCGGCCCTCGGAACCCTCGGCAGATGGGTCGTTGGCATCGGGACCCACCTCGCCCCAGAACAGCCAATCGGTATTTTCTTTATCAACGAAGATTCGATAGGGATTTCTAGCGCCCATTACATAGATTTCAGGGCGGGTATCTAAAGTTCCTACAGGAAAAAGGTTGCCAGGAGGAATGGTGTAGGAACCGTCCGGTTGGGGAGTTATCCTAAGAATTTTTCCCCTCAGGTCGTTGGTGCTCGAGGAAGTATTCTCGGCACTTTGATTCGCGTCGTTCTCGTTTAACGCTGCATATTCCGAATGGTTCGAATTGTCTCCCGTTGCAATGTAAAGATTTCCCTGTGAATCGAAATCCATATCCCCAGCCGCGTGATAATAGGCATCTCGTTGGGTATCCCACTCCAGTAGTATTATTTCTGAACCGAGGTCTAGATTGTCTCCGTTCATGGTAAACCGCGATACCCGGTTTTTGACTACATCCAAGGGTGAGTAATGGATATATACATAATTGTTGGCCGTGAAATTGGGGTCAAAGGCCAATCCCAAAAAACCATCCTCGAGCTCGTGAAAGACCGGCAGGTTGCCAGCGGTTACCTGCTGGTTGGTATCTGGCTTATAAACGATTAATTCCCCATAACGGTCCACAATAAAAATACGGCCATCAGGAGCGAATTTGAAGGTAGTTGCGTTAGATAGGCCGGTTACAATATCTACACGCTGAAAATCATCGGGCAATTGCGCCTGTATGGCGAAGGTTGCGGATAATAAAAAAAAGAGCGATAAAACTAAGATACGGTACTGTGTGGGATGAGTATTTTTCATTTTCATAAGTTCTTGTTTCCCCTGTGTTCTAAGGGAATCGTCTCGGTTGGCAAATATAGTTCAATAACAATCCGAGGGATTAAAACCCTACCGTTTTTCGCTAAAACCGGGCCGAACATCGATTAAATACAATATTCGTTCTGCGGTGTTTCGAATGTTTGGTCAAACAGCAGCGGTCTGGGGAAAGTACTAAAGAGCAATTTTTTTTTCTTATCAAATTTACGATTCTGATGGCAGAAAAGTTCATTTCAAGCAAAAAAAAACCTCGAAAAAGCTTCGAGGTTTGATGTTTTTGTGTGGATGGACAGTTTTCTTGTATAGATTGAGTACCGCTTTGACGCCTTAAAATTTCCACCATTTTTTCGTGGTCTTTCCATAACCGTAGCCGTATTTGCCGCCGTAGCCCAGATTCGATGCCTCGACATCGTTCACGACGAACGATAGACCCTTTATCTTGCCCTCATCCTGCAATTTAATGGGATAATCCACTGCCCTTTTCTCGGTCACCCCGGCCCGGGTAACATAAATAAGAAGGTCGGCATAATCGCTGATGAGCAGGGTATCGGTAACCACCATGAGAGGGGCGGTATCGACGATAACGTAATCATAGGTTTGGGTAACCTGATCGAACATTTCCTTCATACGATCGCTCATCAAAAGCTCCGCGGGGTTGGGCGGAATTCTACCCGAATAGATTACATCGATGGTATTATGGTGTATCAACATGGGGTTGACAATATCTTTCACATCGATCGTATTGTCATAGAGGTATTCCGTAAGACCTGCATCCTTATTTCGAGTGGGTTTGGCCATCTTGTCAACATTACTTCCCGTGAAAAAGGTGTATAGTTTCGGATTCCGGATATCGGCCCCGATCAGCAGTACTTTTTTATTGGTACTGGCCAAGATCATCGACAGGTTGGTCGATAGAAAGGTCTTACCCTCACCGGGTACGCTTGAGGTAACATACACTATATTGCTTCTGCCCGGCTTGGGCTGTTTGGCCTTGATCAGATAATCGAGGTTGGTACGTATAATCCGTAA
>JBATUY010000494.1:0-1985 GCA_049671465.1 Pricia sp. | reverse complement strand
GCCTAGAACTGCCCGACGGAGACTTTATGGATCTGGACTGGAGTTTTGCGGAGCATCCTTCCGGCAAGGTCGCGATTTTATTACACGGGCTGGAGGGCAATGCGCAACGCCCCTATATTACCGGAAGCGCCAAGGCCTTTAACTCGGTCGGCATCGACGCCTGCGCCGTGAATTTTCGGGGCTGTAGTGGGGAGACCAATCGGCTGTACCGCTCGTACCACTCCGGCGCTACCGAAGATTTGGATGCCGTCGTGCAGCATATCCTCCAAAATAAAAAGTATCAAGACATCTATATTAAAGGCGTCAGCCTTGGCGGCAATATGGCTCTGAAATATGTTGGGGAAGCTCGGGATATTCCAGAAAAAATTAAAGCGGTCATTGCGGTATCGGCGCCTTGTAATCTCTATAGCTCGCTCAAAGAACTTCTAAAAGCCAAAAATTTTGCCTATGCCCTGCGCTTCAAAAAACATCTTGTGGATAAGTTGCGGTTGAAACTGCCACTTTTTCCCGAGCGCATTTCCAAAACAAAAATAGAAAGCATTGGTAACCTCAAAGACTTCGACGATGTCTACACCGCTCCGGCACATGGCTTTAAGGATGCGATAGACTACTATGAGCAAAGTAGTTGCCGACAATTCTTACCGAAGGTTCGCGTGCCCTCCTTGATTATCAGCGCCACGAACGACTCGTTTTTAGGCCCCGAATGCTATCCATATGATGAGGCCAAAGCAAACAAAATGTTACATTTGGAAACTCCGAAATTCGGCGGCCATGTCGGATTTATCGATTCCGGAAATCACTATTATTCCGAAAAAAGGGCAATAAAATTTCTGGAAGAGAGCGTTTAATTTTCACTAATCCTTATATTAGTACCATAAAAGTAAAGATGCCGTATTTCGTTTAACCTATAGCGGCACAAAAAGGAAACACCTATGAAAAAAATACTCTTAGTATTTGCGTTGGGCGGATTGATTGTCAGCTGCGGCGAATCGAAAAAGGAAGAAAAGAAAGAAGGTTTTGAAATGAACCGCACTAAAACGGCAGATAAACCGGCAGAAGCTCAATCGGAAGGCGTACCGGTCGATATGGACAATGAAGGCGTCGGCCCGTTCAAAGACGTTTCGTTCGACAGTGACATCGACCAAGAAATGGCTGCTGCCGGCGAAGCCAAATTCAACGCCATCTGTACCGCTTGCCATATGGCCGAAAAGCGTATGATCGGCCCTGCTTTAAAAGGTGTTTACGAGAGAAGAAACCCCGCATGGGTCATGAACATGATTATCGCTCCAGATAAGATGCTCAAAGAAGACCCTATCGCAAAGGCCCTTCTTAAAGAATATAACAACGCTATAATGCTAAATCAGAATCTTTCCGAAGATGAAACTCGGCAGGTCGCAGAGTATTTGCGGACCTTATAAGTCACTATAAAAACTTTAAAAAAGGTACTGTTATCCGGTTTAACTTGATGGGATAACAGTACCTTTTGTTTTGATATAGCGAGTTGTGATGCATTTAAAGAAACATTTTAGGAAAAAAGCGATGAAAACTTATAAATCAAAATTTGGATTTGGAATACTGGGATTTATAACAATCATTTTCGGTTTAATTATCGGATTTATGGTTTACCAGAACGAACCACCTAAAGCAATATTATCGGTCAGTGGAATACTATTGATAGTGTACGGATTCTGTCTTCACTTAAATTTTTCAACTGAGTATACCATTGCGGACGATGGGATTTTGAAGATTAAATGTGGTATTTTTTACAATAAAAATTTTGAAATAAACAAGATTAAATCAGTCGCAAAATCCAATAACCTGATTTCGTCACCAGCACCTTCCTTGGACAGGATTGAATTAACGTATGGCAAATTTGACACAATCATTATATCCCCAAGAGACAAAATTGGATTTGCGGAGGAGCTAATAAGAATAAACCCCGATATTGAAAACAAACTAGCGGAGCTGAAAACGCACCACAACAC
>JBATUY010000493.1:0-6578 GCA_049671465.1 Pricia sp. | reverse complement strand
GCATCGGGACGCGTAGCGAGGTAATTACTATAAACAAAAAAAACATGGCACAATTTACAAGATTGGAAGTAGTACAGGTAATGGAAGAAACCGGCATGGTGCCTTTGTTCTATCACCCCGATATTGAACTCGGAAAAAAGGTTCTTAAGGCTTGTTACGATGGGGGTTCGCGTCTTTTGGAATTTACGGCGCGCGGCGACTTTGCTTTTGAGGTATTCAACGAACTCAACAAATTCGCTATCAAAGAACTTCCGGATATGGTGATGGGCGTCGGTTCGATAACCGATGCGGCGGCAGCCAGCATGTTCATGCAAATGGGGGCGAACTTTATAGTGACTCCAACTTTTCGTGAAGATATCGCAATCGTTTGCAACCGACGAAAAGTGCTTTGGTCCCCCGGTTGCGGAACGCTTACCGAAATTAATCGGGCGGAGGAGCTGGGCTGTGAAATCGTAAAACTTTTCCCCGGAGATACTTATGGCCCGGGATTCGTCAAAGCCATCAAAGGTCCCCAACCGTGGACGAGCGTTATGCCGACCGGTGGCGTGAGCACCGACGAAGCGAACCTGAAAGGCTGGTTCAACGCAGGGGTAACCTGCGTGGGTATGGGGTCTCAAATGATCAGTAAAGAGATTTTGGCCAATAAGGATTTTACGGGCCTCGAGACCAGGGTTAGAGAAACTTTGGCCTTGATCAAAAGACTTCGAAGTTAATACGGTCGTTGATGCAAATCATCCAACATCATGTGCCACTGTTAATTTTTATACACCGCTAAAAGCACTAAAACCTCCGTCTACCGGAAGCACGATACCGGTTATGAATTTAGCCGCATCGCTACATAAAAAGTGAATGGCGCCGTTGAGTTCCTCGATGTTTCCGAACCGTCCCATTGGTGTATTGCGGATTATATCTTCTCCGCGCCGAGTATACGAACCGTCCTCGTTGGTCAACAACTTCTTGTTCTGTTTTCCTATAAAAAATCCCGGAGCGATGGCATTTACGCGAATCCCTTCCCCGAACTTCAGGGCCACTTCCACGGCCATCCATCGGGTAAAATTTTCCATGGCGGCCTTTGAGGCGGAGTATCCGGCCACCCGGGTTATGGCGCGTTCTACGGCCATGCTGGAATAGTTGACAATAACGCCCTCTTTCTGGTCGGCCATGGCGGCTCCAAAAACCAGTGAGGGCAGTACGGTGCCGTTCAGGTTCAGATCGGTAACCTTTTTAAAAGCGTCTATTGAAAGGTCAAAAAGCGTTTTATCGGGAGCGATAGTAGCACCAGGTAAATTGCCGCCTGCAATGTTCAGGAGAATATCGATGCTTCCAAAATCTTCGCGTATTTGGCGTTTCACACGCTGCAGGGACTGCTCGTCTAAAATATCGGCCTCGTACGCCTGCGCTTTGCCCTCATAATCCGCTATGTCTTCGAGCAAAGTTTGCACCGAGGCTTTATTACGCGTTAATAGGGCAAGATGTACCCCTGATTTAGAAAGACTTTTTGCTACACTTCCGGCCAAGGCGCCACTGGCACCCGTTATAATGGCATTCTTGTTTTTTATGTCGAACATATTCCGCTTTACGATGAGCGTTCAAGATAATATAATATCCCTAAAGAATAGAATCGTAGGCACCTACTTTAGAAATGAAAACTAAAGCTTTATATTTAGGATGTTTTACAGGATAAAAATGAAAAATGAAAAATGAAAATCTACAAAGTTAGGGAAGGGGCTGTCATTTGGCATAAAGAAAACTTCTATCTGAATCCCGTGGAAGATTGGGATGCCTTTTTAAATCGTAAGGATCTTTTCAAAGCGGTACTGGCCGACCTAAAAAAAACCAAGGTTTTGGAAAACTACAGTGTACCCGATACGGTGGACAAGCCCATGGGTACCCAAGAAATTTGGGCCTCGGGGGTCACCTACAAGCGAAGCCGGGAAGCCCGAATGAAGGAGTCCAAAAAGGCCGGTGGCGGCAGTTTTTACGATCGGGTCTATGATGCCGAACGCCCCGAGCTCTTTTTCAAGGCTACCGCGCAGCGAGCGGTCGGACATGGCGGAACGGTACGCATCCGAAAAGATTCCGGGTGGGACGTTCCCGAACCGGAGCTGACGCTGCTGATCACTTCTGAAGCTACTATAGAAGGCTATACCATCGGAAATGACATGAGTTCGAGAAGCATCGAGGGCGAAAATCCTTTGTATCTGCCTCAGGCCAAAACCTACGAGGGGTGCGCGGGTTTGGGTCCTTGTCTCTATGTTCCGGAACATCCTATTTCCCCTGAGACGAAAATAGAGTTGAAAATTTTGAGGGATGGTATTGTCGTTTTCTCAGATAGCATCGCCATCAGCCAGATGAAACGGACGCATGCCGAATTGGTAGCCTATCTGTTTCGGGAATGCGATTTTCCACAAGGTTGTTTTCTGATGACCGGAACCGGAATCATTCCCCCAGACAATTTTACCTTAAAGGTCGGCGACGAGGTACGGATTAGCATCGACCAAATCGGGACCTTAACGAATTTTGTGGATAGTTGAGCGGAAGATGAAATCTCAATTTTATGGGTCTAGCCTTCATTAAGTCCATTCAACTTTCGTACGGCTCAGTGTCGATGCCATCAAAAGTGTTAATCCCTCAGCGTGGGAAAACCTTGAACTAGAGCCGATAAAATGATGCCGCGTTTTCGCCCATAATGCTACGTTGATCATTTTCGCCCAATCCCGAAATAAAATCGGTAACCACATTTTTGACATCTGAATAATCACCGGCTACCAGACATACCGGCCAATCAGAACCGAACATTAGCCTTTCGCTTCCGAAGATCTCAAGGCTGTGGTGCAGGTAGGGGTGCAATTGTTTCGGGGTCCACGACCTGTAATCGGCCTCCGTAATCAGTCCCGATACCTTACAGTATACATTTTCGTGTTGTGCGATCGCTTTCATAAGTAGGGCCCATCCCTCGTAAAATCCGTCTTTGATATAGGGTTTAGCCAGATGGTCGATGACAAATTTTTGGTCGGGGAACTGCTTTACGAACTCCAAAACGGCGCCGAGTTGATGGGGGAATACGAGAATATCATAGGTATATCCGTGTTTTTCCAGATAGGATATCCCCCTGACAAAATCGGACCGCAAGAGAAAGTTTGGGTCCGCCTCGCCCTGTACGATATGCCGCCATCCTTTTAGTTTTTTGTGGGATGCATATTCTTGCAAGGTTTCCTCTATATTTTCGGAACCTAGGTCGGCCCAACCCACAACACCATTGATAAAATCATTGTTCTCGGCCAAATTCAGCAAGAAATCAGTTTCCTCCAGCGTCTGATCGGCCTGCACCGCCACACAGCCGTGGATATCGTTTTCCACGAAAACCGTTTTTAAGTCCGATGGCAAAAAGTCGCGCCGTATGAAAGACATGTCATCATCGATCCAAGCGTGTTTCTCGGGATTGTACTTCCAAAAATGTTGGTGGGCGTCTATGGTCATAATTTTATATACGTATTCAGTACTTTACCTTGATCTCAAGCTAATCGCGCTAAGGCTTTCGCAAACTATATCTTTCCTGTCAGTTAAAAGTAAGGTTTTGAATGCTTATTTTTGAAATATTAAGCGATTTTTGCGCTATCTATGCAATTCTAGACGTATCCGATTTCCATTCACCTGAATCCATTTTTAAAATGGTCAACGTCATAGCGACAATGAGATTCCTACAGCAATTGCGATAAACCGAAAAACTTTAAATTATAGAAATTCATGAGTGTATTGAACAGTTTCAGTCTAAAAGGAAAAACAGCGTTGGTAACCGGATGTAAAAGAGGTATTGGCAAAGCAATGGCCTTGGCCTTAGCGGAAGCCGGTGCCGATATCATCGGGGTAAGTGCTACCTTGGAAAAGCACGGTAGCATGGTCGAACAGGAAGTGGAGGGCATCGGCCGGAAGTTCAAGGCCTATACCTGTGATTTCGGCAATCGGGAAGCTCTCAATACGTTTATCGAAACGGTCAAGGATGATTTTCCTAAAATCGATATCCTCATCAATAATGCGGGCACCATATTGCGGGCTCCGGCCATTGAACATTCCGATGAATATTGGGACAAGGTTATTGAGGTCAACCAGACCGCGCCGTTCGTTTTGACCCGTGAAATCGGGAAAGAAATGGTAAAACGCGGTGCCGGTAAAATTGTATTTACGGCATCCTTGTTGACTTTCCAAGGCGGAATTACGGTGCCCGGATATGCCGCCAGTAAGGGAGCTATCGGTCAAATGACCATGGCCTTTTCCAATGAATGGGCCGGTAAGGGCGTCAATGTCAATGCTATCGCACCCGGATATATCAGTACGGATAATACCGAGGCGCTGCGCAGCGACGAAGAAAGATCGGAATCTATTCTATCCCGTATTCCCGCCGGCCGCTGGGGACAGCCGGAAGATTTTAAAGGCCCCATCGTTTTTCTATGCTCCGATGCGTCAAACTACATGAACGGCACCACCATGTTGGTCGATGGGGGATGGATGGGCCGATAAGTTCCGTTCTTGAATCGCTGACTACTTATTGAGATAATCCAGACTCATTTCGGTCAAGGTCTTTACACCCAATTGTAGGCCGCTGTCATCGATGCGGAAATCCGGCGTATGGTGCGGGTACGATTCCGTCGTTCCCGGTGCCATACCGCCGAGAAAGAAAAAGAATCCGGGTACTTCTTTTTGATAATACGAGAAATCTTCGGCGCCGGTGACCGCATTTTGGGTCTGTACGTTGGCTTCGCCCGCGACACGTTTCATGGTCGGTAGCATCTGCTCGACAAGGGCCGGTTCGTTATAGGTAATTTCCGTGGCATCCCGTATTTCAATGGTGGCCTCGCCATTGTATGCCTTTGCGATGGCGGGCACCATTTCTTGCATCCTACGGTTGATATGTTCCTTCATACCTTGGTCAAGGGTTCTGATGGTACCGATCATTTCGGCGGATTCCGGAATGATATTGAAGCGTACCCCGCTGGCAATCTTTCCTACCGTAATAACCGCAGCTTCTTGCGTCAGTTTGGTTTCTCGGCTGATAATGGTCTGCAGGCCGTCAATAATCTTGGCACTGATCAAAATAGGATCTACGCCGGACCAAGGCTGTGAGCCATGGCTTTGTTTGCCCTTTACATTGATGGTAAAGCTCTGCGCCGCCGCCATAGTACCGCCTGATTTATAGCGGATGACGCCCACCGGTGTCTGGGAGTTGATATGGAGTCCGAATATCGCATCTACATCGGGATTTTGAAGCACGCCTTCCTTAACCATCAAGAGTGCCCCACCTTCCTCGCCCGGTGGCGGACCTTCTTCCGCCGGTTGAAATATGAATTTGACCGTCCCTTTTATTTTGTCGGTATTCTTTGAAAGCACCTCTGCGACGCCCATCAAAATGGCAACGTGCGTATCGTGTCCACAGGCATGCATCACGGGTACTTCCTCACCTTTATAGTCCGCTTTTACGGTAGACTTGAAAGGTAGGTCATTGCGTTCGAGTACCGGCAGGGCGTCGATATCGGCACGTAGGGCAATGGTTTTGCCCGTTTTCTTTCCTTTAAGAACCCCGACCACGCCTGTGTGCGCAACACCGGTCTGTACTTCGATGCCCAACGATGATAAGTGTTTGGCAATCTTTTCCGCCGTTTTAAACTCCCGGTTCGAAAGCTCAGGGTTTTGATGGATATCTCGCCGCCATTCGATGACCTTGTCCGCAACGGCGGCGTACTCTTTAGTCAGATTCGGACCTCCTTGACCGAAGGCCAAAGAACCGACAACAAGTAATAGTAAAGTGCTGATTTTTCTCATGTGGATGTGTTCTAGGTTAAAATTTTATAAGCTGATATTCTTTGCTTTGCAATTGTACTAAGGCATTCATGGCGGATAGGGCCGTTTGTACACCGGGAATCATATCTTCTTTGGCAACCTTTCGGTATCCGGCGGTCTGTCCGCAAAGTATGATTTCAACCCCTGAGGACAAGAGCGCTTGAACCAGGTCCCGAGTCGGATTGTCCGTTTGAAAACGTTCACTATAGGCCGAATCCACTAAAATATCCTTGAAGGCAGCGCCATGGATGACCAGTGCAACGGACATATTTTCCAGGGGCACCCCACTTTGGGCCTGCATATTCAAAAACCGGGCAGGAGTGTTCAGGCTACTACTAAGTTCATCCATAGCCTCGGCCGAACTGTCGATGTCAAAAACCACTTTATAGTGCATTTCGGTGTCCACCTTATAATCCGGATTCACTTTATAGACCTTGCCGAAATTTTTGAGAATGGGTCCTGCCGACGTTTCCTGTGCCAAAATATAGGGCCCCAGAAAAAGTATCGCAAGAAAGATGCTATTTTTCATTTGTCTAGAATTGCGTTAAATATAGTGGATTTTATGTTTATAAATTGAAAGCACAAGATTTTAGGGTAAAGGGATTTATGGCTAAATTCACGAACTGGAAAAACAAGGAGATTTGGAGAATTTTATAGATCAGCTGAACGAGGCACAAAAGGCCCCAGTACTTCATAAAGACGGTCCGTTGATGGTCATAGCGGGTGCAGGATCGGGCAAGACG
>JBATUY010000492.1:0-4587 GCA_049671465.1 Pricia sp. | reverse complement strand
AACCACGCCCGCAACCGCGGGTTCTTCCGAGATTTGAACCCGATTGCGGACAGTCAAACGGTATTAAAAAAACTGAACGAAAAATATGAGGTCTACATTGCATCGGCCGCGATGCAGTTTCCCAATTCCCTTGAAGAGAAATCCGAATGGCTCGACGAGCATTTTCCGTTCATCCCTTGGCGGCGGCGCATCCTTTGTGGTGATAAGCATATTTTAAAGGGCGACATCCTCATAGACGACCGAAGTTATAATCTGGAGGAATTCGAGGGCCGGCCCCTGCTTTTTACATCCCCCCATAATATACATACTACTGGTATCGAACGCGTAAATGACTGGAAGGAGGTCGCCGCCAAACTACTTTAATCTTTTTGTGAAAGTTCTGTGATAGACTTTGCCTTACTTTGATCGTAAGACAGAAAAAACATCGTAAATATGTTTTCTACGATGTGAAATTTCTGGAAGATCAGTTTAACACAAACATAAGATTATGGCGGTGATTCAATTAAAGGGTATGGGCGGGAACTCAGGAAACCTCATTACTACAAAATCGACTATCTTTGACAACGACGAGAAAAAAATGGCCGAGCACGCACTGCAACCCGAAAAATGGATAGATTCTTACGCCGATTATCTATTCAATTATACGATAGCCAGGGTAAGCGATGAAGAAATTGCGAAAGATCTGGTGCAGGAAACCTTTTTGGCGGGTCTAAAATCGGCCAAGAATTACAAAGGGGATGCGGCCGAACGTACGTGGCTTATTGCCATCTTAAAACGGAAGGTCATCGACCATTACCGCAAGTCGAATTCTAAAAAAGGCAAGGCCGAGGTGCGAATGAACTATAGCGCGCATTCCGATTCCCAAGGCGATTGGCTTGAAGAACAAGTCGCCGACCCGTTCAGTTCCTTTGAAACCGATGCCATCGAAAATGAGGAACTGGGCTTGGCCATTCATGGATGTATCGCCAAATTGCCCAAGAAACAGGCCTTGGTATTTACCATGAAAACCATTCAAGGTATGGATACGGAAACCATCTGTAATGAACTTGACATAAACCCGTCTAACCTATGGGTAATGATTCATCGGGCGCGAACAAGCTTGATGGGCTGCCTCAACCAAAACTGGTTCAAACCATGATGATTTCTTGTGAAAAAGCCGCCCTTATCTGTCACAAGACCCAATATCGGGAGGCTACCTCTATAGAAAAGCTCAAATTGAAACTGCATCTCTTAATGTGCAAAAACTGCCCCGAGCTTTCCCGAAAAAATACTAAACTTACCTCACTCTGTCAACAGGCCGATCTCAAAAGCCTTAGCGAAGCCGATAAACAAAAAATGAAGGAGCTGTTTGAGGAAGAAATCTAAGTGTTTTTTTTGGATTGTCTTACGGGTTACGCATTGACAACGGGCCTGAAATTGGCGGATATTTTCCCACTACCCCATTCCGAAAACATCCTTTTTATGGATATACCCATAGATGAACGCCTATGACGCTATGTTCGGCAACAGCAACAATCCCCACCAAAATATGGGCACAGCTTCCACCCAAAAAGATGCAAAATATCGGTTTTGAAGCTTCGCGGTCATCCCGATCAATAGACCCAGAATTAGGCAAAGTAATCCTTTGGTGACGAGTTCGGTAGTGCCGATCTCATCCTTTAAAAACGTCATGAAATAAAGGGGAATAATGGCGATGGCACCCATAATTTTTGCCCCCTTTATCCCAAAACGTTGGGGCAGGGTACGTAATTGCGGGCTATCATACACCAAATCCCGCACCTCGAAGGGCACCATCAAGATCAAGACTAACAAAAACCGCTGTATGGTTTCGACCTGAACATCCCAAGAAATAGGCTGGCCCGCTGCGATAACGGGAAGAATAACGGTGGTTCCGGCCCACACCAAGGCGACCACAAAAATTTTGAGTCCGCCTAAGTTTCTTAGGTTTTTGGTATGCGGCAGAACGGGCACTGCGTACAGACCTGTCAAACCGACCAGAACGGCGAGGGTCAAATAGACTTCTGTACTCAAAAAATAGCCGTGATAACATGCCGCGCCCAATGCGATAAAACTGATCCATTGTATATGTTTTTGATGTCGGCCGGTCACCAAAATATACTTTTCGGCCTCGACCCCATATTTCATAAAATTATAGCAGGCCATCGACCCGAAAAAAAGAAACCAAATCAGATGGGTGTCGGCAGTAATGTTCAAGGTTAGGCAGGTGACCTGAACCATGGCAACAATGGCGAGGGCAACGTGAATGCTGGCATCAAGATAGAAGTCGAAAAAACGGCGTAAGACGGGCATTGAACAAAAGTAGGCAACCCGTTAATAACTTCGGTTTTTGGTGCAAAACTTTCTTTCCATACCTCGTGTATTCGGAGTTTTTCAGGCTGTAAATCCTTAAATTTGCAACATCTTTAAAGCAGTTTCTATGAGAACAGATGTATTTGCCACGCGCCATATCGGAATAACGGACCAAGACCTCGGGCACATGCTCGAAACCATCGGTACCGATAGTCTGGAACAATTGATTTTTGAGACCCTTCCCAAAGGTATCCGGCTTGAGAAACCGTTGGAATTGGAGGCGCCTTTGAGCGAACACAAATTTCTTGCCCATATGCAAGAGCTGTCGGAAAAGAACCAGCTGTTCCGTTCCTATATCGGGCTGGGCTACCACGAAAGTCTCACCCCTTCCGTCATCAAACGAAATATTCTTGAAAACCCGGGGTGGTACACTGCCTACACGCCTTACCAAGCCGAAATCGCACAGGGCCGATTGGAGGCCCTCTTGAATTTTCAGACCGTCGTATCGGACCTTACCGGAATGGAATTGGCCAATGCGTCGTTGTTGGACGAGAGTACCGCCGCGGCCGAGGCCATGACCATGCTTTTCGACGTTCGTAGCCGCGACCAAAAAAAGAACAACATTCTTAAATTCTTTGTATCCGAAGAAATTCTGCCACAGACCTTGTCCCTTTTAAGAACGAGGTCCGCGCCCCTAGGCATTGAGCTGGTCATCGGCAACCATGAAGCATTTACCTTCGGGAAAGATTTCTATGGCGCCCTGCTCCAATATCCTGGGAAACACGGGCAGGTTCATGATTATTCGGATTTCGTTGCCAAAGCAAAAGAAAATGATATCAAGACCGCCGTGGCCGCCGACATTCTTAGTCTCGTATTATTGACTCCCCCGGGAGAATGGGGCGTAGACGTGGTCTTTGGCACTACGCAACGTTTTGGTATACCCTTGGGATATGGCGGCCCGCACGCCGCATTTTTTGCCACCCGCGAAGCCTACAAAAGAAATATTCCCGGGCGTATAATCGGGGTGACCAAAGATGTCGATGGTAAACCCGCTTTGCGGATGGCCCTTCAGACCCGGGAGCAACATATCAAACGTGATAAAGCGACCTCCAATATCTGCACCGCCCAGGTACTTTTGGCCGTAATGGCCGGTATGTACGCCGTATATCACGGGCCAGAGGGATTGAAGTATATTGCCAAAAAAGTACACGCGACCGCAGTCACTTTGGCCGACGCCCTCGAAAAGTTAGGATTGTACCAGGTAAATACATCCTATTTCGATACGATTACGGTCAAAACCGATGCCAAGGCCCTGCGCCCCGTTGCGGAAAAGCATGCCGTCAATTTCTTATATGTCGATGAAGGCACGGTTTCCATAGCGGTCAACGAGGCGACCTCGCTAAAGGATCTTAACCAAATTGTTACCGTTTTTTCCGAAGCATTCGAGAAAGAAACGGCTTCCGTTGAAGCCCTTTTACAGGAAAGTACCATAGCGGATAGTGTTCAGCGAAAATCGGGTTTCTTGCAGAACCAGGTTTTCAATGCGTATCATTCCGAGACCGAACTGATGCGCTACATCAAAAAATTGGAGCGTAAAGACCTATCGCTCAACCACTCCATGATCGCCTTGGGCAGTTGCACCATGAAACTGAACGCGGCTTCCGAAATGTTCGCGCTCAGTATGGCACGTTGGGGCAATATTCATCCCTTTGTTCCTATCGAGCAGGCAGAAGGGTATCAAATCGTTCTCAAGGAGCTGGCCAAAGACCTGACCACCATTACCGGATTCGCCGGAACCTCTCTACAGCCGAACTCCGGCGCACAAGGCGAATACGCCGGACTAATGGTCATTCGCGCCTATCACGAATCACGTGGCGAAGCCCATAGGAATATCTGTATCATTCCCGCTTCGGCCCATGGCACCAACCCCGCTTCCGCCGTTATGGCCGGTATGCAGGTGGTAGTCACTAAGACCGACGACAAAGGAAATATCGATGTGGCCGACCTGGAGGAAAAAGTCAAAAAACACTCCGATAATCTGGCGGCCCTGATGGTCACCTATCCTTCGACCCATGGCGTATTCGAATCTTCGATTATGCAGATTACACAATTGATCCATGACCACGGCGGACAGGTATATATGGACGGTGCCAACATGAACGCCCAAGTCGGCCTGACCCATCCGGGTAAAATCGGGGCCGATGTCTGCCACCTGAACCTACACAAGACTTTTGCGATTCCGCATGGCGGTGGCGGGCCGGGGGTAGGCCCCATTTG
>JBATUY010000491.1:0-10489 GCA_049671465.1 Pricia sp. | reverse complement strand
GGGCGAATTTTGCCGGTACAGCAGACGGATTATGATTTTTTGACCGAAAAGAAAATCGGCGACATTAGAATCGATGGGCCGCTGGCCATTGACCTAAAGTCCCGGATAGCCGCGACCGTTCGCTCCGAAAAGTCCGGAATTGGTATGAAGGTTATCACCAATCAGCCGGCGTTAATCGTCTATATGCCGCCGGAGTTTCCCGCCATCTGTTTCGAGACCCAAAATTTTCCCGATGCGCCGAACCAAATTGGTTTCCCCAGTAGCGTACTGCGGCCCGGTGAAAAGTATCGGAATGCCTCGGAATTTAAGTTCTTTATGACATAAAAAAACCTGCCGAGAGCAGGTTTTAGATGTTTACAAGAAGTCGATGCCATCAATTCTCGACCAACAAATTCAATTTCACGGTAATATTGTCACGCGTGGCCTTACTATAAGGACAAATTTCATGAGCGGCATTCACCAGTTTCTCGCCGGTTTCCGTATCGACCGTCGGCAAAAGGCAATCTAGCGTTGCGCCGATAAAAAAACCATCATCATCTTTATTGAAGCTGACTACGGCGGTAACTTTAAAATCCCCAAGGTCGTCGACCTTGTGTTCTTTGGCGACTACCTCGAGCGCGCCGGCGAAGCAAGTGGCGTAAGCCGCGGCAAATAATTGTTCGGGATTGGTCGATTTTCCGTCCGTTTTTCCTTCGGCATCCGGCATTTTGATGGGTAGGTCGATGGCGCCATCCTTACTTTTGACATGGCCGGCCCTGCCACCGGTATTCGTTGCTTTTGTCTTAAAAATAGTTTTCATATGTGTTTTAGTGTTTGTGGAATTTATATTCTTCCGAATATACTTTTACTCCTTTAAAAAAGCTATTATGAACTATTAAATTTATGTGAAAGGGATAATCTTCAGGCGAAAAGCAAAGTATTCCGTAATTTGTGATTTCAACGCAGAAAATCCCTTAATTACCTTTAGCTATACCGGACTTTGAACAAGCAGCAAAACAAAGATGCAGCACGCATATCGAAGAGAGAAGATGAAAAGCGGCATATACCTTCCTCGGATGTTCTTATAAAGGGTATCATCGAAGGAGACACCGCCGCACTGGGCCGGGCCATCACCTTGGTCGAAAGCCAGCGGAAAGACCATCGCGAAAAGGCCAATGCCATTGTTGAAAAATGTTTGTCCCGAAAAAGAGATGCCATCCGCATTGGCATTACCGGGGTGCCGGGCGTAGGCAAAAGTACCTTTATCGAAACCTTGGGGAAAGTATTGATCGCCGATGGAAATCGTGTTGCCGTCTTGGCCGTAGATCCTACCAGTACCCAGACCAAAGGCAGCATTCTTGGAGATAAGACCCGAATGGAAGACCTGGTCAAAGACCCCGATGCCTTTATACGGCCCTCACCATCGGGAGAAACCTTGGGCGGGGTCGCCCGCAAGACCCGCGAGACCATCATACTCTGCGAGGCGGCGGGCTATAACATCGTACTCATAGAGACTGTGGGCGTCGGACAAAGCGAAACGGCGGTTCACGGCATGGTCGATTTCTTTTTGTTGCTCAAACTTTCGGGCGCGGGCGACGAGCTGCAGGGCATCAAAAGGGGCATCGTCGAAATGGCCGATGCCATTGCGGTCAACAAAGCCGATGGTGACAATATCAAGCACGCAAAGGCCGCTGCCCAGGAATTCAAAAGGGCCCTGCACCTGTATCCACCGAAAGAAAACGGCTGGCTACCACCGGTTTCGACCTGCTCGGCCATCGAAAATTTAGGAATAAGGGCGATTTGGGATATGATTCGCGAGTACGTAGAAAATAACAAAAGGTCAGGCCATTTTTTGGACAAACGAAAGCGTCAAAACAAAAACTGGCTCTATGAAGCCATAGAAGAGCAATTAAAATCTGAATTTTACCACAATGCGACCGTTGCCGCCCAACTCAAGCCATTCGAGACCCAGGTCATGGCCGATACCCTATCTCCGTTTCACGCTGCGGAACAATTGATAGGTATGTTTAAAAACAAAGGTTAAATTTGCCGGTAAACCGATATCAGAACATGCATCCCGTAACCCCTTCCTTACTCTCGCTAGTCATTCCCCTGTATAACGAAGCCGATAACGTGGTGCTGTTGACCCAAAAAATTCACGAAGCACTAGAGGGCTATACCTACCAAATCATTTATATCGATGATTTTTCTACGGATACCACGCGCAAAGTGGTTACCGATATGAAGGATGGTACCGTACACCTGATCATCCTTAAGAAGAACTACGGGCAGAGCTTGGCCTTGGCAGCGGGCATCGATTACGCCGAAGGGGAATATATCATTACCATGGATGGCGACCTGCAGAACGACCCCAGCGATATTCCACAGATGCTCGAATTTGCAGTGAACCAAGATTTTGATCTGGTGACCGGCATCCGCCAGAAGCGAAAGGATTCCCTGGTCAAAAAAATCCCTTCGAAAATCGCCAATTTTTTGGTGCGCCGGGTGACCCAATTGGATATCAAGGACAATGGCTGTGCCCTCAAAATCTTTAAGCGGGAGGTCGCCAAAGACCTGAACTTATACGGTGAAATGCACCGTTTCATTACCCTGCTTGCCCATTTAGAAGGCGCACAGATCAAACAGGTACCCGTGAAGCATCACGCGCGGCATTCCGGCGTTTCGAAATACGGACTTGAACGGGTCTTCAAGGTAGTTGCCGACATGATGTTGCTGCTCTTTATCCGTAAATATTTTCAGAGACCCATACACCTTTTCGGTATTTTCGGATTCTTTCTGATTATCGTGGGGATATTCATCAACATATACCTGTTGATCGTCAAGTTCGGTTTTGGGGAGGACATCGGTACGCGGCCGCTACTGATTTTCGGACTGATGTTCATTCTTGCGGGCATTCAACTGTTCACTATCGGCATTGTTATGGAATTGCTCATCCGTACTTACTACGAATCGCAGCAAAAAAGGCCTTACCGAATCAGAAAAATATCCGTCGGTGGCAAAGTGGCGTAAAAAAGGGATAGCCCTACTCAAAATCGCCATCAGTCTACTCTTGGTCTATTTTGTGTTCACCAAAGTGAATTTTGCGGAAGTCTGGGGCGTTCTACAAAAGTCACATTTGGGCTACATCGTATTGGCCCTATTGTTCTTTATCGCCTCAAAAGTCGTTTCGGCGTTTCGGCTCAATCTTTATTTTCATCAACTGGGGGTGCCGCTCACCCACAAAAGCAACTTAGAGCTGTATCTACAAGGGATGTTCTACAACCTTTTTCTGCCCGGTGGCATCGGTGGGGATGCGTACAAGGGCTATCTCATCAAGAAAAAATTCGAAGTGCCGACCAAAAGGGTTGTCGCTGTACTCTTGCTCGACCGTCTCAGCGGTCTGCTACTGTTATTCTTATATGCCTGTATTTTGGCGATGGGGCTTCAAAATAGATGGTTAAGCGAGTACCGCATCCTTTTTGGACTAAGTATCATCTTTAGTGTTCTGGTATTTTGGGCATTGAACAAAGGCTTCTTCGGTTATGTGTTACCCGTATTTTGGAAATCCGCCACGTATTCAGCGGTAACGCAGGGCCTCCAGTTGGTCTGCTTGTACCTTATTCTGTGCGGTTTATCGATAGAAAATAACATACTGGCCTATCTTTTTGTGTTTTTGATTTCCTCGATAGTTTCCGTCGTTCCCTTGACCATTGGGGGTATCGGTAGTCGCGAGGTAACGTTTTATTATGGTGCACTTTGGTTGGGGCTGAACAAAGATACCTCTGTCGGTATCAGTATGGCCTTTTTCCTGATAACCGCATTCGTCTCTCTTCTGGGGATGTATTTTCATTTTAAAAAACCCGTGCTGAAAGTGCGTAATGGTAAAGGGCAGTCGCGGTAGGCCGGTTTTAATAGATATGTATCAGGTGCATCTTATCTAAAGTCCGTTTTCGGGTGGTCGGGTCGAGAAATTTCTTGCTCAGTCTGGTAATCCTGAAATGGGGCTTGGTGTACTGCCGGTCCCAATCGAAACCTTGGTTTTGCAACTGGCGCATTTCCGTATCGTTTACGTATAACCAGACGTTGTGTTTGTTCTTAAGCTGCTCGATGGATAACAGCGACACCGGTTTTTGGTTATAGAAATCAAGGGACCAGGTATGAAAATCTTTCAATTTATAAATAGTATCCACCGGAATCTGCTCTTCGGCAACCACTTTCGCCATGCTGGAACCGGCTTGATAGGTCAGTAGATTGGGATAAAAATGTAAGTTCAGAACGGCGTTCAGCAGTAGCGAACTATATACCGAAAGTGTAACGATACGCAAATGGTAGGCTTCGCGCTTCAAACAAAAATAAGTAATGACCAGTAATAGCGTGACCAGTAGCAGGGATGCCATTAAATGTTTGAAAGGGAAGACATAAAAACAGATCAATAGAGTCGCTACGAAGACAATACTTAAAATAAAATACTGAACCCCCAACAAGATTTTGACTGTGTTTGTGCGCTTTGTGGTATTCAAATCGTGCAGATATGATGCGGTCAGTACCGAAAAAAGAGGAATGATGATATTTAAATAATGCGGCAATTTGAACTGCGAAAAACTGGCTATTAAAAAAAATAGGCTAATCGTACCCAAGGTCAAAAACTCGAACTTAGGATTATAGGCAAATTTGAACCTAAACAATGCCTTGGCCCGTGAACCATAAGCCACAAGGCCCAAAACCGTCCATGGAATGAAAATCCAAAGAAAGGTGTGGAAGAAAAAGAAATAGTCACTGCTATTGCTGCCCATACCTTCACCACTGAGCCGCTCAAAACTCTGTTCCCAAAAAATAAAAAAGATACCGCTGCGGTCTGCCCTACCCCGAATCACTTTTTCAGGATGCAGGTCGAACTGCAGATAATACGCGTACAGCATAGGGGTGATGGTAAGGGCGAAGATCAAAAGAGCCACCAGCACTTTCCAATTCACCAAGGCGGACCATCTACGGGTATAGGCCAAATGGCAGAGTACGGCGATTCCGATCACGAGCAAGGCAATTTGCCCTTTGGTGGAAAAAGCCAGACCCGCGCCCAGTGCCCCTAAAATAATAGGTATAATGGTTCCTTTTTCTATGTAGGCCGCCAATTGCCAGATAGCGAAAATCGTAAATCCGGTAAGAACCGCATCTGTACGGACGTCGATTACAGACAACATGATGGTCTGCGCCGTCATAAAGACCAAGGCGGCCAATTTTCCGGTATCGACATTGTAGAGCAGCTTGCCCAAGCCGAAGCAGCTGTAGGCGCCCAGCAAGGTAACCAGGATTCCCGGAATGCGGTAAGCCCAATCGGAGAGCCCGAATAGTGTATAAGACAGTCCCGCCAACCAATAGTGCATATGAGGCTTGTCAAGATATTCCTCCGAACCCTTGAAAAGGTTGATGAAATCATTTTCCTGATACATACGCATGGCCATCACGGCGAACTGTGCGGAATCGTTCTCCATCAAGGTCACGAACATACCGGCGATGTAAACCAATACAATCAAAACCAGTAAAAACCAGTACCTGCGATTCGATATCATTTGGGGAACTTTGCTTGGGCGAAGATAAAGAACTTTACCGATAATCCGCTTAAAATCAACCCGATTACGGCTCCAGAAACGACGTCTAGAGGAAAATGGACACCGATATAGATACGGCTGTAGGCGACCAAAAATGCCCAGAACATCAGAAAGATACCCAAGTAGCGAAATTTAGGCTTCAGTACCGAAGCAAAGAAAAAGGCCACCGCAAAATGGTTGGCGGCATGTGCGGAAAAATATCCGAATTTGCCCCCGCAGTGACTTTTGACCAGTCGCATCGCCTCGCTGACCTCAGGGTCATAACAGGGCCTTAGACGGGCAATTCCATATTTGAAAAGATTGGCCAATTGGTCCGTGACGGTGATCATGAGTACCACCGTTACTACGGCCAGTACCGTTTTTTTTAATCCGAAATGGAGGTATGAAAGTAGTAGCAACAATACGTAAACGCCTATATTGATCGCACCGACCTTATTGGTCATCAGCATCCAAAACGGATCCCAAGTTTCGTTTCCCAACCCGTTCAAGAAGAGAAAGAACTCTTTGTCGTACTGTAAGAGTTGGTCGAGCATAGTGCCTATTCTTCGTATCGGGATACTTCGCGGTCGTAAAATTGGCTCGCTTGTTCTATCAGGGTCTCGGCCTCCGATTCGAGTTCCGCTTCATCTTCCTTGGTAAAGTCTTCGAGCCATTCGACCTCGTCGTTTTCCAGATTGATGATAAACCGTGGATATTGGGTATGGACCACGAATATGGCGGAAGCATAGTCGGTGTTGTCGCCTAATAGAAATTTTGGGAATTCCATTTGTAATGTTTTAAAGTGTTGGCCTTCTTTGTGGTGTGCGCCTTGCCTAGCCTTGCCTTGCCTTGCCTTGCCTTGCCTTGCCTTGCCTTGCCTTGCCTTGCCTTGCCTAAAGCTTGTTGGTTTGGGCCAGATATCCAAGGATATTGTTTCTATTTACCTTTTAAGTTTCCAATTATTGTAATTTTATTTTGGACGAGAGGATTGCCAAATAATTTTTTGAATGTGGCATCTTATTGTCACCTGTCTTCATCCTATTTCCAATTTTAAAGATTCATTTTATTCCGGCTCACCGTCAAAATGAATTCCATCGTAATGGATATCCATTCGCAATTTGGTTGCAGACCAATCCGAGAGAAAATTAGGGAGCGCGTTCTTAAAATTACAGTTCGTTGGATGCCAACGCACCATTTTCCCAAAAGACCGATTCAAGCAAAATAAAACTATGCCATTAAGAAATTTCGAACAGCAACTGCCAGTTACCTGTTTTCCTACATACAATCCTAAAAAAAAAAACTAGACCTAACTATCCTAAATTTCAATCTGTTGAACCCAACGCATCATTTTCCCAAAGAACCCATCCGAAGGAGACCAGACCATGCCGTGCCCAGATTCTATTCCATTGAATTTCAGACACCTATTTTTCGACATGTCAATCCAAAAAAACTGTACTATGATTTCACTAAATCCCAATCCCCTGAACGCCAAATTACAGTTTGCTCTCCACTGTTACCGAAGCCTTTTCCCCTATCAGTTTATTCGTTAAATAATTAAAGCGAATATACAACAGAATCGCGGAAGCGGACAGACCGGCAAGGAGTCCGAACCAAATGCCCGTACTCTCGAGATCAGTTTTGAGGCCCAGATAATACATGACCGGAAACCCGACGCCCCAATACGCGACAAAGGTAATCAAAGTGGGAATCTTGACGTCTTGCAGTCCGCGCAAGGCGCCCAAAACGACCACTTGAATGCCATCGGAAATCTGGAAAAAAGCGGCTACCAGTAGCAGCTCCCCGGCCAGCGCGATGACTTCGGTATTGTCTGCCATATTCGATACATCGTCAATATCTAGATAAAGGGACGGAAACCAATGCCGCCCTAAGAGAAATAGGGCCGCAAAAGCAATTTCCAAGAAAAAGGTCAGTAGGAAAATGGATTTCGCAATACGCCGTAGTTCCCTGAAATTCCGCAATCCCTTTTGGATACCCACACGGATCATGGCCGCTACGCCGAGGCCCATACCAAACATAAAGGTCATACTGCTAAGGTTCAGGGCAATCTGGTTGGCAGCTTGTGCATTTTTCCCCAACACACCGCTCAGCCAAATGGCGGAGGTGAAAATGGCGACCTCAAAAAACATCTGTAAAGCAGATGGAAAGCCCAAGCTGATGACCTTGTTCATTACCCGACTTTCCATCTTCCGGAAATTGAATCCCGTTACGTAAAACCGGAACTTCTCCCTGCGCTTGAGCAGGTACCAGAGATAGGCGACCATTATAAAACGGGAGGCCAGGGTACCGATGGCCGCCCCGACAATACCCATCTCGGGGAAGCCGAACGTACCAAAAATGAGCAGATAGTTCAGTATTATATTGACCACATTGGCCAAAATAGTGGCATACATTGGATATTTGGTCTGAGACAGCCCTTCCGAAAATTGTTTGAACGCCTGAAAAATAATCAAGGGTACCAGCGAGAATGCGACCAAGTCAAGATAGGGAATCGCCAGTTCGACCACCTCCGGCGGCTGTTCCATCAAATACATCAAGGGCTTGGCGAGCAAAATGACCCCAAAGAGTGCCAGACCAAGCAGGGTGCAAAGCACGAGACCGTGTTTCAGTGCGCTCTTGCCGTCCGCCCGATTGCCCGCTCCATCGGCCTCGGCCACCAAGGGGGTAATGGCCGTCGAAAAACCGATGCCCAGCGACATGGCAATGAATACAAAGCTGTTGCCCAATGATACCGCCGCCAATTCTGCCGTACCGAGCTGCCCGACCATAATATTATCGGCCAATTGCACAAAGGTGTGCCCTAACATGCCCATAATGACCGGAACGGCGAGCTTGATGTTATATCGGAATTCTTTAGTGTATGCCTGCACTTGGTTTTTGTTCGTTATCTGGATTGGGTTCGCTACAGATTACCACCACTTCCACTGCGACTATTATGGCTACCTCTGCCCTCGCCCTTCGCCTCTTCCCAAAAAATATCCATTTCGGCCAAGGTCATATCTCTTAAGGACTTCCCCAGCTTTTTTGCTTTATGCTCTAAATATTGAAAACGGCCGATAAACTTTTTATTCGTACGTTCGAGCGCGTTTTCGGGGTCGATTTTAAGGAAACGAGCATAGTTGACCAAGGAAAACAGCACATCGCCGAACTCGGCCTCCATTTTTTCTGCGTCGCCACCTTCCATTTCCTCCTGAAATTCCTGCAGCTCCTCCTGCACTTTTTCCCAGACTTGTTCCGGCTTTTCCCAGTCGAAGCCGACACCGGCGACTTTATCTTGAATGCGGTTAGCCTTTACTAAAGCGGGCAAGCCCTTTGGCACGCCTTCAAGTACCGATGTTTTGCCCTCTTTTAGCTTTATATTTTCCCAGTTGCGTTTCACGTCTGCCTCGTCACTTACTTCGACGTCGCCATAAATATGCGGATGCCGATTGATCAGCTTTTCGCAAATATCGTTACAAACGTCCGCGATATCGAAATCATCGGTTTCGGAACCGATCTTGGCATAAAAGAAGATGTGCAACAGAACATCGCCCAGCTCTTTTTTTACCTCCTCGAGGTCATTGTCTAGAATGGCATCCCCCAATTCATAGGTTTCTTCTATGGTAAGGTGGCGCAGCGTTTGCATGGTCTGCTTTTTATCCCAAGGACATTGGGCGCGGAGCTCGTCCATAATCGTCAAGAGCCGATCAAAAGCTTGAAGCTGGTTTTCTCTGGAATTCATCCCTCTAAATTTTTTGCGAAGGTACTTATCTATTCGCGTAAAATCATCACTGGTGGAACGAAGCTTATCTAGTCAGTAAAGATTTCAGTTACCATTTTGAATGCAGCAATCGATGGACAAACCGCAATTTCTTAATCGTTTTTTTGGGGATGACGAACGGATAGATATCGTTTTGCCCCATGCTTCTGTTCAGACTGTTCAGAGCGAAAGTCAGAGGCACGAAGGCCTTCAGCAGTCTGCCGAAACGCCCATCTACATAAGGGTCAAAATCGGCCTGCATTTTCAAAGGAGAATTATCACGAAAAGCCTCACCGGTCGTAATTCCGAAATAGAAGGCGGTCTCCAGAATGTCTACAAGATGCAAGTAGTGCGCCCAGGTCTCGGCCCAATCTTCCCACGGATGTGAGGCCGCGTACTTACTGATATAGCGACGGCGCCAGTGTTTTGGGGGGCCGTTCTCGTAGTGCTTCTTAAGGGCCTCTCCATAATCGGCACGTTCATCGCCGAAAGTTTCGCGAAATTTTTTCAGGATTTCCGGACGGTCGCGGATAATCCGTTCCCAATAATAATGGCCGACCTCATGCCGAAAGTGACCGATAAGAGTGCGATACGGTTCTGCCATTTGTTTGCGCATATACTCGCGATGCACGTTGTCGGCTTCAGCTATGTTTATGGTAATCAGTCCGTTGAGATGCCCGGTTCGGACGGGCTGCACATTTCCGGATGCATTTTTATCCGAAAGAAAATCAAAGGCCAGTCCTTCCTCCGGCGCCACATCCTTATCAATGACCGGGAGCCCAAAACGCAACAACGCATAGACCAGTCGGTGTTTGGCGCGTTCAAGTTTTCGCCATTCCCGTAGGTTTTTACGTTTTTGCAAGTTGGGTATCGTACGGTTCAAAGCACAGGCGCTGCAGAATTCGCCCGCTTCTTCATCGGAAATTATCCAATTACAAGCCTTATGAACGAAATTTTTGCAGTAACGGTAGCTTTTGCCGTCATTATTATAAACAACATCCCCACTATTCGAAGAATCGATCAGCGTCACCAAGGTCGAGGTTTTCTCACAATATCCGAGGCGACATCCGCACACCTCACATTTTGTATTCTCAAAATAGAGCGGGTTTTCGCACTTCTGACATCGGAATATTTTCATCCTCCAAATGTACGTATTACACTTATATAG
>JBATUY010000490.1:0-15347 GCA_049671465.1 Pricia sp. | reverse complement strand
GTCAAAAAAGACTTGACCGCCTTGATGACCGACTCCCAAGAATGGTGGCCTGCGGATTATGGGCATTACGGCCCGTTTTTTATCCGTATGGCCTGGCACAGCGCCGGTACCTATCGAATTGCCGACGGTCGTGGTGGTGCGGGTTTTGGTGCGCAGCGTTTCGCTCCATTGAACAGCTGGCCAGATAACGCGAGCCTTGATAAGGCACGTTTGCTATTGTGGCCGATTAAAAAGAAATACGGTAAAAGTCTGTCTTGGGCCGATTTGATGATATTGGCCGGTAATGTCGCCCATGAATCCATGGGGCTGAAGATGTACGGGTTTGCTGGTGGCCGTGAAGATGTATGGCAACCTGAAGAAGATATCTACTGGGGTTCCGAGACCGAATGGATGGGCAACGACGAACGCTACTCGGGCGACCGTCAGCTTGAACAGCCTTTGGGCGCTTCTCATATGGGACTGATTTACGTAAACCCCGAAGGCCCGAACGGGGTGCCCGATCCGGTCGCCGCGGCACGCGACACGCGTGAAACCTTTGGTAGAATGGCGATGAACGATTACGAAACGGTCGCCTTGATCGCAGGTGGTCATACCTTTGGAAAAACACATGGTGCGGCTGACCCAGACGAGTATGTAGGTGCAGAACCGGCCGGGGCCGACATCGAAGAAATGGGCTTTGGATGGAAAAACGCTTTTGGTACCGGAAAAGGCGCCGATACCATCACCAGTGGTCTTGAAGGCGCTTGGACGGATAGTCCGACCGAATGGAGCAACAAATATTTTGACAACCTGTTCGGTTATGAATGGGAACTTACTAAAAGTCCTGCCGGGGCACACCAATGGAAGCCTAAAAATGATGGTGGTGCCGGTACCGTGCCCGATGCCCACGACCCGAGCAAGAAACACGCTCCCTTTATGTTGACCACAGATTTGTCTTTAAAAATGGATCCCGAATATGAAAAGGTATCAAGACATTTCCATGAAAACCCTGAAGAGTTCGCCGAGGCCTACGCCAAAGCATGGTACAAGTTGACCCACCGTGATATGGGGCCGAAGTCTAGGTATTTAGGGCCCGATGTACCCAACGAGGATTTAATCTGGCAAGACCCGGTACCTGCCGTAGACCATGAGTTGATCAATGACACGGATATCAGGGAGTTGAAAGCCAATATTTTGGCATCAGGCCTGTCCGTTTCCGATTTGGTATTTACCGCATGGTCATCTGCCTCTACTTATCGTGATTCCGATAAGCGCGGCGGTGCCAATGGTGCGCGCATACGCTTGGAGCCACAGAAAAATTGGGAAGCGAACGACCCAAAACGCTTGGCCAACGTATTGGATACGCTAGAAAGAATCCAAAAGGAATTCAATAGCAATCAATCCGGCAACAAAAAAGTATCACTCGCCGACCTCATCGTTCTTGGTGGATGTGCAGGTGTAGAAAAAGGCGCCAAAAATGCCGGTCATGAGTTGACGGTACCTTTCAAGCCTGGACGTACGGATGCCACACAAGAGCAGACCGACGTAGAAGCCTTTGCGGTATTGGAGCCTAAAGCGGACGGTTTCCGAAACTTTGATAACACGAATCATGATATTCCCGCCGAAAGAATGATGGTCGACAGGGCGCAATTGCTGACACTGACCATTCCGGAGATGACTGTTTTGGTAGGGGGCCTACGGGCACTTGATGCGAATCACAAACAATCGCAGCACGGCGTCTTTACCCACAACAAAGGAGCGTTGACCAATGATTTCTTTGTCAACCTTACCGATATGGGCACAAAATGGGAAAAAACATCCGATGCGGAGCAAGTATTTGCCGGTCGTGACCGTAAAACGAACGAAGTGATTTGGGCGGGTACCCGTGCCGATCTTATTTTCGGTTCGAACTCCGAATTGAGGGCCGTCGCCGAAACGTATGCTGCCGATGATGCCAAAGAGAAGTTCGTTAAGGATTTCGTTGCGGCCTGGGACAAGGTAATGAACTTGGATCGATTCGAGTAAGACATCCTATGTAAACTTAAGAGGCCTCTTAAAAGAGCTGCGGTACGAATCGCAGCTCTTTTTTTATCTTTATACCTGAAAAACTAACCCTATAAAACAATATTATCCAATCTGGATAGTTTGACTAGTAAGGCCATACAGCAAACGGTCTGCGCGAATGTTGAAAAAGAGTACTACACTTGCCAATGGGCAGATCTGTAGGCTTAAAAAGAATATCCATTGAAAAAACAGCATTGGTTATGGAATATTTTGGCGGTGTTCACCGTCATCGTTTGCCTGACCGCATTTGTCATGCACTATAAGAACTGGATTTCAAAAGATACGGATGATATGAAAATCTTATCCGGATTCTACTATAAGACCCTCAAATATTCGGAATTGGATAGTGTCAAGTTTGTGGAAAAAATTCCGCCCATGGAGCGTTTGACCGGTTTTTCGGCCCAAGAAAAAGGCAAAGGTATTTACCGGGAATTCAAAGATTCACTTACCGATAAGAAAGTCTATGTTTTCGTCGATAACTTTTCGCATCAAAAAATTGCCGTAACCTATCAAGATTCGCTCAAGCTATATCTTAACTTTGCCGATTCGACCGAAACACAAGATATGTACCAGTTCTTGGTGGAAAGGTTTCCGGAGCCTACCGAATGATTGTGGTATGTTTTTTGAAACTCGGATACCCACTGAACTTCAAAAAATATGATTGACATGAAATTATCCGCTCTTTTTTTCTTAATTCCATTATTTACTATGGCACAATTCGACCTTACCGTAACGGTTAACAACGTAAAATCGAACGAGGGCAAAATCAGCGTAGCCGTTTACAATAGCTCCGATGGTTTTCTGGAATTCGACAAGGTGTTCAAGGCCAATTCCGTACCCAGCAAAAAGGGAAGCACCGAGGTCGTGCTCAAAGATTTGCCCAAAGGCACCTATGCGATTGCCGCTTTTCACGATGAGAACGGAAACGGGGAACTGGATACGAACATAATGGGCATCCCAAAAGAGCCCTTGGGATTTTCCAAAGGAAAAATGAAAACCTTCGGGCCGCCAAGTTTTGCTGAATGTTCCTTTAAGCTTACTTCAGACCAAGCCATAACTGTGCCCATCAAATAGGCCTTGACTAGCTACAATTTATTTTCTTCGACTTATCTTCCTCGATCAGAACGCTTTTTGATGTATTGATATTTTATGCGTAAGCAATATTAAGTTTTGTTAACCTATTGTTTTTTAAGGGTATGTGTCGTATTTTGTTGGACTAATCATTAAACAGCCCGTAGCATGGAAACAAAGGAAATCGCTAAAAAACTGGTAGATTGGTGCAATCAAGGGGATTTTGAAAAGCCCTATCAAGAACTGTACAGCCCCAAAATCGTAAGTATCGAGAACGACGGCACGGCAGAGGGAGCCCACGTCGAAGGTTTCGAAGGCATTCAGAAGAAAGGGGAGTGGTGGCAAGAAAATTTCGAGGTGCACAGTAGTAAAGCTTCCGACCCCATCATTGCCGGAAACTGGTTTTCATGTGTTTTTACCATGGATACCACCCACAAACCTTCTGGCCAACGCTCACAAATGGAAGAAATCGCCGTCTACCAAGTGAAGGATGGTAAGATTGTGAAGGAGCAGTTTTTTTATGATGAAGATAATTGAGGTGCGGAACGCTGGATGCTTTTGAGCTGCTGCTAAATTCAAAGACTACAGAGAACCCCTATCTTTGTTTAAAATAAAAAAATATGGTTCTCATCGCCCAATCTGTTGGCGCACTGTTCGGTCTATTGGCCGTAATCCTTGGTGCGTTCGGTGCGCACGCCCTTAAAAAATCATTCTCGGAAGAACAGCTAAAAAGCTTGGAGACCGGTGTCAAATATCAGATGTACCATGCCATCGTGTTGATTATGATAGGCTTTAATTTTAATCTGGATACACCTCCGCAAAAATACATGGTCTACTGCTTTTTGATCGGCACGTTTTTGTTTTCGTTCAGCATTTACGGACTTACGGTAAGCGCTTCCAAAGGAAAAAAATTGAAATTTCTCGGTCCCATTACCCCTTTGGGCGGATTACTCTTGGTAGTAGGTTGGGGGCTATTGTTGTACCAGTTTATTGGGCGGTACTTTTGATGTACACGTTGTGCCGGGTTCATTTGATAATTTTGGAAATCGTACGATGAGTACGGAACCTGAGCGACCGGTCGGTGATAGCGTTGTAAGCGCATAAATAGCCGCTCAATCGCGCCCATCGGAAGTTAATATCAGAATAACTTGTTTAAGATTTAATATACTTGTCCACCGCCATGCCCGAAGGTCATTCAACCAGCTCCGCCTCGGAAGTAAACGCACGAATCGCCTGATTGGGTTCCATAATATTGTAGCCTTTCCAGAATTCAGGGTCGTAGTTGGGCATGTAGGTCGGCAGTATCTTATTGCTTTCCTTAAAATATTCGAACTGTTGCTCATTGATCGGTTCTTCATCGAATACGACCAGTTCGTAGCGGTTGACATTCCCGAAAGCGGCGTCTATCTCTAGGGACAGTTCATTCTGTTTTCTCCGCCCCTTGACATTTTTGTTCTTCTCGATAATTTTAAGCGGCCTTTGTACGCCTCCCCGCACCCCCTTAATGATGTCGTAGTACCGTAAATGGTATTTTTCGTCGGTGCCTTTGGCAAACAGAATACTGCCTTTTGCCAAATACTCGTTGATCGAAACCCCCAGTAGACTGAAATCCCGTAAATCTTCGGTGTTTTCGAAATCCATTCGGATCAGGGCGAAGTCGTCGGCGTTTATGAAGAGTGTTCCCTTGAATTCGGGTGACCCATCGGGTATAAAATCGATTACATAGACCGCTTGGTCGCCGAGATAGGTGAAATTTTTTAGGGTAAGCTCATATCTTCTGGGCTTAAATATGACATTATAATCAGTGTCATCAAAAATCGGAAGGTTTTCGATAAGGTCTCCCAATACACGGGCTTTATACCCGGAAAAATTTTTTCGGCGCTCTTCCTTTTGCTTTTTTTCTTCTTGCAGGCGTTCGTTGAGAGCGGCCACATCGGTAGAATCGATATCCTCTTGAAATAGATCGCCCATCTCGTCGGCTTCTATTTTAGTGCCAAAAAACCATCCGGACTTAATTTTGAAATACGAGTCGGATTTGATATTCTCCTTCACGATCTGGTTGAACTTCTCCTCCAATTTTTCGATATCCAGGTTTTTGTCCTTGTCATACATTTCGGAGGCTTTAATCAAATCCAATTTTTGATCATCGGCGTCCTCGTTACCATACAGGTCGCCTAACATTTCGGTATAGTAGGTGTTTTCTTTGGGAAAAGAACGGATAACACTGTCTAGAAAGTTCTCGTTAAACGCCGCGATGGTCGATTCCTTAAGTTCGTAGTCGGTTTTGAGCACCTCGTTCTGGTAGGTTTCCCGTAAAAAAACCCGCTTTTTGGTAAAGTCGGTGTAGTAGTTTTTCTCGATGTTGTCCTCGACCATTTCAATGATTTCCCGAGGTGTATAGTCTTTGTTCGAAACAATAACCTCTTTCAGCTCGATGGCCTTGGGCCGTAAGATAATGACGCTGTCGGTAAATTCGCCGATGGGCTTTGCGATAGATTCATAGCCGATACTCGAAATAAACAAAGAATCTTTTTCCCCGATGGAAGCGTCGAACGAAAAACTGAACCGCCCCTCTTCATTGGTAATCATGCCCCTATTATCGAATTGGACCGTAGCGTAAGGTATTGGTTTTTTGGTGGTGGAATCGATAATGACCGAACTCAGATTTTGGGCGTGCAGCGCCGTGTTGGCCGTCAACAGTAAAAGAAATAGGGGGAATACTCGAAGGTTTGGCATAAAGTCTCGGTCTTGGTTCTTCAAAAAAAGCAATAGCATTCGATCAATGGCATCCACAGTCATCTTGCCCGCAGCTTTTGGCATTTCCATTATCCGAAGCAAATAACGATTTTGGCAATAAAAATTTCTTTACCAGATAGCCGACCGCCACTGCGAGAATGCTATAGACCAGTATATTTTGAAAAACATCCATACGATTTGAACTTTAATTTTGTGTCGAGAATCTCTCGCTGTTGATCAAAGATTATTTTAAAACCTACCTTGACGGCAGGCAGGCTTGAACGGTTAAGAGGTAGCGATTAATTATCAATTTATTTAAATGCCAATGTAACTGATCACTCTTCAAAAACTGCCCACAGCAACTTCCGCTATATATCTTTTACTTCAACACTTGATACGCCACAAAGGCAACAATATAAGCAAAAGCACTCATAAAAACCAGCTGCCCCATGGGCCATTTCCAACTGTTGGTTTCCCGTTTTACGATGGCCAAGGTGCTCATACATTGCATGGCGAAGGCGTAGAACAGCAACAGCGAAATTCCGGAGGCCAGATTGAACAAGGGCTTTTTGGTCTTGGGGTTGACCTCTGCCGCCATCCGGTTCTGAATGGTTTCTTCCTCATCGCTGCCGACGCTGTAAATCGTAGCCAAGGTGCCGACGAACACCTCACGGGCGGCGAAGGAGGTCAGAACGGCGATACCGATTTTCCAATCGTATCCGAGGGGCCTTACTATGGGTTCAATGGCCTTCCCCATATAGCCGATATACGAATGCTCTAGTTTATAGCTTGCGATTTCTTGATTCTTTGCCCGCTTTTTTAAGGCTTCGGACTGTATTCTCAGGCTGTCTTGAAGGGCGCCAACCCCCATAGCGTCGGGCTGCTCGATGACGCTGACCTTATTTTCCGTTTTGAAATCAGTAAGCTTTTTGGCCATGTAGTTTTGGCTGTAGGTCGAAAAGCCATCCTCCGCGATACGTTGTGATACGATGCTTTCGGCATTCTTGAAATCCTCCGAAAATCCGTTCGAGCCCAAGAACCAAAGTACGATGGATATGGCCAAGATGATTTTTCCTGCCCCGAAAACGAAACTCTTTGTTTTTTCCCAAACCGTGTAGGCCACGTTCTTGAACAGGGGGAGCTTATAATTCGGCATTTCTACCACAAAGAACGAACGCCCCTTTATGGTCAAAATTTTATTCAACAGCATGGCGGACAGTACCGAAGTCGCGAATCCGATCAAATACAGTAGCATCAAGGTCAACGCCTTAAAGCTAAGCCCTAAAAAAGTACCTTCGGGAATGACCAGGGCAATGATGATGAGGTATATCGGCAAACGGGCGGCACAGGTGGTAAAGGGGATGACCAAGATGGTGATCAAACGCTCCTTCCAGTTTTCGATAGTACGGGTGGCCATCACGGCGGGAATGGCGCAGGCGGTACCCGACATCAAGGGCACGACACTTTTGCCGCTAAGGCCGAACGGACGCATCAACCGATCCATCAAGAACACGACCCGGCTCATATACCCGGTTTCTTCCAACAGTGAAATAAAGAAGAAAAGAAACGCGATCTGGGGAATGAATATGACGATACCCCCGATACCGGCCAAAATGCCCTCGGCCAACAGGTTGGTGAATACCCCGGCGGGCAGGGTGCCTTTCACCCATTCGCTGGCGGACGCGAAAAACTCATCGATCATATCCATCGGATATTCGCTCCACGAATAGATGGCCTGGAAGATAAGCAGCAAAATCATCAAGAAAATAAGATATCCGAAGACCTTATGGGTCAAAATTTTATCGAGGTTGGCCCGAAAGCCTTTGGCCGCCGTGGGATCGACCTTATAGGTCTCTTTCAGAATGCCGTTGATGAACTGATACCGCAGAATGGTCTCTTTCTGCTGTAGGCGTTTGAGTTCCGATTTCGGTTTGGTATACAGTGACGTGGTGTCCTCGACCAACTTTTTGTCGATGGGCATAAAGTTGACATCTTGGGTAATGACCAACCATAGCTTGTACAGGTCCTGTTTGGGAAAGGTTTTCTTTAGTTTTTCGAAATATTCTGGGGCGATGACGGTAACATCCACATTTTTAGCAGCGGAAAGCATCCTGTAATCGGCAATGAGCTGTTTTAGTTCATCGATACCCGTGCCCTTACGCGTGCTTACGATGGCGATTTTGGTATCGAGTTTTTCCTCCAGCAGCTCAACATCCAACGAAATACCCCTTCGCGACATCCTGTCCGCCATATTGATGACCAGAATGGCCGGTATATTGAGGTCTTTGACCTGGGTGAACAACAAAAGATTGCGTTTCAGGTTCTCTACATCGGATATCACGACGGCTACGTCAGGGTGATCTTTGTCATTTTTGTTCAATAACAGTTCGACCGCAACGCTCTCGTCCAACGAGGTCGTATTCAAACTATAGGTGCCCGGAAGGTCAAGAATATGGGCCTTGACACCTCTGGGCAACTTGCAGATACCCTCTTTTTTTTCAACGGTAATGCCGGGGTAGTTGCCGACTTTTTGTTTAAGACCGGTCAACTGGTTGAAAACGGAGGTCTTGCCGGTATTGGGGTTGCCTATGAGGGCTACATTGATCTGCTTGCTCATAGCGCGCGGATGTCTTCGACGATATCAAGTTCGATAAGCCTCGCGGTTTCGCGGCGGATGGCAATATGACATCCGTTGACATTGACATAAATGGGGTCGTTAAACGGGGCAATCTGTACGAGTTCAATAGCGTTGCCAGGGAGGCAGCCCAGTTCCATCAGTTTTACGGGAACAATATCATCGGTGAACTCCCTGATGATACCCTTTTGTCCTCTTTTCAGTTGTGCTACCGTCATGCCGTGCGTTTCACAATCTTTATTTAGATTGATTATAAGGAAGACAAATTTAAGGGAAAATTATGGGATTAAAAGGATGTTTTACGGGAAAAAGATGAATTCGGTGATTTCTAGGAAAATGGCGGCCTGGAGTTAGGATGAAACGTAACAAATTATGGGGTTGAAGGAGCTTGCTAGGTCGTGGATAGGATGCATTTCGGAATTGAACGAAAAATGTGCTCCGAGCTGGGGTAGAACTCTGAACCGAAAGAATCGCGATTTAGTATTGATAGATGGCGTAGGTAGCTGTCCGTCAGATTTCAATGGCGCCTATCTGCCTGCCGGCGAGGTAGTCATGTGACATTTTTGGCATTTTCCCTTTTAAAATAAATACGTTTAAATGAAAACCCCGTAGATTATCCCTCCGTATCGACGTCGGAATTCTTCAAAATCTCCAAGTCTGTCATCAACTTGTCGACATCCTCCTTTTTGGTGCCGTCGTAGAATCCGCGAATGCGCTGCTTTTTGTCTACCAAAATAAAATTCTCGGTGTGGATCATGTCGTAAGGACCTCCATCGCCATCCTCTTTCACCGCCAAATACGATTTTCGGGCCAGTTCATAGATTTGCTTTTTATCCCCTGTCACCAAGTTCCATTTACGGTCGTCTACCCCTTTTTCCAAAGCGTACTTTTTGAGCTGGGCAACGGAATCGATCTGCGGCGTTACGGAGTGCGACAATAACATCACCTCGTCATCGTTTTTGATACGCTCTTGAATATCGGCCATGTTTTTGGTCATGATAGGGCAGATGGTAGGGCAGGTGGTGAAAAAGAAATCGGCGATGTAGATTTTATCCTTGTAATCTTGCTGTGTGATGGTCTCTCCGTTTTGGTTCGTCAGTGAAAAATCGGCAATCGTATGATACTTGCGTTTGAACTGCAGGGTGCTATCCACCAATTCTGGATTGACCATCGAGGGTTGATAGATGGCCAGCATTTTCTGGGGCTGAAGCGCTTCGTAAAACAAATACATAATCACCGCGGCAAGGCAGATAAAGACTATGGCGAAAAGGCGATATTTGGCAAAAAACGAACCCATACGATTTTTGACAAAGATACGGTAGCACAGCCTTACGTTCAAGGGTTGCGCTGTCCGGTGCTGCCAAATGTTTCTTAAAAGCGGCGGGTCAAAAATACTTTCTTTTTCTAAGCGAGGGTAAAAGCGTACTTTTGTGCGCTGAAATTGGCGCGGTATTAGTCCTATGACAGTCCGATTTCTAGATGAAACCAAGATATTTTAGTAGATGAGTCCAATAATCATAAAGACAGTTCAGTTCTTTTTAAGTCTTTCCCTTTTGATCGTGCTCCATGAGCTCGGGCATTTTATCCCTGCAAAATTGTTCAAGACCCGGGTCGAGAAGTTCTATCTCTTTTTCGACGTCAAATTTTCCCTTTTCAAAAAGAAAATAGGGGAGACCGTGTATGGCATCGGATGGCTTCCTTTGGGCGGTTATGTGAAGATAGCCGGTATGATCGACGAGAGTATGGATACGGATGCGATGAAGGAGGAGCCCAAATCATGGGAGTTCCGCAGCAAGCCCGCATGGCAGCGCCTGATCATTATGGTCGGCGGGGTGACCGTGAACTTTATGCTTGCCTTTATAATTTATGTAGGCCTGGCGTATGCTTATGGCGAACAGTATATTCCTGCGGATAGTTTGAAGGATGGCATTGCCGTTACGGAAAAGGACTTAGGCGATAAAATCGGAATCCAGACCGGCGATAAGATTATTGCGGTAGACGGTAACCCCGTTAAAGAGTTCGGAAGCGTTATGATGGAAATCGTCAACGGTAATACGATTACCATTGAACGGGACGGTCGGATCATTAAAAACGAGATGCCGGTAGATTTCATTTCTACACTGCTCGATGATACCGACAAAATCCGGTTTATCAGTTTTCGACAACCTTTTGTTGTGGCAGCGGTACCCGAAGATTCCCCCAATGTGGATAACGGCTTCGAAGAATTCGACGAAGTAGTTGCGATAAATGGTCAAGAGGTAACTTACGTAGATGAGGTCACCCCTATACTCAAAAACAATAAAGGCGGAACCATAGATGTAGAAATCAAACGCGGCGATGGCACTTCGAAAACACTAAAAGCCAAGGTCAGTGATGAAGGAATGCTCGGCGTGGCCCTCGGTGGTCTTACCTTGGAAGATTACGCAGAACGTGGCCTGTTCAAAATCGAAACCAAGAAATATACGTTTATGGAATCTATACCCGCGGGTATAGACAAGGGCGTGAGTACGGTGTCCGGTTATTTAAAGCAGCTCAAGAAAATCTTCAATCCCGATACCGGAGCCTACAAAGGCGTTGGCGGATTCGCTGCCATCGGCGGTCTGTTTCCGGATGCCTGGAATTGGCAGGTGTTTTGGGGTACAACGGCCTTTCTGTCGATAATGCTGGCCGTGCTGAACCTACTACCGATTCCTGCACTCGACGGGGGCCATGTCATGTTTCTGCTCTATGAAATCATCACGGGCAGAACGCCCAGCGACAAATTTTTGGAATACGCCCAGATGGTAGGTTTCTTTTTATTGTTGGCCTTGGTACTTTTCGCCAACGGAAACGATCTTTATCGCTGGCTCACGGATAAATAGTAATCAAAAATTGTTTGGGACATTTAAAAAAACAATTATATTTGCACCCTCTTAGACTGTTTTCTGCGGGTTAAGCTAGCAAAAGCATGAAAGAGAAAACCTAAATTCCTCCTTAGCTCAGTTGGTTAGAGCATCTGACTGTTAATCAGAGGGTCCTTGGTTCGAGCCCAAGAGGGGGAGCTAGCATTAGCAAGGCTTCAGAGAGTTTACACTCCTGAAGCCTTTATTATTTGCACATAATTTGCACATAAAGTAAATTTTTTTCGAAAAGAATCTGATTTTATATCATTTCGCTACAAATGATATCAATGCAGTCTTAAAATGATAATATAATCATTGTAGCACTGTACAATTTACAAGTATCCCTTGATTTATTCTAATCATTGAAAATCATAAGTTTTGGATAGAATAAGATGATAATTTGCTTTTTTGAGAATCTGAATTGCCTAATTCTACTTTTTCAACTGTTGATAACCCCGATTTTTTCATTAAAAGCACCAATAGGTCAATATATATTTTGATTTCATTTTACACCAAATGAAACCAAATAAAATAAATGATTTGTAACGGTCGTATATTTTGGGGTGTTATGGTTTAATATATTATATATCAGTTATTTGTGCATAACTTTTTCAAATGAGCACCTACCTGTATTCACCTATTTCCATACATTTATCCAGTAACAATATTGAAAGAAAACAAAAGCGCTTTTGTTCATTTCGTAACCCTAAAAAAGGAAAACAATGGACAATTTTTTAATTCTCGAACGGCTAGACCGTTTGGAAAAACTTCTGATAGCGAACAAAAAGGTACTGACCTTTGAGGAAACCTGTGACTATACCGGAATTTCCCGCAGCTATCTGTACAAACTTACCGCGGCGGGCATTATCCCGCACTCCAAACCCAACGGAAAACTGATTTTCTTTGAACGTAAGAAAATTGTCCATTGGCTGCTCCAGAACGAACGGAAATCCGTTCAGGCAATCTAATTCGGCCCATAGAACAATCAATGAGTCAAAGGCATGCCTTTGCCGGTCAATACATTTTTTATGAAAATAATACCATATTTACGAGTAGGCACTTCGTACTATAAACTGGTGCAGGCCCCTACCATCGCAGGACATTTCAACGAAATCTTGGTGCATTGGAACATCGAGACCATTCGCCAGGACCACGGCAAGGATTTTCTGGGTAATGTCCCCAAGTACGATGGTTTTACGTGTATACCCAATCACATCGATTTCAACCAGGAATATAAAATGTTCTATAACACGTATTCTCCCTTGCCGGTAACCCCCAAGGAAGGGGAATGTAAGGCCTCCTTGGACTTTATGAAACATATTTTTGGCAAGCACTATGAATTAGGTTTGGATTACCTACAATTGCTCTATATCAGACCGGTTCAGGTATTACCTATTCTATGTTTAGTCTCGAAGGAACGCTCCACGGGCAAGAGCACCTTTCTAAAATGGATGAAGGCCATATTCGATAACAATATGACCTACTTGACCAACGACAGCTTTAGCAGTCAGTTCAATGCCGACTGGGCGAACAAGCTCCTCATCTGTATAGACGAGGTACTGTTCAACAAGGAGGAACTTACCGAACGCATCAAGTATCTGAGCACGACCAACATCAATAAACTGGAGGCCAAGGGCAAGGACAAACGGGAGGTGGAGTTCTTCGGCAAGTTTATCCTCTGCAGCAACAACGAGGACAGCTTTATAAAGATAGACGGGAACGAGACCCGCTTTTGGGTATTGAAGATACCGGTACTGGAAAAAGAACGGACGGACTTCCTACATGAACTGGTAGCGGAAATACCAGCCCTACTCTACTATTTGAGCCAACGAAAGCTATCGAGCAAACACAGCACACGGATGTGGTTCACCCCGCAGCAGATACGGACAAAGGCACTGAACAAATTGGTACGGAACAACAGGAACAGGGTGGAAAAGGAACTGGCCACGATTCTGCTGGGCGCTATGGAGCAGTTTGAACTGGACGAGATACATCTCTGCCCTTTGGATGCCCTGCAGCTATTGAACAGGACCCGGATAAAGACCGACCTGACACAGCTAAGGCGTTTGTTGAAGCGGGACTGGAAACTGGAAAACAGGGACAATACGCTCAGCTATCAAAAATTGGTAATCTGGCAGGACGCTTCCATGCAGCTATTGGATTCGAAGGGGCGCTATTTTACCGTGATGAAATCCTTTTTGCTCGAAAATTTCGATGAAGCGATGACGGATTGAGCCGAAACCTTTATCTATCGATGCCGAGGCTGTCATCATACTATCATCATTTGCTCATCAAAAAATAAAACGATGACAGATAATGCTTAAAAAAATAGCAAAATGATGAACCGATGAACAAAACGATGAAGGACAAAACCCTATAAATACAAACCCTAAGAAAGGAATTCATCAAATCATCAAAAAAAACACCAAAAGTAATCTGCTCATGAAAAGAAAAAGAACAAATGGACTAACGTGCGAAAGAGCCCGAGCTTTTCCCATCGAAAGGGCGCTGGCAAAACTAGGGCACTTCCCTACAAGGACAACCCACAAAGAAGCTTGGTTCCTGAGCCCGTTCCGCTCAGAAACCCAAGCCTCTTTCAAGGTATGCAAGAAACTCAATAGATGGTACGACCATGGAGCAGGAAAAGGCGGAAATGTTATCGACCTGATATACCAGGTAACAAATGGAACCGTAAAGGAGACGTTGGAATTTATAGCAAATGAGAACAGTCTTTTTTCTTTTCAGCAGCAACCGATTTTAAAGAAGGAAAACCAAGTCGATGACAAAGTGGTTATCGCAAAAGTTAAGACCCTTGGACATCCCGCATTGTTGGGTTATATGAAATCAAGAGCGATCAATATTCGAAACGCAAAGAAATACGTGAAGGAAGTCCATTATACGTTTAAGGGAAAACCGTATTTCGCTATCGGACTGAAGAACGGTTCCGGAGGATGGGAGCTTCGTAACAAGTATCTGAAAAACTGTACTGCGCCCAAAGATGTCACCCATATTCAAACCGGCCACCAAAAACTTACCGTAACGGAGGGGATGTTCGATTTTCTGTCCATCCTAGGCTATAAAGGGGCTATGGAACAAGAATCGGATTTTTTAGTAATGAATTCCACGGTTTTAATCCAAAAAGTGATGTCGGTTTCAAAGGGATATGCAACTCTCGAACTCTATCTGGACAACGATTCCAATGGAAGGTCGGTAACGAAAACATTAATGGAACATAGGGGTGCGAAAGATTTGTCATCAGTTTATAAGGGTTATAAGGACATGAACGAATGGCAATGTGAAAATGTGAAAGATGCTGTCGGGCAGGGAATTCAAGATGTGTTTTTGTTGCCACAAAAACAAACTTGCTTTACTCCCGATGGTCGCAAAGAAGAAATAAAATGAAAAGGACCTATATCAAATTCAGGTGTACCATCTACGAAAAAAAGTTGCTTATAAAAAGAGCGGAACGTGCCGGGATATCCCTATCGGAATATTGCAGGAACACGGCCTTTGGCCGCAATGTCATCGAAAGGCTTTCTGCGGAACAATTGGAATGCTATAAAACCTTGGTGGACTTTAAGAACAGTTTCACCCGCATCGGGAACATGTTCAGGAAACGGAATCCCCGTCTGGAATCTGAAGTCCAAAAATTGGCAAGGGAGATAGGCGAACACCTTAAAAACTTCAGAAAATGATAGGCATGGGAAAGTCCATAGCACATACCGGAGCTTCCATGGTATACGGATGGAACAAGGGGAAGGACGCCGAAGTGGTGCTCAGCCAATATGTGGCAGGGGACAACGCAAAGGAGGTAACAGAGGAATTCAGAATCGCTCAGGAGATGAACGCACGTTGTAAGAAGAACACCCTGAGCTTTGTCCTAAGCCCTACCGTGGAGGACGGCAAAAAACTGGACAATGAAAAACTCCGTGAGCTAACGGAACGCTTCTTAAAGGAAATTCAGCTAAAGGAACGGCAGG